>CAZPQC010000001.1:0-6452 GCA_964588525.1 uncultured Spirochaetaceae bacterium
TAGTGTTGGAGTAAATGTGTTTGGTGTATATGAAATGGGGTGGGATGGTTCAACGGATGAGTAAGAATCATACCTATCTTTTCCGTCCTTGGTTTTCGGAACCGTTATTAAGCCGGTAGTAATATTACTTATATTCCCCCCGTCCTTGGGGCATACAGCTTAGAGGTCCCTTATTGTCCAGGGTCGGATAGAATCCCCAGGTAAGTGGCGTCTGGGGTCATCAAGATTCCCCACCCCGACGTTTATGAGTACAGTGTCTCCCTGAGGAGGAGACCAAGGATGAGCTATCGAAAGATGTGCAAGCGAGACGTGTGGGAGATCTATCGGCGCTGGCAGGCGGGACAAAGCTTGTCACGGATTGCAGCCAATGAGCGACGCGATCGCAAGACGGTACGGCAGTATCTGGAGGGGTTCGAGAAACTCGGGTTGGTAGCCGGCCAAGCCCCACTGGAACGTTAGCGCTTCTATGGGATCGTCGAGAGCCTTCTGCCGGCTCGTACCCAGAGGCCTTCACCAGGTTGTGCGCAGCTGCACGGCTGCCGTTCCACCGACACACCGCGTCTCTTGCCTCACCCAACATCAGCCGAAACGCGATGACTGAGGATTTTCCAGTTGAGG
This sequence comes from uncultured Spirochaetaceae bacterium, assembly GCA_964588525.1. GTDB lineage: Bacteria > Spirochaetota > Spirochaetia > SZUA-6 > DRHE01 > JAFGQJ01. Next base: position 619 of record CAZPQC010000001.1, read on the forward strand.
GTGTGGCAGAGCCAGTATATCACAGGGAAGGGTTTTCGAAAAACTCAAGAGAAAAGTCTTCACACTGGCCTACTGGCTTCTGGTCTGGGAGATCGGCCGGAGAACCCAATCTTAACAGACCGCACTTATGGATCATATTCATCATGTAACACATTGTTGATTTCCTCCATCGCAAATCAACAAATACCTGATACATAAGCGGTCTTGTGTTCGTTTGTAGCACCTGCTTCTGGGAATCACCAATTCGGCGAGTAAATTATTTCTGGGCTTCCAGATGGTTATAATAGTCCGCACCAGTCATGCTACAGTTCACCAGTGAATTGAATTGACCAGGATCTAGTTTCAGATCTCTACATATGTATTGAGATTTGCCGTGTTTCATAATCCTATCGTGATTGTTGGGGATTTTGACTTTTGTAATCAGGATATCTCTCCAATAGATGTAACCTTTCCAATGTTTCCCTGACTTGTTAATTCTGCGTGGCGAGGCTTTATTTAAGATAGCGAGTCTGATGTCCTTTTCTCGAAAGTCAAGTATTTTCTCGGCCATCTAGGATGAGCATAGATTCTAATATATTCTTCCAACGTTTCGGGAACTTACCAAGTTGTTCGTCAGGAATATCCAGCAAGTCGTCACAAAGATCAACAAAATCCCTCAAGACTTCATGTATAGCTTCCTTTGCTCTATTTGCAAAGGCATATAGTTCGAGTTCTGGTATCTCAGCTTTTACTTCTTCTGCCTCATATGATACTGTGACGGCAATCGGTTTTCTTAATACGTATCTATCGTCGGGAAGTGAGTTTATTACACGCACAGTAGGAGCCGGCGGGGAAACTCTGCGAAGCGGTTGAAATGTGAATTCGGCAGAGGGGACCAGCAGGTCGTCTCTTGTAGGATCTACAATTACCACGGCATTCTCCATCACTTTTGAGAGCTCGCTTTGAACGGCCGAATTCGTATAAAGTTGAGAATCACGGGTCAGAGTTGATTCGCCGTAGTAGTAGTTGTCGCAACGGTCTAATTCAAGCTGGTTCATGTTTCCATCCTTGGAATGATAACTGATCATTTATCAGAATCTGAGGCATCCCCCTTTGATCCGTACCCCGAAGTCTTCTCAACACTCCTTCTTTGCAGAACACATGGGTTCCGGTTGGAAGACTCTCTATCAGAGCTTGCCGTAGTGAATACTCTTGCTGGTCTACATCCCCAAGTATCATGTTTGGGTTGTATGGATTGTTAAGGTCCAATTCACTTCGGATATCGTCGTAAATGGACTTGATCAAACCATACAAATCATCATCTGGTTTTTCGATCGGAAGACCCAAGTCCTCATCCGCTTCTCGCCTGTTAATTGTATAATCATGACTTCCAGATTCAGCTGCCAGAAAAGACACTATCTTATTAACCTTTTTTTTATCACTCATCTCTCGTGAGAGTAGTCGAGTTGCTAGCATTCGAATTTGGTTCCGAACTCTATATGTTTCCCCTAGAACGAGCGGATGAACTTTCTCAGCTAGAGTCAGAAGTACATCCGTCATATTCTTGAAACCCCTTATACGGAGTTGTTGTTTCGCAAGCTCAAAAAAGCTATTAATGGCTTCAACGCCAACGGGAACTGTGGTTTGCGTAGTAGCTCCAGGAACAGGTGGATTCAATGGACTATTGAAATTTGGGTCAATCGGACTTAGAGTTGCCTGCTTCGTCATGATGATACGTGAAGCACCTAGGCAGATTATAGTACCAGCACTGTGAGCTTTTGCCGGTACAATAACCTCGTATTCTTGACAGAACTGATGTAGCAGATTTGCTATACTCCAAGCTGCTATTGTCTGCCCGCCTCTCGTATAGAGTAAGAGAGAAATCCGAGGAATCCGCGTTTTGCCAGTAATTCCATCAAGATGATCAGCAATGAAGTCAAGTACTTCCGGATGGATTTGCGTAGATAGCCCTGGGCGGTCCCCCGTGACGTACACAAGAAGTTTTGACGACCGCTTCACTTGAAGAGCTTCATATTTGCCCTTTCTGTCCCTGAACATAGCCAAATCAAACCTACATAAAAAGTATATCACTATGAAATTCGGTCGTCTATGACACGAAAAGAAGTCTGAGAGAATCCAATTATACTCAAAGACCCTTATTCTCCAGCTGATACAATTGTGTACCTTGTGTTAGATTAGAGCCCATCCCGCATGGGGTCAAAATGCTTCCAGGCGTCTGCCCGACGCTTAGTCTCCCGCTTCTTGGTTCCGTATTCATTGCTCACTCGCCTTGTGGAGAGTGGGAAGAAAATCCAGACATCTCCACAAGGCTTTTTACGGTCTTTATCTGCCATTCGCGAGTTTATCTGCTTTTGCTACCTCAATAATGATATCTGCAGGCAAGGATATGGAGCTCATCTTTATCCACCCGATAGACAACTCGATGCTCCTGGTCTATTCTCCGGCTCCAAAATCCGGTTAGGTCGAATTTCAATGGTTCCGGTTTTCCGATGCCTTCATATGGCGTCCGTGATATTTCCTTAATTATGGAGTTGATCTCTTTCAAAATTTTTTTATCGGTTCTCTGCCAATAGAGATAGTCATCCCAGCCGTTGGGATGAAAGATGATTCCCACTAGTCATCCTCGATCAGCTCTTGTTCTTTTCCCGAGCCATTCTGATAACTCTTGATGCTCTCCCTCAGCCGTTTTGCATTTTGGGGGCTCCTCAGGAGATAAGATGTTTCTTCTATCGCAGCGTAATCTTCATAGGCAACCATGACCACGTTACCACCATTCCTTCTAGTTACTATAACGGGTTCATGGTCCGAGATAATTTTATCCATTGTTGACTTCAGGTTCCTACGGAGCTCGCTGTAGTTTATTGCATTCATGCATTCTCCTCCTGCCATTATTACTTGTACATAAAATTGTACAATAAGTCAAGAGGACAATATTCGACCCGCCGTTGGATTTCGGTTTATTTCACCAAGCGATTGGGGCTGCTGATCCAAAATCCGCTTTCTCGCTCGCCTTATTTTCTATTTAACAACTGAAGTCAGCCGGATCGGAGTTCGTTTTTTCCCCCTGCATTGTCCCCTCCCAGTTACAGGAATTGCAGCTTGAGTACGAGTCTGACCGGAGAACTGGAATAAATACCGGTCCGCTAGAAGCTGCCCGCAAAGAGCTTCTTGCTGGAGAAGTCGGGGTCGCTGGTTAGATTCACCCCCAGCTTCCTCAGCCCCGCTTCATCTCCCGGTGTCGGTATGTGGGTCATGTGAACCTCGCAGCCCTGAAGTTCTTTCAGCATATCCACAGCGGCCTGGGCCCCGGGATTCACCGTCGTGCTGATGCTGAGCGCAATCAAGGTTTCCTCCAGATCGAGGCTGACGACTCTACCCCCCAGGACATCCTTCTTGAAATGGCCCAGCGAATCGACGATATTGGGAGGAAGGAGGTGGATGGAATCGGGAATATTGGCAAGGTGTTTGACCGCATTGAGAATTAGACTCGAGGCGGCGTGCATCAGGGGAGAGTTCGTGCCTGTGATTTCCGTTCCATCCTTCAGCTGTATCGCAGCCCCGCAGAAGATCCCTTCACTTCCCTTGCCTTTCTTTCGGCCCTCCTCGGCGGCTTTCCTGGCCAGCGGCACAACGGTTCTTTCCTCGGGTTTGACTCCCAGATCCTCCAGCAGGAGCTTGATCCGTTGGACCGTTTCCCCTTCCACCAGACCCATGGCATGTTCACAGGAGTAACGAAAATATCTACGAATGATCTCCTGGAGCGCCGCCTCACATACCACCTGATCGTCGGTGATGCCGAAGCCGACTCGATTCACACCCATGTCCGTCGGCGATTTGTAGAAGGAGGGTTTTCCGGTGATCTTCTCCAGTATTCTGGAGAGTATCGGAAAAACATCGATGTCCCGGTTGTAGTTCACCGTGCTCTCGTTGTAGGCCTCCAAATGAAAGCTGTCGATCAGGTTGTAATCACCTATGTCCGCTGTAGCTGCTTCGTAGGCGACATTGACGGGGTGTTTGAGGGGCAGGTTCCAGATGGGAAAGGTTTCGAACTTCGCGTATCCGGAAACCCAGCCGCGACGGTAGTCGTGATATAGCTGAGAAAGACAGGTAGCCAGTTTGCCACTGTTGGGACCGGGACCGGTGACAACAACGATCGGATTGTCGGTTTCGATGTACTCGTTGGCCCCGTACCCCTCCTCACTCACGACCACTTCGACTTCCGTCGGGTAGCCCTTGGTGAAGCTGTGGGTATAAACCCTGACTCCCCGTCGTTCAAGCCGGTTCTTGAAGACCTTCGCCGCTGTTTGATTCTCGTAACGTGTGATGATGACGGCCCGCACCTTGATGCCCCATTCCGCCAGATCGTCCATCAGCTTGAGGGCGTCGGAGTCGTAGGTGATTCCAAAATCAGCTCTTATTTTCTTGCGCTCGATATCGCCGGCATAGATGCAGAGCAGAACATCCGCTCTGTTTATAAGTTTCTGCAGCAGTCTCATCTTGACGTTTGGATCGAAGCCGGGCAGAACTCGGGAGGCATGAAAGTCATAGACGAGTTTTCCGCCGAACTCCAGGTAGAGCTTATGCTTGATTTGTTCGACCCGCGCGAGAATCGCCCTGGACTGCTCCTCCAGATACTTCTCATTGTCAAAACCGATCCTGTCATTCATGATGCAGACCTCACGCTGATTAATCGCTCAAGACGTGATCTTACCCTTTTTCAAGAGTATATAAAACTGCAATCGCTGTCCCCGAAGTCGTTGCCGCCGGAGGTATCGAAGCAACCTTCGCAGTTCAGGTAGAAGAGCTCGACACCGACGGTGTTCTGAGAGGCAAAACCGCAACCGGCTTCTTCTCGATCCGGGACGATATGGAGAACACCGGCGCCCGGTGGGTGGATCGGGGGCTCGCCGTGGACGGCAACCTGATCATTTCCCGCAATCCGGGCGACCTTCCCGCCTTCTGTAGGGAGATCATCCGGCGGCTCGGGATTTCCGAACAAGAAAAGTGATGGAAACAGCGGGCATTCAGGTTGTATAGTATATCATGAGCGCTATAGAGGATATGATGGCAAGAAAAATACGAATCATACTGGCCGACGACCATGCCGTGGTACGGGACGGCATCAAAGCGGTGATCCAACGATTGGCGGAGAACATAGCCATAGTCGGTGAGGCGGCAACCGGAAAGGAGGTGCTCGAGATAGCTCAGGGCAAGGCTGTGGATGTGTTCGTCCTGGACCTGGAGATGCCCGAACTGGACGGAATCGAGACCATCACCAGGCTCAACGAGCGCCTCGGGCCGGTGAAGGTGGTTCTGCTGAGCATGTACGATGAAAAAATCCTGGTAGAGCGAGCGATCCGCGCCGGTGCCCGCGCCTATATCCTCAAAGAGTCGGCGGCGGAGGAAATCACTAAGGCCATAGAAGAGGTTTACAACGGAGGATACTTTTTCAGTCCCAAGATCTCCGGATATCTTGCCCAGGAGTTCCTCCATGAGCCTCAGGAGAAGGCTCCCCAATCCCTGGATACAGCCCTGACCCGCCGACAAACCGAAATCCTGAAACGCGTTTGCCAGGGATTGACGGAAAAAGAGATCGCCTATCAGCTCAACATCTCCCCCAACACGGTGCACGTACACATCAACAACATCATGAACAAGGTCCAGATACACAACAAGGCGGGTTTGATCAAGTACGCGATCAAGATGGGATTCGTCCAGCTATGAGCGTGAGCGGCATCGATCCGTTCAGTCCCACACCCCAATTTTGTCGTTGAGTTCATGACCGGCCAGGAGTTCTTGTCCTCCTCGACTCCAGCCCTTACCTCTTAGCTATT
>CAZPQC010000001.1:6552-96610 GCA_964588525.1 uncultured Spirochaetaceae bacterium
TGACCGGCCAGGAGTTCTTGTCCTCCTCGACTCCAGCCCTTACCTCTTAGCTATTGAACCACCCTCCTTCACACCACAACCGGATTGGTTTCAATTCCACAGTGATAACGGGTAATCCGGAATCAGGGCGAATATACACCTAACAGAGTATGGGGAAGGCGGTGGACATATTTTTCATAATCCTGCTGGTCCTGTTCGCCTCGGTTATCCTGATCGGCTATCTGCGCTGAAGTTCTATAGAGGACCCTGGCTCCCTCCAGGGTCCTCTTCTAATCAACTTGGCCTTGTTCAAGTGGTTCAGATCTGCGACCTTTTACATGAACTTGATATTAATAGATGTTAGGTTTTATGATAAAGGCCTGAAATGGAAAGGACGGAACATGCCAAAGGCCGGGGGAGCTCGTTCGGGTAAACAACGCCACTATTGGTGGCGGATCCTGCTGATCGGATTCGGGATCTACGTGGCCGGTCTGATCATCCTGATTTTTACCGGCAATCCCAATGTTTTTCCTACCATGACCATATCAGGCAGCTTTCTGGTTCCGGTGACCTACGTATCCTTCTTTTACGAGCGCCGCCACCTGAGCAGCGTCAAGATGCCGGCCACGGCCATGACTTTTTTTTACGGTGGCGTATTGGGCACCCTGGCCGCTTCACTGCTGGAACCGCTGTTCATCCACAGCCTGACCTTCCAAACGGCTCTGATAGTCGGAGTGATAGAGGAGTTCGTCAAGATCTGGGGCGTCCTCTTGATAGCCCGCCGGTTGCGCCACGATTCGGAGCTGGACGGCATCATCCTGGGCGTCGCGGCGGGAATGGGCTTTGCCGCATTCGAGAGCATGGGCTACGCCTTCAGCGCATTCCTGCGCAGCGGGGGCAGCCTGTCCCTCTCCGTTGGGGTGACGCTGTTGAGAGGGCTGTTATCACCCGTGGGTCACGGAACCTGGACCGCTATATTCGCGGCCGTATTGTTCCGGGAAAGCTACGCGCGCAAGTTCCGGATCAACTTGGCGGTGTTTGCGGCCTACTTCACAGCGGTGGCGCTGCACTGGTTGTGGGACGGGATTCCGGGTTTTTTGTCCCATCTCGTGAGCTCCGGAGTCGACATTTTCATCGCCCAGATGGTTGTCGGCGCGGCGGGCCTGTTCATTCTCTGGCGACGGTGGAAAGAGGCGCTCAGCCGCCAGCAGTAGAAGCCACGATATCCGAGCGAATCGAGCGACTTGTATGTCGCGCAGGAGCGGTTTCCTAATGCTCTGGCGTTTCCCAATCTTGCCCTTGATCTTTACCCTATCCCTTATGCAGACCTCCTGCCGGGGGCAACAGCAAGAGGTACGGGGTAACTTTCCAGTCGTGAGGCTGCCGGAGTCACCGGAGCTGCAGTCCACCTCCGCAGCGCCTTCACCGCTGCCGAACGAGCGAGGCCTGGAGTATTCGTCCGACTCACTGTACTTCAACGGTAAGCCTCTGCATCTCTGGGCCGGTGAGCTGCCCTACTACAGGATCGATCCCGCGTTCTGGAGTGAACGGCTGGATGCCGCGCGGGCCGCAGGGGTACGCTTCATCTCCGCTTACATCCCCTGGAACCTTCACGAGCCGGAGGAAGGCCGCTTCGACTTCACCGGCTCAGGAGGAGAGGAACGCAGGAACCTCGTGCATTTCATCAGGCTCATCGCTGAAAGGGGTATGTACTTCATCGCAAAACCCGGCCCGTTCATCTGTGCCGAGGTCCGGCATGGGGGCATCCCCGATTGGCTGACACGAGAGCATCCGGAAATCGTCATGCGGGATCAGCACGGCTGGAGGGTGCGGTTTCGCCAGGACGGCACTCCCCTGCCGGACCACCTCAATCCCACCTATATGCGGTACGTGCTGCGATGGTATACCGAGCTGTACGAACAGGTGCTGTCCGAATATCAGTACAGCCGGGGTCCGATCGTGGCCCTTCAGGTGGACAACGAGCTGCTGTACAGCACCTCCGAGCTCGCCAATCCCTTCGCCTGGGGCTACACCCCGACGGTTCAGGAACTGTACCGGCACTGGCTGCGGGATGCTTACGGCGATATTCCGGGCTACAACCGGTACCATGGAACCACCTGTGGTGATTTCATCGAAATATCGCCGCCCAAAGCCGGGGACTGGCACTTACACGAGCCCTCCGACTGGCTCGTTTTCCAGGACTGGGTGCGGTTCAAGAACTGGTACGGCGCAGCGGTTTTGCGGCAGTATTCCGGTATGCTGAAAGGTCTCGGGGTTTCGGTACCCCTGTACCACAACGCGGGCATGCTGGAGGACGAGGCTCCGATGAGTTTCGGAGCCCTCAGCAGTGAGATCTGGCTGGGCGTGAACTTCTGGCTGGACCCCCATCCGTTGTACAGCACCTCCTCCTATGTCCGTGGAGTGCGCCGGCTCAAGCAGCTGAGTGGCAGCCAGCTCGATCGCCCGAGCATCACGCCCGAAGTGAATTGGGGCTGGGGAAGCGCCGAAGAGTTCGATTTTCTTACCCGCTACACGCTGCCATACTCCAAGGCAACCGACATATATCCCTTGGCGGATGCGAGCAACGCCGGCACCTACCAAGGTCGTCCCTACAGCAACAGCCGGGAACCCTATCCGGGGGATGCTCCGATCGATGCCCTTGGAAATCTCAGGCCGGCCTATCAGCGACTGCTGCGCCTGATCAGGTACACGGAGTCTGAAGGAGAAGCCTTCGCCCGGGCTCAACCGGTTTCAGCGATCAGCCTTGCCTCTTATGCTCCGTACAATATGCCGGTACTCTATACGACCTACGGCCGGAGGAAACCCTCCGAGCTGGCAAAGATTTTTTCGACCGCTGTCGGGTCCAACGAGTTCCTGCAGGAGCTGATGGCGGGTTTGATCGACCTGGACGCGGAGTTTGATATCGTCGACCTCCAGGTGAAACCGCCCGAGGTGAAAGCGGAACGGAAGTTGCTCATCGTGCTATCTCAGGAGGTCATGGAACCAGCCGCACAGACCGCCCTGGCGGAGTATGTCAAAGGCGGGGGAATCCTGGTGCTCATGCCGAGCCTGCCCACCCTCGATCTGGACCTCCGGCCCCTTTCCCTGCTCAAGGAGGCGCTGCTTCCCGAGCTGACAGTTGTAGAAACCCGAAAACTCGAAAAAACCCGGGAGTTTCGGATGGAGGAGGACGGTCGGGGATTCAGAGGATCCCGGCTTGCTCATCATTTGAAGTTCAGCGGCAAGGCTTGCCGGATACTGGCCACAAACAGTGATGGCGATATCATTGCCGTGGAAAAAACCGTAGGGCTCGGCAAGGTAATCTATATCGGGACCTACTGCAGCGATGCCGAGCTGTACCTTTGGCTCGCTCAGAGGGAGAGAATTCCGGCACGCTACGCGTACAGCGATGAGCCTCGGGTCGAGGTCGTTCCAATCATCAATCGCCAACTCGCGGTAAGCTATCTTTTCCTCCTCAACCGCAACACCGAGGCTGCTTCGACGGAAGTTCACTATCGCGATGCCATTTCCGGCAGCCGGTGGCGTTCCCTCAGTGCATCGGTCGGCGGGCACAGCGTTTCCATCCTCAAAGTTCGTGCGGGGGCGCTGCAGAGCGCTTCCCTGTACGGGGGAGATCGAGGCATCTCTATTCGCAGCGATACGGCGACGGTGTCCCTGGATCAGGCCACGGCTGCGGACCTGCTCAGGCAGGCGAACGGCGACATTCTGGTTTGGTCAAACCGGAGCACCGAAGTATACCTGGATGGGTTCAGCGGCCAAGGCGGTGGCGCGGCACGGGTGTTGAACGGTACCGGCACGGAGGTCCCGGCGGTAGACACGGACGGCGGCATTCGCTTCACCTACCGGCCCTCGGAAGCTATAATGCAATACTACCGTGTCGAACCACGGAATGGGCCATGATATCGCTTCCGAAACTGCGCAGGTTTCTGTTCTACTTTTTCCTCCTCGTTTACATCGTGCTCTGTCCTCTGATCATACTTCATGTACTGGGATACAACCTGCAGCTAAGCGGAAAACGGCTTATACAGGCGACCGGCGATCTTTACATAGCCAGTTTTCCCCCGGGCGCACGACTGTTCGTAGACGCCAAAGAGTACTCCAAACTAACCCCGACTTCAGTGCTGGACCTACCACCGGGGCCACACGAACTTGCACTGTCCCTGCAGGACTACATCCCCTGGATTCACACCGTCACAATCGAAGAAGGTAAAACTTCCGTTCTGCGGGATATTTTGCTTCTACCTCAACAGTGGCAGCTGGAGGAGCTGCATCCGGCGGCATTCCAAGACATCCTCAACATGTCCGAATATCCCAACCTGTTGCTGCAGCAAGGCCCGCGGCTCATCGATCTTTTTCTCTATGAGCTGGAGCGGCAGGAGGTCCTGCCGCTGGTCGATGTAAAATCCCCCTTCGCCGAGGCAAGAATCGCTTCCTTGATTCCCCTGGCGAACGGCTCGGTTCTGTTGGTAGAAGCGCAAAGAGAATCCAGTGGTCTGCGACTGCTGGTGACGATCAAATCCGGGAGCGTTACCATCAAGGATCTCAGCACTTTGATACCCGCGGGAATCGACGGTCTCCATTGGGCTGCAGAGAATGCCACGGATCTGTTCTACTACCGTGAAGGTTTCGTTGCCAGGATAAACGTGCCGAGCGGCAGGAGCTATCCCCGCTTTCCCTACCGGCTTCGTGGCTTCGGTATCCGCAACGACACGCTGTACTTCCTGACCCTGGAAGGGAGCCTGATCAGCTTGGACTTCGATGCCAAGAACGTGCGGTCCCTGGATGAATACAAGTCGATTAACTCTCTGCTCCCCGCGTCAGGATTTATAAGGATCACGCCCAACGATAACGGCGTGTTGATCTTTCGGGGTCAGAACGGTGAGCTCATCACGGCCGGGAAAGGGGGAACCGTGGCCCTGGAGCGAATCAAGGGATACCGGGATGATCCGGATCCGTCGCAGCTGGTGTTGTGGCAGGATCAAAGACTCGCCGTGCTGCAACTCGATCCCGCCGCTGTTTCCGGCCAGATCACAGCCGCGGCTCCGCAACTGCAATGGATTCCCGTGTCCGGGATCAACGTACAACAGGCCTTCTTCGTCCTGGAGGCAAGCCATATACTGTACCGGGACGGCGAGAGTGTTGTTCTGCTCGGTCCCGAACGAGAGGGACAGTGGGGGAAGTTTCCGGTGGCGAATGTCCACCGCGACACCTCGATCTATTATTCCGATCACACGGGCCGGTTGTACTATATCGACGGCCGTACCGGCAGACTGTCGAGCCTGCAGATCTTCGAAAAGACCCAGTTTGTCGACCAGCTGCTGCTTGATCTCAGAAAGAAGCTGCCGCCATGATTGACGATTTCAACTATTCGAGAAATGCCCTGCACCTAAGGGCAAAACGACTGAGCCGCTTCTTCGAGATCCTGCCGGCCCTGCTCAGCTTCAGCCTGATTCTGGGGATGCTGGTCCTGACGCTGGTCGATCCGGTGCTGGCGGCACTGGTCGTCGTGGCTTTCGTGCTGTCCTGGCTCCTCAGGATGCTGTACACGAACATCTTTCTTATTCTCTCGTACCTACGCCTGAAGGCGGAAAAGGGCACCGATTGGCTGGAACGGAGCCGGCGCCTGGAGGATCCCGAGGCCTATCTCGAGGAGCTGCGACATTCTCAGCGCGGTAAATCGTGGCGGGAAAGGCTCTCCGCCAGAACCCATCGCCATGAGCTGGAAATCCTCGTGCGCGCCGGCAAGCTGCCCCCTGCGTGGTCGGAAATCTATCACCTGGTGATTTTCCCGATCGCCAGGGAAACGGCGGAAATTTTCCAGCCGGGTCTGGAAAGCATCGTCGAATGTGACTTTCCTAACAGGCGGATGTTGATCATCCTGGCGGTCGAGGAACGCGCCCCCGCCCAGACCAAGGCCGACGCAGAGGCAGTGAGAAAGAAATACGCCGGGTCGTTCCTGGATCTGTTGGTCGTCACCCACCCGTCGGGGCTCCCCGGCGAAGCAAGGGTGAAAGGAGCGAACGCCTCCTTCGCCGCGAGGAAGGCCGCCGCCTATTTCAAAGAGAGAGCCGTTCCCTTTGAAAACATCGTTATCTCCTGCTTCGATGCGGACACGGTGGTCAATCCAGGCTATTTCAGCTGCCTGACCTATCATTTCCTGGTTAACCCCGAGCGCACCCGGGCCAGCTACCAGCCCATCCCGCTGTACCAGAACAACCTGTGGCAGGCTCCGGGATTCGCGAGGGTACTGGATATCGGCTCCTCATTCTTCCAGCTGGTGGAGGCCACCAATCCGGAAAAACTTGTCACCTTCTCCAGCCACAGCATGAGCTTCAAGGCGCTGGTGGATATCGACTACTGGCCGACAGACATGATCTCCGACGACTCGGCGATTTACTGGAAAGCTCTCATCGAGTTCCGGGGCGACTACCGGGTCGTTCCCATGTACACAACGGTTTCCATGGATATCACCCAGGCGGAAAACTGGCGCAAAACCCTGGTTAATGTGTACAAGCAAAAACGCCGCTGGGCCTGGGGTGTGGAAAACGTGCCCCTGGTCATGAGCGCCTTTCTGCTCGCCGGGGACATTCCTCTCATGGTGCGCGTCAAGCAGGCGTACAAGCTGCTTCAGACCCACGTGTCCTGGACGACCTGGCCTATCCTCCTGGGGATCATGAGCTGGCTCCCCGCGGTGTTCATGCATCGGGAGTTCACCACCTCGGTTGTCACCTACAGCGAGCCCAGGATCTTGAGCACGATGTTCAACCTGGCCTTAGGCGGCTACCTGACCTACGTACTACTGAGCCAGCTGTTCTTGCCCAGAATCGGAGGGAAACTGCGCATCCTCAAGCGAATCGCTCATGTTTTCGAGTGGCTCCTCATCCCCCCGATCAGTATAATCTTCGGTGCGATCCCGGCGCTGGACGCCCAGACCCGACTGATGCTCGGCAAGTACATGGAGTTCTGGGTAACCGAGAAGAAGAGAAATTGAAGGGCCTCCGTTCCCGCCTCCCATAGACTCTTATTTTCTGCTAAATAGTCTGTTCCGGTTATTCCCCCTACGGCGCTGGCAATCGTAGACTCTACCCCACACAGGAGGTATGTCGTGTCTTTTCTATTCGCCGTGATCGTTTTTATGGTAGGTCTGATTCCACTCATCCTGGTAAGAAGGAACAAAGAGAAACTGTCTGAGGAAGCCTACCAGCGCAGGCTGCGGGGGGCGATCCTGGTCGTCATTTTCGACGTCCTGATCATCATCGCCTTTCTGGTATTCGTCAATCTTTACACGGATTTTCTCTGGTTCAAGAACCTCGGCTACGCGGGGCGCTTCCTGACGGTACTGCGATTCGAAGTGCTGCTGTACTTCGCCGGCGCAGTCTCCGCCTTTCTGTTTCTCTTCTTCACTACCCGCCACGCCTTCGGCAAGGTCAATTCCCGCCTGGCTCGCTTCGGCTCCTTTCCCACGGCCCTGGTCCTGGCCCTGCTGCTCGGCGTCTGGACCTCCGGCCTGTGGTCCAAATTCTTGCTCTTTTTTCACCAGGCACCGTCCACAGTAGTCGAGCCGGTTTTCGGCAGATCCGTAAGCTTCTACCTGTTCTCCCTGCCGCTGTACTCCGCCCTGGTGGGCTGGCTGATCCTGACATTCGTCCTGGCAATAGGGGTGACCCTGCTGAGCCTGTTTGCCCTAATGCAGCGAAAAGGCGAGCAGGGATCCGTGACGGGCTTGGCGGATCCGGGCGTGCAGTCTCTGACGGTACAACTGCTGATCCTGCTCGCCTTGCCGGTATTCGTTCTGGCCTGGAATGCGGTGCTGAATATCTTTCGCCTGATGTATTCGAATTGGGGAGTGGTGTTCGGACCCGGCTATGTGGACGTACACTTCCGGGTTCTGGGTTATGCGGTTACGGCGGGAGCTCTCCTCGTCTCTGCTATTCTCCTGGTCATCGCCGCGGCCAGTTCACAATTTCGCAGAAAGCTGTTCGGTCTGGTGCCGGGTGCTGTAGAGGGCACGTTGAGATTGACGGGACGGGTGCTAATCTTTCCTGCGGCCCTGATCGGAACCGTGATACTGTTCACCGGGATCATACCCGGTATCGTGCAGGCCCTGATCGTGAGCCCGAACGAGATTACCATGGAAGCCCCTTATTTGAAAAACAACATCGAGTTCACCCGGGCGGCGTTCGGCCTGACAAACCAGCGCATCGAGGAGCGGCAGTACAAGGTCGGCAGCGACATCACCCCTCGGGTGGTCGCCCAGAACGACAACACCCTGATGAACGTGCGTCTGTGGGATTCCCGGGCCCTGCTGGCGAATTTGAAGCAGCAGCAGGAGATCCGGCTGTATTACGAGTTCTTCGACGTGGATATAGACCGCTACAACCTCCAGGGCAAGTACCGCCAGGTTATGCTCTCGGTGCGGGAGATGGAGAAGACCCAGCTGAATCCGGCCTCGCAGACCTGGGTTAGCCTGCATTTCAAGTACACCCACGGCTATGGAATGGTCATGCTGCTCGCCCATGATATTCTGCCCGGCGGGGGACCCGACCTGATCATTCGGGGCATCCCGCCCGAGTCGAAGGACCCGCGGCTCGCGGTCAAGCGGCCCGAGATCTACTATGGGGAGAAGACACGGGACTACGTGTTCGTGCACACCAGTCAACAGGAGTTCAACTATCCTTCGGGGCAGCAGAACGTTTTCTCGACCTATGAAGGTGCGGGGGGAGTGCTCATGGGAACCCCGTGGCGGCGCTTCATATTCGCCTTACGCTTCAACAGCTTCCAACAGCTGTTCTCCACCTACATCGTTCGGGACTCCAGGGTCATGTTCCGGCGGGAGATCAAGCAGCGAGTGGCGGCCCTGGCCCCGTTCCTGATGTATGATCGCGACCCGTACGCCGTGCTCACCGACAGCGGCCGGATCAAATACATCGTGGATGCCTACACGGTTTCATCTGAATATCCGTACTCCGAACCCTACCTGGGTACCCTGGGGCAGTTCAACGGACTGGGCTATATACGCAACGCGGTCAAGGCAGTGGTCGATGCCTACGACGGCACGGTGGACTTCTACGTTATGGATCCGGACGACGTAATCATCAAAACGTATCAAAACATCTTTCCGGGGTTGTTCAAGAGCAGAGACGAGATGCCCCCGGACCTGCTGCGGCATATACGCTATCCAGAAGATTTTCTTACCGTACAGGCGGAAGTGTACAGTATATATCACATGACCGACGTGCCGACCTTCTACCAGCGGGAGGACGTCTGGCAGTTCGCCACCGAACGCTACCGGGACAACTTTCAACCCGTTGAGCCCTACTACCTGATGGTCAATTTCCCTGACGAGAAAGGGACAGAGTTCGTGTTGATCATCCCCTTCACCCCCCAGAATAAGAACGTATTGAACGCCTGGATGGCCGGACGAAGCGACATG
Source organism: uncultured Spirochaetaceae bacterium (assembly GCA_964588525.1). Lineage (GTDB taxonomy): Bacteria > Spirochaetota > Spirochaetia > SZUA-6 > DRHE01 > JAFGQJ01. The sequence goes on from CAZPQC010000001.1 coordinate 15,986, forward strand.
CCGAACTACGGCAAGATCATCGTCTACACCCTGCCCAAGGGCGTAGAAGTGTACGGTCCGAGGCAAATCGAAGCGCGAATCGACCAGGACACGGAAATGTCGCGGGCCTTGAGCCTCTGGGGCCAGGGCAGCTCACAGGTGATTCGAGGCAATCTATTGGCGGTTCCCCTGTTCACGCCGCAGGAACTGTATATCCTCTACGTAGAACCGATCTTTCTGCAGGCCACCGATGCCCAGCTGCCCGAAATCAAGCGGGTGGCCATTGCCGACCCTCTCCGCGTCGTTTGGGCTGATGAGTTCGACAAGGCGCTGGCCCTGCTGCTCGGCCAGGTGCAGGGGCAGATTCCTCCAGCTCAGACTGCGGTCGCGGCAGCCGGCGGTGCGGGAATCAGCGCCTCGGCAAGGACCCAGGTCCAGGAGGTCATCAGCGCCTTCAAGGACTACAAGGACGCCGTCGGCCGGGGAGACTTCACCGCGGCGGGACAACATCTCGACAGGATCAACAGCCTTCTCGGCAGCCTCTCCCAGGATCTCGGACAATAGGAGATAAAAAGGAGGTGAAAGAATGAACAGCAAGAAAATCGACGAGATGTTAACCAGTCTGAGAAAGGAGCTGGACGAGATCGAGCCGCTTGAAGGCGAACAGGGCCAAGCACTTGAAAATCTCAAAGAAGAGTTGGATCGATATCTCGAGCTGGCCGAGCAGGATTCACTGCATTCCCTCTGGGAACGGCTGAAGCAGTCCGTAGAAACCTTCGAGGAAAGCCACCCGAAACTCACCGCTGCGATTAACGAGGCGATCAATATTCTGGTGAGCTCCGGCGTGTGATCGACTGGCCTTCCGGCCTGACGTGCCGTCCGAAGTACCCTGAGTGTTCCGCTGCGAAAATCTTGTAGGCCCCCAGTTTCACCGCGTCCTGCAGCAGGAACATCACCAGGGAATACCCCCAGACCATGCCGGCATACGTCCAGCCTATGGGCGTCATCAACAGGCCGTAGACCGCTATAAAGGTGGCGATGATCTGTGTACCGACCACGGCCAAAAACAGGATCCCTGCAGGCTTGATCGACCAGAAAGGCCCTTTGGTACGGGCCGTAAACAGGGTCAGGTGGCCTCCCACGGACAGGTTGAGATAGACCATGGTGCGCAGCACGTCATTGCCGAGATTTAGGACGGCAGTCCCCAGAAAGAAGACTCCGAAGGAGCGCAGCAGGGCGAAAGCGCCTATGATCGTGGCCACGCCCAGGACCAACCGCATGTTCCATCTTGCCGGTTGGCTCGAGGATCGGACATTGTCGTAAGCGATGGACAGGATCGCGCCGTCGTTGAGTATGGCCAGCAGCACGACCATAATGGCGCTGACCGGATATACCTTGAAGGCGAGTATGGTCAAAGTCAGAAATCCCAACAGCGCCACGGTCTCGGCGATGCGGTAGATCGAGTAGTTGAGCATCCGCTGGAAGATCTTGCGGCTTTCCTTTATGGCGTCGATAATCACCGAAAGACCCGGCAGCAACAGCACGATGCTGGCAGCCGCGCGAGCCGCATCCGTCGCCCCTGAGACGGCAAAACCGGCGTCGGCCTTCTTCAAGGCTGGGGCATCATTCACACCGTCCCCGGTCATGGCCACGATGTGACCTCGCTGCTGCAATACGTCGACAATGTGGTACTTGTGCTCAGGGAATACCTGGGAAAAACCGTCGGCCTGTTCGATGGAATCGGCGAGCTGCCCGGATTGGTGATGCTTAGTTTCTTCGAACACGCTGGCATCCAAGATGTTGGTTCCGATTTCCAGCTGGCGGCCGATCTCTTTGGCGATGGCGGACTGATCTCCGGTAACCATTTTCACCTTCAACCCCATGGCGCGGGCCGTATCGATGGTTTCCTTGGAATCCTCGCGCAGCGGGTCGAACAGCGGAATAATGCCGACAAGCCGCCACCTGTCGTTCTCATCCGTGCGGGCCACTCCCAAGGACCGAAAACCGCGGGAGGCGAATTCATTGACGGCTTTCTCGGCCTCTTCTCTTATCTTTTCCGCCTCGGGGTCGAGCCCCAGGATAACCTGAGGTGCACCCTTGGCGGTCCTGAATCTTTTACCGTCGGTCCCCTTTACTTCGGCCTCGGTTCTCTTGTGCACCGGGTCGAAGGGTTGGAAATGGATAATCTCATAGGAGTCCAGCAGTTTCTTGTCCTTCACCCCGCCGAGCACGGCCAGATCGATCGGGTCCTGGTCCTCCGCGCGGGAGGCCAGCGCTCCGAACAGGATAACCTCCTGCGCCTCGAATCCCTCCGCAACGAAGGGGTCCCCAGGAGTCAGCTCGCTCTTGGTCAGCGTTCCGGTTTTGTCCGAGCACAGAACATCGATGCCCGCGACTTCCTCCACCGCGGACAGCTTGGTGACGATCGCCTGCTTTGCCGCCAGCAGCTTTGCTCCCAGGGCCATGGTTACCGATAACACGGCTGGCATGGCCACCGGCACGGCGGCTATGGTCAACACCAGCACGAATTGCAGCACTACCAGGATCGGATCGGCTCTGGAAATTGCCACGCCGACAATCACCAAGGCCAGGGCGGCAGCGATAATGAGCAGATAGTCGGCTATCTTGATGATGGCCCGCTGCAGGTGGCTGCGCGTGGCCGCTGATTCGACCAGTTCAGCGGTCTTTCCGTAGAAGGTGTCTTTGCCCGTAGCATAGACCAGGGCGTCAATTTCGCCCCGTTTCAGAACGGAACCCGAGAACACGGCGTCTGCGGATTTGTGTTCGACCGGCAGGGACTCTCCGGTAAGGGCCGACTGGTCCACCTGGACCGGATCACCTTCGAGCAGCCTGGCATCCGCCGGTATGATATCGCCGATGCGCAGGCGTATAATGTCACCCGGCACCAGCTCCCGCGCGGCTATACCGGTCCATTTACCCTCTCGCTTGACTTTGGCCTTGAGCGCCAGCTTCTTCTTGAGGGCCGCGATAGCGCTGTCGGCCTGGTGCTCCTCCCGGAAACCCACAACAGCGTTCACTACCAGCAGCAGCAGGATAACGCCCACGTCGGTCCAGTGGCGCAGCACGGCCGAGAGCAGGGCGGCGACGACGATCATGAGGGGAATCGGACCCCAGAAATAGGACAGAAATTTCAGGAGAGGATGTGTTTTCTTCTCCTCGATCTCATTGTATCCGTATTTCTCGAGACGCTCTTGCGCCTCCGCGCTGCTCAAACCGCCGGTGTCCGCGCCGAGCCTCTGCCGCAGCTCGGCGACGGGCAGATCTTTCAGCGGCGATCCTTTTGCCGCCTTGGAGTCCTTGCCGCTGAACTGATCGTTTTTCTTGTCTTTCGAGTTTGCCATTTCCCGTTCCCTCAGTTTTTTCGCGGTGGACGCAAATGCCCACCTTCCCCTACTCCATGAAACTACCGAATTCCGACCGTCTTGGGACATAGTCTCAACAGGTTATTCACCTCGGTTTTTTGGTTTATCCGCTGTTGAGCCCTCCTGCAGCGGCGATCAGAATCCGTATACCGGCGGCGGCCAGGGCCAGGGCCAGGGCGCGGAGAATCCAGATGCTCTTGAATCGAACGGAAAGAAAAGCCCCGAGTTGTGCGCCCGCCACGACACCAATCCCCAGAGCCAAGGTTCGGTGCAGCCCGTGGAGAAAAACTCTGTTGAGAAGGTGCACGGCCGTGCCAGCCAGGGTCATGAAGGCAAGGATGAAGTGCGAAGTAGCGGTCGCCACATGCACGGGGAAGAACAGAAGATGCACCAGCACCGGCACGTGGATGATGCCCCCTCCGATTCCCAGGAAACTCGAAACGAATCCGACCAGCACGCTCAGACTGACGCCGATAAGTGGATTGAAAGTGTAGCGGTAGGTGTTACCGTCGCGATCCGTGAGCAGGTGCGTCACACCCGGGGCCCGCCTGGAACCGCTTCGCTTCGATCCTTGCTGTGGGAAAATCCCCAGGAACACTGCGCCGGCGACCATCAAAATGCCGAAGATCAGATCAAAAGCCCGCCGCGGCATGAAAGAGGTGGTAAATGCCCCTGCAACCGCCCCCGGTATGCTGGCCGCGGCGAAAAGCAGGCCGGCGCGAAAGTCGATTCGTCTCTGCCTGCCGTAGGCGACGGAACCGGAAGCGGCGTTCAGAAAAACGACGGCCAGGGAGATGCTCGTCAGCAGGTTTACCGGCTCCGAAGGGTAGAGCAGCAGCAGGACCGGCATGAGAACGAAGCCTCCGCCGGCACCGATCAGCGTCCCGTACGTGCCGACCGCGAATCCGATCGGGATCAGCCACAGATGTCTGAGCATAGAGCCCTTCCTTCCGACCCTGCGCCCCGGCTCATTCGAGCTCCGCTACGATGAGCGCGGCCAGCCCGGCATACCGGCCGTCGAAATGATGCCCGCCGGGCAGACGTACACATCGGGCCGGCACCTGCTCGATTCCGTGGCAGACACTGTCCCGCTCCTCGGCGCCGTAGTAGCAGAGGACGTTTCGCTTCGCAAGCTTCCGCAACTCCGGGACCAGCGGAAGGGCTGTGTGCGGCGGATCGAGACCGAGCCAGTCGATGAGCAGCGGCTGAAAGGAAACCGAAGATGCGGCACCGAGCAGTGCGATCAGCCGTACCTGTTCCAGCTGCTCGGCCGGCAGCCGGCTGGCCATGAAGGGCAACACATCGGCGCCCCTGGAATATCCGATCAGTATGATCTGGGTCTTGTCCCACTCTCTGCAGTAGTGCTCGAGCAGGCGGGACAGGTCTGCGGCCGCCTGTTCGGGAGTTCGCCGGTACCAGAAGTAGCGCAGGCTGTTGAACACAACCACCGAAACTCCGGCTGAGGCGATGGCCTCGCTTACCCGACGGTCCAGGGTGACCCAGCCTCCATCCCCGGTGACGAACACGGCCAAGTAGGGCAAGGATGAGAGTGCCGGCAGCTCTACCAGGGGGATGTGGGATAGGGCGGGATCCCCGGCGCGCTGAGGACAAAGCCTGACCGCCGTGTAGAGCACGGCTCCCAGCCCTACCAAAATGAGCCCGATCCGCAGGCCCACTTTCCTCGCTCTGCCCGTTCTTTTCACGCTTCCCCGTCCTTCCTGTTTCCGGCCTTCTTCCCGGCCCGGTTGCGGCGAACGATCAGAAACGCTGTCGCCATGAACTCACGCACTCCGGGCCGTGTCTCCTCTCCGCGGGCCGATCTGCGCCAGGGCCACGGGAAGATAGAGCAGCAGGAGAACGGCGACGGGAATCCCCATCCGGTCGAGCCCGCGCCGATCGATCCCTCCCTGGATGACATACGCGCCGACCAGCAGGATGCCGGTGAAGTTATGGATTCGAATGGTCAGCATATTCGCCGGGGACATGGAAACCGGGTCCCTGTAGTTCTTGCGCAGAACGATGAAAGCCGTGATGAACCAAGGTATCGTGAGGAATACCAGGTAGGTCCAGTACGACGACAGACCCAGCAGGGGCGAACAGAGTATCACCATGTAGGCGAGGGACATGCTGCCGCCGTAGAGCCACACACCCCGGAGCCGACCGAGGCGAACCACGAGAGTTCGCTTTCCCGCTTTCGCGTCGCTGTGAACATCGGGGATTTCGTTTATCGTGATCATCGCGAACATCATCAACCCCAGCGGCAGCAGAACGAACGCCGCCTCCCAGGAAAGACGCCCGGCCTGTACGTAGAAGGAACCCAACCCGATGACCAGGCTGAAGTTGAGGAGCTGAGAGATCTCTCCGAAACCGTGGTAGCCGTAGCGCAGGGGGGGAGCAGCGTAGAAGTAGGCCGAGAACATGCCGATCGCCCCGAAGACCAGGACAGCCCACCCGCGAGTCACTGTGAGGTACAGGCCGGCGGCGATCGTCACGAGATACAGGATCGAAAATGCCAGACGCATCCGCGAGGGCCTGAGGGCACCGCTGGTAAGAAGGCCGCTGCCTCCCGAATAGGGGTTTGGGCCCTGTTCCCGGGCTTCGTCGACCGAGTGCTTGTAGTCGAAGTAGTCATCCGTCATGTTGAGCGCGATATGATTGATGGTGGTCGCCAACACCACGATGAGATAGCACACCAGGGAGAATTTCCCGGTGAGAGCCCAGGCGAGCACGGCACCCAGCGCGGCAGGCAGAAAACTGGGCGGGACGAAGTGGTAACGGCAGGCCCGCCACCAGATTACGGCCCGCGGCAGGTGTCCGCCTGCCTGATTGCTGCCTTCTTCCGTCTTTGGTCGGAGTGCTCGCATCGCCGTTTCCTACCCTGGTTTCCACCCCGCGAAGCTCTCCAGGTGCTTCCAGTAGGCCCCGAAACCGATGAAGGCCCAGATAGCAGCGGCGGCCACCAGCAGGACAATCACTACCGCTTTCAGAATCCTGCTGTTTTTTGCCAGATACAAAGGCAGGGATAGAATGGCCGCCAGACCCGTAAGCACGAATCCCAAAGTGGCCAGCGGCGGAGAGTCGGTCATCCCGCGCTGGGCGATGCGGACGCCGACTACCACGGAAGCGAGCCCCGCGAATACGGCAAAAATCGAGAGCGGAAGCAGGTCCCATCCGCGGGCGAGTGCCAGACCCACCACGAAGATCACTACTCCGAACATGACGTAAAGCTCTCCAAAGGCGATGTTGTAGCTGCTCGGCAGCGGCCAGGTAAAAATCATGTAAAGAGCCGTTGCAGCAGCGATGAAGCCGGTTACCAAGAATCCGGGGGCCATCCTCTCCCCATCCGAGTTCAGGAACTTCAGCACAAACAGGGCAAGCAATACCAGACTGGCCGACAGGTTGACGAGCATCAGGGCGACGTAGTCGATAAACATCTCATTCTCTCCTCCATAAACAGTCCCGACGAAAACAGGAGGCATTCGGCAGGCGCCGGGATTCCCCTGCCGGCTCCCATTCACCCTATTATCTATCGGCTAGGGCCGGCTCTCCAACCACTGATAGATCCGTTTTATCTCCGCGTCGGAAATCGTCCCCGTGTCGAAGGCCGGCATCGCGCCCGACCCCCTGCGAACCTTCCTCTGCACCGCATCAAGGGGAAGGGCCGTTCCCGAAAGCATCGGGCCGACTCCGCCGCCGGCGTTCCCGCCGTGGCAGCCCGCGCACCCTTCCTGGGTAAAAAGCTCCTTCCCCCGAGCGAGATCCGCTGCGGTTACGGTTGTCGCTTGGGATTGCCCCTTTGAAGCCGTCGGAGCTGCGGCCGGCCCGCCGGGCTGCAAGCTCCGAATAAACGTCACCGTCTGCCAAACCTGTTCATCCGAAAGGAGCGTTCCGAACGCCGGCATTCCCACGAAGGACAGACCGAACTTGACGATCCAGGCAACCTCGCCGTCGTTCATGCCGATCACCCTCTGCGAGCTAAGGTCCGCCGCAGGGGGGTACATGTTCCCCCCGATGGGTGAATCCCCCGTTCCCTCGGGCCCGTGGCAGACAGCGCAGTTGCCGAGATAAACCGTATGGCCCTGGGAAACGGTCCGTGGATCCGGGGTCAGCGGATTCTCCATCCGCTTGTACTCCGCGGGGATCGCGGCGAGCACGCGGTTGGTACCGATGGCGTCTTCCAGCGGCCAGGAGGTTCTATGCTTCAGGGCCAACGGGAAGAACAGAAAGAACAGCAGACCCAGGACAACCGCAGTCCCTGCGACGCCGATGACCAGGCCTGTCACAACCGATACTCGTTTCTCTTTTTCCATCATTTCTTTTCTCCTTGTCCTGCAATAACGATAAGGGGGGCGGAACAGATGTTTCTATCCGCCGAACACCCCCCGCATAGCAACCGCGATGAGCCCCAGAAGGGGCCGCGGGTACACTCCCAGGAAGGTCAGGGCGGCGGTAAGCAGCCCCAAGGCCAGCCCTGTAGCGGTGCCCGCGCTCCCGCCGCGTTCGTAACGGCCAATCCCCGGCGGTTCGGAGGTGAACAGACCGGCAACGACACGAAGGTAGTAGAACAGGCCGATCACGCTTGCCGCGACTAGCACGGCGGCCAGCGGATACAATTCCGCCGAGGCCCCTGCGAGGAGCAGGTAGAACTTCCCCAGGAATCCGCCTGTTATTGGAATGCCGGCCAGGGAAAGCATCCCCATCGCCATCACCACCGCAAGACCCGGTCTCTCCCAGGCAAGTGCCCGGAAATCATCCAGGTCATCCGCTTCGCCCTGCCCGCCGGCGCGGAGGACAATCACCCCGAATACACATAGTGTGGCAAGGAAGTACACGATCAGGTAGAAGCCTGCGGCCTCCGGGCCACGCGTCCCGCCGGCCAAAAGGGCCACCAGCAGGTACCCCATGTGAGCGATAGAGGAATAGGCCAGCAGGCGCCGCAGAGATCGCTGCCGCAGGGCCAGGAGATTGCCTGTCAGCATGGACAGCACGGAGATCACAACCACCACGGCCATCAGGGAGCGGGATTCGTAGAGTGCAACCGCCGGGGCATAACGCAGCAACAGGGCCAGGATCGCTCCCTTAGAAGCCGTGGCGATGAAGGCAACCACCGGGGCGGGGGCGGCCTGGAACACGTCCGGAGTCCATAGATGGAACGGTACCAGGCTCATTTTGAAGCCTACGCCGACGAGGAACAGCCCGGCCCCGGCCACGGCGACCAATCGCGGGCCGGTGGCCATGGAAGTTACGACATCCTGGAACGTCAGGGAGCCCACCTCGGAGTAAATGAGCGCCACCCCGAAGAGGAGAAAAGCGGTAGACGCCCCGGCGAGCACCAGGTATTTCATACCGGCCTCGAGCGCCTCGGCTTTATGACGACGATAGGCTACCAGGACGAAAAAGCTGACGCTCAGGATCTCGATCCCTAAAATCAGGGATACGTAGTGAATGCTGGAAACCACGACGATCGTACCGACCGTGGCGGTGAGAAGGAGCAGGTAGTACTCCTCCCGCCGGCCCCGACGTCCCCGCCAATAACTGATGGATAGCAGGCATACGACCAGGGCGGTGCCGAGGAGGAGCACGGTGAAAAACCGCGTGAAGCCGTCGACGGCGATCAGGTCCGATACCCGTAACGACTCCGATCGGCCAGCTGCGGGTACGCTGAGCAGCGCTGCGCCCAGGCCTGTCAGGGTGATCCACGATGCCGCGTGCGCGCTTCTGCGGACCGCCGCCGCCACGAGAAGGGCGAGGGCGGCAGCTATCAGGATCAGCACCGGAAGCAGGGAGACCAGATCTGAAAGGTTCATCCGATTCCTCCCGGGATGATCTGAAGAAAGGGCCGGACCCTGTCGATGACGGACTGGGGAAACAACCCGAGGCAGAGGATGAGAAGCATCAATCCGGTCATCACGATCATCTCCGCAGCCCCCAAATCGACGACAGCCGATGCCGGGCGCGAAGGACCGAACATCGTCCGGCACACCAGATTCAGGGCATAGACCACCGAGACGATCATCGCCGTGGCCGCCAAAATCGCGGGCAACAGGTGCACCGCGAAAACCCCCAGCAGCACGAGGAACTCTCCGGCGAAGTTCCCCAATCCGGGAAGACCCATCGCCGCCAAGGCGAAGAACAGGGTCACCGCCGCCAGCCGCGGTGTAACACTCCACAACCCTCCCAGGGAGTCCATGTCCCGGGTGCCCAGGCGGTCCTGTATGCCTCCGGCCAGCGCGAACAGGGCGCCGGTGGTGAGGCCATGACAGATCATCAGGAGCACCGCCCCCTCCAGGGCAGCCCGGCTTCCCGCATAGATGCCCAGGAGCACGAAACCCAGATGGCTGATGCTGGTGTAGGCGATGAGGCGTTTAATATCCCTCTGGCCGAAGGCGGCCAGGCCGCCGTAGATGATGCCTGCCACGGCCAGCCCCATGGCCCACGGTGCCAACCGGGCGGAGGCTTGCGGAAACAGGGGCAGGGCGAAGCGGATGAGGCCGTAGGCACCGGTCTTCAGCAACAGGCCGGCCAGGATGATGCTGCCCGCCGTGGGAGCTTCGGTGTGGGCATCCGGCAGCCACGGGTGCAGGGGAAAGACCGGCAGCTTGACCGCGAAGGCCAGGAAGAAGCCCAGCATCAGAAGCATTCCCCACCGACCCGGGAGATGGGTTTCCGCCAGGCGGAGGGCGTCGAAGGTGTACTCCCCCGTCTGGGAAGCGTGGAGGAAATGCAGGCCCAGGATGGCCAGAATCATGAGCAGGCCGCCTGCCTGGGTGAAGAGGAAGAATTTAATCCCAGCCGCCTGCCGGTTTGCGTGTCCCCAAATCACGATGAGAAAGTAGGTAGGAACCAGCATGAGCTCCCAGAACAGGGCGAACAGGAACAGGTCCATGGTCAGGAACACTCCCATGATTCCCGCCAGGGAGACCATCAGATGGAAATGAAACAGGCCAACCCGTTTATTCACCGAGGCCCATGAGACGACCAGAGCAACCATACCCAGCACTGCGGTCAGCGAAACCATCAGCAGGCTGAGACCATCCAGGGCGAGGTGCACCCTGACGCCAAGCTGCGGGATCCAGGGCAGAACGAGCTGCTCCAGCCAGTGCTTTCCCGGGCCCACGGCCCCAGCCCCCGGAAAGCGCACCCACAGGGAGAGAATGATGCCCAGATCGACGCTCAGGCCCGCGAACGCTGTCAGGCGGGCAGCGGAATCGCTCCTGCGGCCCAAAAGCCAGGCAAGGAGCCCGGCAAATAGAGGAACAAGCACCAGCAATGCAAGATTCATAGCAGCACCACCAAAGCGAGGATCAGGGCTGCGCCCAGGGCCACGCCGGCGGCGTAGCGGCGGATCCGGCCGTCCTGAATCAAGCTGAGCAGGCGGTGCGCCACAACCGCCAGGTCCCCGATCCCCCGGTACAGCCAGTCGAGGGGCTCGGAGCCGACAACCCGGCTCAGAAACCGGTAGGGACGAACCACCGTCTGTTCGTACAGCCAGTCGAACCCCCAGCCTGCCAGCCAGAAACGCCGCAGGTAAGCCCCCTGCGGCAGGCTCTCCGCCGCTTCACCGACCCGCAAGCGGCGCCGGAATAGCAGGTAGGCCAGCAGGATCCCCAGCAGCGAGGCCGCCTCGGAAACGAGGATCAGCCAGACGACCATTCCCGGCATGCTCGGTGCAGGCTCCACCACCGGGGCCGTTTGGGCGATGAAGCGGGAGAATACCCTGATGTCTCCGAGGTGACGGGGCGTTTCCAGGAACCCGGCGAGCGCGGCGGGTACGGCCAGCACCACAAGGGGAATCGTCAGGAGGGCACCGGGCCGGCCCGAAGGCCGGCTGCGTTCCGGTCCCAGGAATACGATGAACACCAGGCGGAAGGTATACAGGGAGGTCAGTACGATTCCCAGGAGGGCTAGAAGCCACAGGATCGGTCCGGACGGGCCGGAGTTCCACACCCAGTACAGGATCCAGTCTTTGCTGTAGAAGCCGGCGGTAAGGGGTGGAACCGCGGCCATGGACAGCGCCGCGGTCAGGAATGTAGCGAACACCAGGGGCATTCTCTTCCACAGACCCCCCATCCGGAAAATATCGTGCTCATCACCCAGGTTCAGGATGATCACCCCCGCCCCCAGGAAGAGCAGGGCTTTGAAACAGGCGTGGGTGAGAAAGTGAAAGGCCGCGGCCGGCCAGGCGCCTACACCGAGAGCCAGAAACATATACCCGATCTGGCTGATGGTCGAGTAGGCCAGAACGCGCTTGATGTCGCGCTGAGACGCGGCGCTGAATCCGGCCAGGATGAGGGTGGCCGCCCCGATGATCGCCACCAGAAAGCGCACCGTCGGCGCCAAAGCGAAGAGCACGTTCATGCGGGCGATCAGGTAGACGCCGGCGGTGACCATCGTGGCGGCGTGGATCAGCGCGCTGACCGGGGTGGGGCCGGCCATGGCGTCGGGCAGCCAGGTCTGCAGGGGGATCTGGGCACTTTTACCCAGCGCGCCGGCCAGCAACAGGGCGGCGGCGGCAACTGCCAGAGGTGCCCCCGGCGGGATCTGGGAAGAGGCACGGGAGAGCAGCTCCTGAATGTTGCCGCTGCCCAGGCGGGTGTAGAGGAGCAAGATGCCGATGATGAGGGCGGTGTCACCGATGCGGGTTACCACGAAGGCTTTCAGCGCAGCTTTGGAGTTTGCCGGTTCCCTGTACCAGAATCCGATGAGCAGGAAGCTGCACAAGCCCACCCCTTCCCAACCCAAATACAGCAGCAGCAGGCCATCTGCCAGCACGAGCAGCAGCATCGAGGCTATGAAGAGGTTGAGATAGGCAAAGTAGCGACCGTAGCCTTCTTGAGCGGACATGAAGCTGGTGGAGTAGAGGTGGATGAGGAATCCAACCCCGGTTACCACCAGTACCCAGAGCAGGGACAGGGAGTCCAGGTGCAGCCCGAAGCCGATGCTGAGAGAGCGGATCTCCATCCACTGCCACAGCGCCGTGGTTGTCAGTGGCCGGGGAAGCGTCGGGCTCAGGTATCCCCAGGCCACGACGGCCGAGACGATCATGGACAGGGCCACGGAGCTTGTACCCATTACGGCGCAGGCCGGCCGGGAAAGTCGCCGGCCGAGGGTGCTGAGCACGAGGAATCCGGCGGCGGGAAATGCTGGAATCAGCCACATGAGCGTAACCATATCACCCCCTAAGCCTGCTGAGCTCATCAGGATCAAGCGTTCCGCTCTCCCGGTGGATCCCCAGGATGAGGGCCAGCCCCACTGCGGCCTCGGCCGCAGAGACGGCCAGAATGATCAGGAACATCACCTGCCCGTCCGGCTGCTGCCAGCGACTCGCCGCGACCACGAACGCCAGCCCGGCGGCGTTCAGCATGATCTCCAGCGACAACAGGGTGAACAGAAGATTTCTGCGGAACAGCACCCCCGCCAGACCGACGAGGAACAACGCCGCGGCCAGGAGCAATCCGTACTGTACGAGCACCGTCGTCATTGGCTCACCGTCCCTCGTCTTTTTCTCGACCTCGACCGAGGTGGAAAGCCCCGACCACGCCGACCAGCAACAGCACAGAAGCCAATTCCACCACGACGGCATACGGACCGTACAGGGATGAGCCGACCTGTTCGGGTTGCACCGCCGCTGCAGCCGGAGGTTGCGGAGGCGCCACGGTCATGACAACCATGAGCTCGACGGCCAGAACCACCGCCAGCAGGGCGGGCCCGATGATCGCCCTCAGGCGCACGGCCGCCCTCTTCTCGGTGCGGAGGCTGAGCATCATCATGACGAACAGGAACAGCACCATGATGGCCCCGGCCCAGATGACGACCTGGAGGACCGCGGCGAAGGCCGCACCGAAGGCGAAGAGCACCACAGCCACGCCGAGCATGCCGACGATCAGGTACAGCAGGGCATGCACCGCGTTTCGGCGCGTAACAGCCGCCAGCGTGCTTATCACGGCCACTGCCCCCGAAATCCAGACAATCCCATTCATCACTCCTCCTTACCTCCCCTACGGCATCAGATCGCGAATATCCACCGGGGGAAGCTCACCCTCGCCCTCCCCTTTATCCTTGCCGCCGATGCTCACCCCCGCCACCCGGTAGAAGTTGTACCCGGAATACTTGCCGGATCCCCCGATCAAAAGGTCCTCCTTCTCGTATACCAGATCCTTCCTACGGTACTCGGCCATCTCGAAATCGGGAGTGAGCTGAATGGCATAGGTCGGACAGGCCTCCTCACAAAATCCGCAGAATATGCACCGGGAGAAGTTGATGCGGAAAAACTCCGGGTACCTTCTGCCCTGATCATCCTCCGTGGCCTGCAGGGCGATGCAGTCCACGGGGCAGGCCACGGCGCACAGATAACAGGCCACACACCGTTCCTGTCCATCCGGGTCCCTGGACAGGATGATCCGTCCTCGCCAGCGGGGAGGAAGGCGGCGCCGCTCATCGGGGTAGCGCACGGTGAAGCGGGGCCTGAAGGCCCGCAGGAAAACGAGCCAGAGGGTGCGGATGATGCTGAACATCGACAATAACCTCCTCTTGAGGGATCTATCGTCCCGCAGCCAGCACGAGCGCCCCGGTCACCAAGAGATTCAACAGCGCCAGGGGGAGCATGACCATCCATCCGAACCTCATCAGCTGGTCGTACCTCAGTCGCGGCAGCGCGGCCCGCACCAGGATGAGGAAGGCGATGACGATCGCGAGCTTTATTAAAAACCAGAGGATCGGCGGAAGCCAGGGACCGAGCCAGCCGCCGAAGAACAATACCACCACGAAGGTGGACAGCAGGGTGATGCCCAAGTACTCGCCGATGTAGAAAAAGGCGAACTTGAACCCCGAATACTCCGTATGGAAACCGGCAACCAGCTCGGCCTCCGCCTCCGGAAGATCGAAGGGGATCCGCCGGCTTTCCGCCGATCCCGCGATCAGGAAAATGACCAAACCGGGCAGCTGGGGTATGCAGAACCACATCCGGCTCTGAGCCCTCACGATCTCCCCGAGACTGAAGGATCCGGCCAGCACGACCACCCCCATCACGGACAGGCCCATGAATACTTCGTAGCTGACCATCTGGCCCACCGCTCGCAGGCTGCCGAGCAACGAGTACTTGCTGTTGGAGGCCCAACCGCCGAGAGCTACCCCGTAAACCGCCAGAGAGGACATGGCCAGGAAGAACAGGAGCCCGATGTTCAGATCCGCCACAGCCACGGCCGGAGAAAAAACCACGACGGAAAACGGCATGACCGTGGCGAATACCATGATCGCAGGGGCCAGGAAAAACACAAACCGGTCGCTGAACGGCGCGATCCAGTCTTCCTTGGTCATTATCTTGACGGCGTCGGCCACTACCTGCAGCAGTCCGAAGGGACCGGCGCGGTTAGGCCCGTAGCGCTCCTGAAACAGCCCGAGCAGGCGCCGTTCGATGAAGGTGAGGCCGGCCGCCAGGGCCAACAGGCCAATCAGCACACCGAGAACGGTGAGGACGCTCTGAATCACTACACTCATCCGCTTTCACCCCGGGATTGCACTCCCCGAACCTTCCCCCACGCGGGCAACACCGGCGGGCTGGCGCCGGGGAACCCCATGGGGACCAGGGCCGTACCCTGCTCCGCCTGAGAATCGAGCAACAGCGTCAGCCGGTAGGCACCGGAGCCGACCTGGAGCTCCACGGCCGCGCCCTGCTGCAGCCCGAAGCGCTGCGCGTCATCGGGGTGGAGTCGCAGCTCGGGCTTTGGAATGCAGGTCGCGATTCCCGGAGCAAGCCGGCTGAGCTCCTCGGTTCCGTACAGCCGGTGCAGAGGCAGCACCCACATCTCGGTTTCCCGTGCTTTGAAAGCGGCGGGAATATCCTCGTGGTAGGCCCACTTCTTCTGCCCACCGGAGTCGAGCAGGCGCAGCCCGGGGTCCCCTCCCCGAAGCGGCCCGGCCGGAATGGTCTGCAGCTTGTTCAGGGCCTGCACGGAGTTCCAGCCTGGTGCCCAGTACCGCGTAATCAGCTGGGGCGGGGGCAGACCGGCATAGCCTTCCATCGAGTAGGCGAGGGGCGTGTCCACATCCGGCGGCGGAGGCTCCTCGTGAACGCTTCGCGCCGCCTGCACGGCCGTACGGCCGCTGGCCCGGTAGGTCTGTCGGGGAACGGGCAGGCCCAGGAGCCGGGAACGCCCCTCCCTTTCCAGGCCGGTCAGCGGAGCAAGCTCGGATCCGCTCTCGGCGATCTCAGCCAGGATGCTGTTCAGATTCGGCCAGGGTTGAGCGCTCACCCTGCCCGAGGCCGCCAACAGATCTCCCAGCCAGCGCCAGCTTTCCCGGGCTTCTTCGGCGGGGGGAAACGCTGCGTGGAATCTCTGGGCCCGTGCTTCGGAGCTGACCAGGGTACCGCTGGATTCTGCGAAAGCGGCGGCCGGTAGGACCAGGGCGGCCTGGTCGGTCGTCGGGGTCATGCTGTGATCCACGCAGATGATCTCGGCTTGCGATCGGAACAGCGGCTGAAGCTCCGGTTCGCTGAGGCGGCGCGTAAGGTCGTTCTCCAGGATCACCACAGTGGTGTCTCCGCCGCTTCCGACCGCACCCACCGCTTCCTCCAGGGAGCCGCCCTCCAGGAAAGCGGCGGCCATGCTGTTGCATTCGGGCACCACGAAGCTCAAGCGGGCGTCCAGCCCCGCGCGGGTAAGGGCCCAGGCCACGTTGCAGGCCGACTCTATCAGCGCGGCGCTGCCGCTCGAGGTGCCGCAGACCACCAGGGGGCGCCGGCAGGAGCGCAACGCAACGGCTATGCGACGGGCCAGCCCGCCGAGGCGCCCGCCGAGGCCCGCCGCTTTGGCCTGGGGATCCAGATGGTGAGCCACCTCGAAGGCCAGCCGGGCCGAATCCTGAGGGGTCCCGCGGAAACACTCGGCGGCCAGCTCGTCCAGGCCCGTCTCCATGGCGGTGGCGATGTATACCGGCCCTCTTTCCTGCTGGATCGCTTCGCGAATGGCCGCATCTTCCCAGGCCGGGATCCGGGGCTGGCGGTTTCTGGCCTCCTCCAGGGGCTTTTGAATGGCCGCCTGCCTCAGCGCCAGAGTGAGAAGGGGTGCCGTATTGGGCACATCCTCCCCCAGCACCAGCACCCCGTCCGCCGAAGCGGCCTCCCGCAGCGAAGCCACCGGCGCGGGACCCTCTACCAGGCTACGTTTAACCTGGCGGATGAGCTCCAGCTCCTGACGGGCGATTCCGTGGAAAAACCATTCGGCTCCGACCAGGCGACGGAGGGCGAAGTTGGCCTCCACGGACGCGCGGGGCGATCCGATGCCGATCAGCCGCCGCTTGCCGAGCATCTTACCGGCCCGTGCCAGGACTTCCCCAGCCGGGATACTCTTCAGACCCTCTTTCCCGCGCAGCAGGGGTTGGCGAATGCGAGTCCCTGCGTTGACGAACTCGTAGCCGAAACGCCCGCGGTCGCAAAGAAAGTAGCCGTTTACCTCGTAGTGGTAGCGGTTGCGGATGCGCCGCAGCGTCCCGTAGCGCTCGCCCAGCAGCGTGTTGCACCCCAGGGCGCAGTGCACGCATATCGACGGGGCGGTCTGCAGATCCCAGGCGCGGGTGAAGTGACGCCGGAAGGTCTTGTCAGTGAACACGCCCGTAGGGCAGATCTCGACCAGATTCCCGCTGAACTCGGACTCCAGGGTGCCGTCCCGGTAACGGCCGAAGTAGACCGAATCATGGCAGCCGAAGACCTCCAGATCCCTGCCACCCGCAAGATCCCTGTAGAATCGAATACAGCGGTAGCACTGGATGCAGCGGTTCATCTCGTGGTGAATAAAGGGCCCCAGATCTTGGTTCCTGTAAGTACGCTTGGGAAACCGGCTGCGCCGGTACACGTGCCCGGTCATCACGGTCATGTCCTGCAGGTGGCATTCCCCGCCCTCGTCGCATACCGGGCAGTCATGGGGATGATTGCGCATCAACCACTCGATCACCGAGGCCCGGAACGCCTTGACTTCCGCATCCTCGATGGAGATGCGCGTGCCGTCGTCGGCCTGGGTCATGCAGGACATCACGATCCTTCCGCGGGTGTCCTGCTCGTCCTTGAATACCTTGACGGCGCACTGGCGGCAGGCCCCCACGGAGTGCATGGCCGGGTGCCAGCAGAAATAGGGGATGTCGAATCCCAGGGACAGGCACACCTCCAGCAGCGTCCGGTGCTGGTCCTCGAATGAGTAGGGTTTGCCGTCGACGTAGAGAGTGGCCACCGTTACCTCCAGGGACAGCGTTTTTCGCGGACATGACGCAGCATGTCTTGGCGAAAGTACTTCAATGCGCTTGCCAGAGGCTCCATCGCCCCGGGCGCCAGGGGACAGAAGGTCAGCCCCGGCTTGATGGTGCGGCAGTGGAACTCCAGCAACTCCAGCGATTCCTCATTGCCTTCGCCCTGCTCCAGCTCTTCCAGCAGCGCCACGATCCAGGGCAGCCCTTCGCGGCAGGGTGTGCACCAGCCGCAGGACTCCCGGAGGAAGAAGCGCTCCAGACTGATCAGCACGCCTACCGGGCAGACGCTGTCGTCCAGGACGACGATCGTCCCCGTGCCCAGGCGGCTTCCGGCTGCAGCCACGGATTCATAATCCAGCTTCACCTCCAGATGGTCTTCCGTGAGGAAATCCGTGGAGCCGCCGCCCGGCAGGAAGGCGCGCAGGTGCGCCCCATCCACCATGCCGCCGGCGTGTTCGAAGATGACCTCTCGAGCCGTCGTCCCCAGGGGAAGCTCCCACGTTCCCGGCCGCTTCACCCTCCCGCTCACACCGTAGATCTTGCTGCCGCCGTCGCTGCTCAGGCTCAATCCCTTGAACCACTCGGCCCCATTTCGCAAGATCCCGGGCAGATTGCTCACTGTTTCCGTGTTGTTCACCACCGTCGGGTTGCCCCACAGACCGCAGGTCTGGGGAAAGGGAGGCTTGGGCCGCGGAATCGGCCGCCTGCCTTCCAGGGCATCCATGAGCCCATCCTCTTCACCGCATATATAGCGGCCGCTCGATTCGTGCAGGTACAGCTCCACGTTGTAGGAGGAACCCATGACGCCTCGTCCCAGATAACCGCGCCGGTAGGCTTCGGCTATCGCCGTCTCAAGGCGAACGGCGGCGAGCCGGTACGCCCAACGAAGGTATATGTAGATCACCTCGGCTTCGATTGCGTAGGCTCCGATGATGGCGCCCTCCACGACCTGATGGGGGTCGCCTTCCAGGAGCAGTCGATCCTTCATGGTTCCCGGTTCCATCTCATCGGCATTGACGATGTAGTACTTGGGCCCCCTGGCCTTGCCACCCATGGGCACGAAGCTCCACTTCTGTCCCGTTGGGAATCCGGCCCCGCCGCGTCCCCGCAGCGTGGATTGGCTGACGAGTTCTTGGACCTCCTTGGGGCTCATGGAAAGCGCCCTGCGCAGCCCCTGGTACCCCTCCCCGCGCTCGTAGGCCTCTAGGGAGAAGGCCTCCCTGTTTGGACGAATGTTTCTGGTGAGATGCGGTTCCACGTCGTTGCCTTCCTCAAGGATATCTGCCGAGGATGTCGTCGATCTTCGCAGCGTCGAGCCGGCCGTACAGGTCCTCGTCGACCATCATCACGGGAGCCTGGTCGCAGGCTCCCAGGCACGGCGCAGGCAGCAGGGTGAACCTGTTGTCCGCGGTGGTCTGTCCCATCCCTATTCCCAGCTTCGAGCGTAAATGCTCGTACAGATTTTCGTAGCCCATAATCCAGCAGCTCACCGAGTCGCAGAGCAGGATGACGTGCCTGCCGACCGGCTTTCTGTAGATCAGGTTGTAGAAGGTGGCCACCGCGTCCACTTCAGCGGCGGTCAGGGATAGGAGCTCAGCGATGTCTCCGACAGCCTCGTCGGAAACCCACCCCCGGGAACGCTGCACCGTCTTCAACGCTTCGGGCACCACGGCCCGCTTCTGGGGGTAGCGGTTGAACTGGGCCTCGATCTGCCGCCTCTCATCTTCGCTCAACACGTCAGCTCTCCCTTCACCGGTCCACGTCAGCCAGCACGAAGTCGATGCTCCCCAGGATCGCCGTCAAGTCGGGGATCATCATGCCGCGGCACATCTGCGGCACCATCTGTATATGCGGAAAGGAGGGAGTGCGGATGCGCGTGCGATAGGAGGATGTGCTCCCGTCGCTCACCAGGTAGTAACTGTGGTTTCCTTTCGCGTCCTCGGTGCGCATCGACGCTTCCCCTGGGGGAATCACGGGTCCCCAGCTTACCGCCAGGAAATGATCGATGAGCGTCTCGATATCCTCCATTGTCCTCTCTTTCAACGGTGGAGTTGCCAGAGGGTGGAGGGATTTGTAGTCTCCTTCGGGCATGCGTGACAGACATTGCTCGACAATTCTCAGGCTCTGTTCGATCTCCTCCAGATGCACCACCGCCCGGTCGAAGCAGTCGCCGCGGCTTCCCACGGGAACGTCGAAATCGAACTGGTCGTAGCCTCCGTAGCTTCTGCCTTTGCGGAAATCCCAGGCCAGGCCGCCGGCCCGCAGCATGGGACCGGTGGCCCCCCACTCTACGGCCTGCTCCGGACCCACTACGCCGACGCCCACGGTTCTCGCCTTGAAGATTCTGTTGCGTATCACCATACGATCGAAATCGCGCAGGCTTCGCCGCATGTGCCGTAGAAAGCCGCCGACCAGCTCCTCCCACCCCTGAGGAAGGTCCTGGGCCACACCCCCGATACGAAACCAGCTCGGATGCATCCGTCCGCCGGTAATCGCCTCGATGATGTCGAAGGCCCGCTCGCGATCGTTGAAGGCGTAGAACACCGGAGACATGGCACCCACGTCCTGGGCGAACGTGCCCAGATAGACGAGATGGCTGAT
This sequence comes from uncultured Spirochaetaceae bacterium, assembly GCA_964588525.1. Classification (GTDB taxonomy): domain Bacteria; phylum Spirochaetota; class Spirochaetia; order SZUA-6; family DRHE01; genus JAFGQJ01. The sequence continues at coordinate 36,187 of CAZPQC010000001.1, forward strand.
GACGCGGAAAATCTCCGCCAGCATGATGCGGATCACCCGGGCCCGCTCCGGCACCTCGATACCGGCCAGCATCTCCACCGCCATCACGTAGGGGAAGTTGTTCATCACCCCGCTCAAGTAATCGATACGGTCCGTAAATGGGATGAAGGTGTGCCAGCTCTGCCGCTCCGCCATTTTCTCCGCACCACGGTGGTGATAGCCGATATCACAGACCAGGTCGGAGATCTCCTCGCCGTTCATGCGCACGATCACGCGCAGCGGACCATGAGTGCCCGGGTGCTGAGGTCCGAGATTTACATACAGCGTGTCCGCATCCTCCTGCATCGGCGACATGCCCCACTCCTCCGGCCGAAATCGCAGCTGCTCATCGAAGCTTTCCGCTTCTTCCTCGGTCATCTGGAACATCCCCATCTCCGTGGCTCGCGCGGGGTGTTCCTTGCGCAGGGGATGGCCCTCCCACCACGGCGGCATGAGGATGCGCCGGAGATTTGGGTGGCCGTCCACACCGATGCCGTACATGTCCCACAGCTCCCGCTCGTACCAGTCCGCCGACGGCCAGATGCCGGTGATCGTAGGCAGCTGCGGGTAATCGTCCTCCAGGGCGACCTTCAGCCTTATATCCTCCGCTCGATCGAAGGAGAACAGCTGGTACACCGCCGTGAACCGGCTTGCCGGCTGCCCGGCCCGATGCACCCTCTCCCGCTCGTCGATCGCGGTGAGGTCGTAGAGCATGAGGTAAGGCCGGTCCACTTTGTATTTCAGAAACTCAAGCGCCTGCCTCAGCTGCCCGACGGCAACCCAGCAAGTAGGAATGCCGTCGCCGGTCTCCTGGGTGACCACCGACTCCGGTCCGAGGTGTTGCCTTAGTGCAACGGCAGCCTCAGCCTCACGATCCGCCATCTCGTTCATCCTTCTCCGTCCGCCGTAGCCTGCTCCGGCGGCATCAGGCTGGTTTCGCCTTCCCTCCCCGGACGCCGCTCATCCCGTGTCGACGGCAACTCCGGTCGATAGACCTCCCCCGGACCGACCAACCAGCTCAAGGGCCGCTTCTCACTGCCCACCAGGGTTGCCAGACGGGTCAGCCCATACATAAAGGCGTCCGGACTGGGAGGGCAGCCCTGCACATAGAGATCCACGGGCAGGATCTTATCCACCCCCTGGACGACACTGTAGATGTCGTACATTCCCCCGGAGTTGGCGCATGAGCCCAGGGAAACCACCCAGCGGGGTAGCATGAGTTGCTCATACATCCGCCTGACCACGGGAGCCATTTTTATGAACACGGTACCCGCGATGACCATCAGGTCCGCCTCCCTGGGGCTTCCCCGGATCACCTCGGCCCCGAAGCGGGCGATATCGAACCGACTGGTCAGGCTGGTGGCCATCTCCACGTAACAGCAGGATAAACCGAAGTTGAAGGGCCACAGCGAGTACTTTCTCCCCCAACCGAGGATCGCCTGCAAGGTAGTCAACAGGATTCCGCTTTGCCGCGGTGCTCCCGAGGGGAGTCCCCGCGTACCGATATCAGCGGCCGGAGAGGTGTATCGCCGTGAAAACATGCCCGTTATTCCTTTCTAACGATGAGCCTCTGTTCGCTGACGGGCAGTCCGCCAGTCCAACGCCCCGCTGCGCCACAGGTAGCCGAGAAGGATGAACAGGGGCAGCACGAACAGGGTCATGCTCGCATACCCCTTCCAACCCACCTGGCGAGCTGCAACGGCCCAGGAAAAGAGAAAAATGGATTCCACATCGAAGAGGACGAACAGTACCGCCACCAGGTAGTAGCTGGCGGGAAAGCGGGCAGGCAGAGTGCCTGTTGGAGCGATCCCGGACTCGTAGGGCTGCACCGTCGCCCTTTCCCTGTGCCGTTCTCCAATGAACAGGGAAAGGAAAAGCAAGCCGGGAATTGCGATTGCCAGGATGCCGAAGTACAGCAGGAGAGGCCACAGCATTTTACTCTACTCCTTTCGCACTCCTATTATAACCCAAGTAGACGCCGCGCGTGTACAATACGCCGCTGTTTCTTGATGAGAACGGCCTCCGTAAACTCTGATACGCCGGTTTTTGGCGGCAGCCGTCTTGAACCCGCCGTGCCCTCCCCGCCGGCGACACTCTGCCCTGTCAGCGTACAGCCGGGAAGTCCGGCCAGCCATAAACCAAACCGTCTATATTCGTTGTTTATTCGGGTTAGAAAAGCCGCCGCATCACTGCTCCGGGTGCTTTTTCTGCTCTCCCCGCTGCTTTTCCACGAGCTCTTTGAGCTGCCGCTCCATGGCATCGAAGGTTTCGCGGATCAGATGGGAGAGCCGTTCCGAGACGTATTCCTCCACAGGTCCCCTCTCGGCGACCAGCTCATGTCTGGGAGGCACGGTCACGTCGATCCGCACCCTGTAGGGATTGCCTCCGTCTTGATGCGCCTGCGCCTTTTCCACCACGATCCGGCAGCCATTGATGTAGCCGCAGACCCTCTCCAGCCTGTCGACTTTTTCCCGCAACAGGCGTTCCAGGTCCTCTGTTTTCTCTACTCCGCGAAATGTCAGCTCTAAAGGCAGATTCATGTCTCGCTCCCTCCTCAATTCAAATAGCTCTTGGTTCAACCCGGGCCTTGATCTCACACTGCACGACAAATTCCTTGCCGTGAAACGCCGGTCTGAATTTCCGCTTCGGTCTCACTGACCGACCTGCTCGCGCCGGGCTCTCGAATAGGCGTCGATAGTCACCGCAACCAGCAGTACGGCTCCGGTAATCATGAACCTCACCGAGGAGGCGAAGGCCAGCAGGTCCATGCCGTTTGCGATCGCGCCGATGATCAGGGCCCCGAGCAGGGCCGACCAGGTGCTGCCGCGCCCCCCGAAAAGGCTCGTCCCGCCGATAACGGCCGCCGCGATCGAGTTCAGCAGAACATCACCGCCGCCGGAGGACTGATTGACCGCAAACAAGCGCGACCCGGCGAGCACGCCTCCTGCGGCAGCCAGGGTGGAGCATAATGCGAATACCCAGATTCGAATGCGGTCGACATTGATGCCCGCCCGACGCGCTGCTTCTGCGCCGCCGCCGACTGCGAAGACATAGCGCCCGTATCTGGTGCGTTTTGTGAGGAAATTGAAAGCGATGATGATCGCCAGAAGGATCACGACCGCGGTAGGAACTCCCGTCACCGGCACGTTTCCCCGAGGGTTACGATTCACGCTCATGATCGCCACCGGCCCCAGCACCACTATGGCTATCACGATGCCCCGTAGTATCACGGCGAGTACGGATTGCGAGTGCAGACCTTGTCGGGACTTGCGCATCTGCAACCCGGCGCTGGCCAGCAAGAAGATCAGGACGGCTGCCGCCCCAATTGTCCAACCCACCCAGACGGGTAGCCTCGTATTGGCCAGGCCGACGATGAACACATCGTTCAGATTGATGGTTCCTGTACTGCCTAACACCCAAAGCAGCGCCCCCTGCCAACCCAGATATCCGGCCAGGGTCACTACAAAGGATGGTACATGAAGCCTGGTGATCCACCATCCTTGAAACAGTCCGATCAGAAAGCCTGCCAGCAGACTGAACAGCACGGCCGGGATTCCCGGAAGCCCGAGCTTTACGGAGAGGACTCCCATAAGACCGGCGCACAGACCGCTCACAGCCCCGACCGACAGGTCGATTTCACCGATCAGCAGCACGAGCACCACCCCTACCGCTATTGTACCTACCGAGGATATCTGCACCATCAGGTTGGTGAGGTTCAATGGGGTGAGGAAGTTGGGGTTTGCGATTTGGAACACGACCGCGATCAGAACCAGTCCCAGGAGCACCGGCAGGGAGCCGATATCTCCGTGGGCTAATCTTTGCAGGAGTTGCCGCAATAACCCGCCTTCACTCCCGCCTGTCTCCAGCTCAGATCGCTCTCTCTCTTTTACATTCATGATTAAACCATCCCAAGCATTAAAGTACGTCGGTCCGACTGCGGGGTTTGTTATCCGCTGGACCCGGTATCCGAGTCGATCTGGCCGTATTCCGCTCCGGTTATCGCCGCCACTACCTGCTCCGGGTTTGATCCGTGCGTATCGAATGTCGCCACTCGCCTACCCAAACGCAGCACAATGATCCGGTCGGAAACATCGAATACATCGACTAGATTGTGGCTGATCACGACGATCCCCAACCCTTTTTCACGGAGCCGGACGATCAGGTCTTTAACCTGCCGGGTCTGTTCCACCCCCAGGGCGGCTGTCGGCTCGTCGAGCAGTACCACCTTGGAGTTCCACATCACCGCCCGGGCAACGGCCACCGACTGTCGCTGGCCCCCGGAGAGCGTGGCAACGCGGGAGCGGAGGGAAGGAATGGTAACGTGAAGCTCCCGCACGAACTCGGTGGATTTCCGTTCCATCGCTACCTCATCGATCACTCCCAGCACTCCGGGTACCACGCTCCGGATCCGTTCCCTGCCGAGGTAGAGATTGGCAACCACATCCAGATTCTCACAGAGAGCCAGGTCTTGATACACCGTCTGAATTCCCAGGTTCGTCGCATCCCCCGGCGTGCTGACGGTGACCGCGCGACCTTCGAAGATGTACTGACCGCTGTCCGGCCGGTAGGTTCCGGATATGACTTTCACCAGCGTCGATTTCCCGGCACCGTTGTCACCGACCAGGCCGATCACCTCGTCAGTGAACACCTCGAAATCGACCTTCCAGAGGGCTTGAACAGCCCCGAAACGTTTGCTGATTCCTTGAAGCTGCAGAATCGGTTGCTTTTCTTCTTTGATCCTCGCCATTCTCTTTATCCATTTTCATCAAGTGCAGCCGGGACCCGGGGTCCCGGCTGCATCTCTGCATCCGAAAAGCGGGTATTGCTGACCCGCATCCAAAGATCCTGCCCGTGTTGCCCGTGAGGAGGGATGACTACTCCAACCCCGCGGCCTTGCAGGCGCCCGCGTACTCGCCGGTGCAGATCTGCTGTACCGTCCAGAAACCGTCCTTCACAACGGTACCTTTGATATTGTCCTTCGTAACGGCAATCGGGGTGAGCAGCACCGAAGGCACATCGATCTTGCCGTTTTTCACGGTCTTTCCGCCCGTCATGCTGCCGGGTACCGCTTTTTTCATGAGCAGATCATAGGCAAGCTCCGCCGCCGCTTCGGCCTCCGGCTTGATAGCCTTGTACACGGTCATGTACTGCTGACCGACGAGAATACGCTGAATTGCCGCCAGCTCGGCGTCCTGTCCGGTCACCGGAGGAATGGGATTGAGACCGGCAGCTTTCATCGCGGCTATCGCACCGCTGGCGGTCCCGTCATTGGCGCAGTACACGCCGTCCACTTTGTTGCCCAGTGCGGTAAGGGCCTGCTGCATCTCATTCTGGGCCTGATCCGGGCTCCAGTCCGGAGTATCGTACTCTTTGGCAATGACCAGCTTTCCGGATTTCACCAGTGGATCGAAAACACTATGCGCCCCCTGTTTGAACAGGCTGGCATTGTTGTCGGTCGGAGAACCGTTGATCATCACGATCACCGGTTTGGCGATCCCCATATTGTTGAGCTTGTCCACCAGGCTCGTGGCCTGCAGCTTGCCTACCTCCGTGTTGTCGAAGGAGATGTAGTAATTGACCCCACTGGAGTTCAGGATCAGGCGGTCATAGGCGATGACCGGAACACCCTGTGCCTTGGCCTTCTCGGCGATGACCGCAGCCGCGGCCGAATCGACCGGATCCAGCACGAGAACCTGGGCTCCATTGGTCAGGGCCGCTTCCGCCTGGGAAAGCTGGGTGTTCGCATTCTGGTTGGCGTTGCTGTAGATGATCTGTACATTCGGATCCAGCTCCTTCATCTTGGCCTCAAAATCGGGTCGATCCGCCGTCTCGTAGCGCGTGGTCTTGGTCTCCGGCAGCAGGAGCCCGATCTTGGCCGGGGCCGTACCGGTCATGGTGGTGGCTTTGGTCCCACCTGCGAATACCGCAGCAACCGACACGGTGAACATCATCAGAACGATGAGCACGGGAACATGGTTACGATTCATGGTTACCTCCAATTGGTATGAAAAATTTTGAGAACTCGGGCCAGGATCTTCAACAACTGAGGTCTTCCCCTTTCGACCTGCATCTCTGTTCCGCCGCTTGCTGATGGATTCACCAACTTCAGGTCGTAGCGGAACGGTCCACTTTATGTTCAACCATCAGCAATCTAGCAAAATTTCGATGAATCCCTTTACCCGGGAAATAATCTGTTTGGATTAGTTTGGATTCAAATAAGGATTACGGGATATCCAAGCCGAAGAAGTTCCAACCCCCGCATCGGATCATTACGTTCTTGAAACTGCAGATCCCCTCGGTCTGCCACGGTCGCTCCGCTTGCCTCGCCTCCGTATGGCGGCCAGCACGATTGCGCCGCATAGATTGATGGCAAGAGCGCCGACCGGACCCAGACCGACCGGACCATCGTTTTTGCGGAAAGCCTGGACCGTCAGCGCAATCGTAATCCCTATGAATACCGCCCCGAGAACGTTCGGATAAAAGGATTGCGCGGTTTGCGGCAGGCCGAGAAAATCCACAAGACGGGGGGAATAAGCCACCAGCACGACACCCAGCACCAGATTGACGGCAGCATCGATCAACAACAGCGCTCTTTTTTCCATCCTGTACCTCCGGGTTCGTTCCCTTCCACGGTTTGAACTCTCCTGCGATCCGGGCGGCTCCTCATCGGTCTTGGGGAATCCTCAACAGGCGAAGAGCCGCCCCCGCGCTCAACCCCTGGACCACGACGGCAAACACGACGATCACATAGGTGATCAACACGATTAGCTCACGCCGGGGCCCTGGGTGCAGGGAGAGGGCTAAAGCGATTGAAATCCCTCCGCGCAGGCCGCCCCAGGTAACGAACAGTCCGGTATGCCGCGGCAGGTGGTAGCGGCGCCTCAGCAGGGTGATCGGCAGACCGGCGGTGATCAGGCGGACCAGCAGGACAACTGGGATGAGAATCATGCCGAACACCACCGTGTCGACCCTGAAGCTGATCAGCAGGGATTCCAGACCGATGAGGACGAAGAGGACGGCATTGAGGAACTCCTCAACCAGCTGCCAGAAGATTTCGAGGTTTTTGCGGCTCGTTTCGGTCATAGCTCTTGTCTTTCCCTGGTTGCCGATGAGGATTCCGGCTACGACCATCGCCAGTGGTCCGGAGCTGTGAAGCGCCTGGGCCAGGGTATATCCGCCCATGACCAGAGCCAGGGTCATGAGGATCTCGAGAGGGTAGTTGTCCACCCGTTTCATGAACTGAAATACGATGAAACCCAGCAACAGACCCAGGGCAATCCCCCCGCCGGCCTCCCGGCCGAACAACAGGAGAATCTCGGGAGCCGAGGCGGGTTTCCCGGTGTCTCCGATCCGGGCGACCTCGAGGAGCACGGCGAACAGAACCACGGCGATGCCGTCGTTCAACAAAGATTCCCCGGCCATGGTCGTTTCGAGGCTTCTAGGCACCTTGTGCTGCTTGAACAGGTTCAGAACCGTGATCGGATCGGTGGGGGAGACGATTGCTCCGAATACCAGACAGTAGGCAAACGGCAGGGAGAACGCGAAAAACCTCAGCAGCAGCCAGCTTGCCGTTCCCACCAAAATTGTCGAAGCCGTAGTCGCCAGGAGAGCAAGCACGGCTATCGGCAGCAGGTGGTCGACCAGGGCTTCCAGATTGATCCTCAAAGCCCCGGCGAACAGCAGAAATCCGAGCATTCCACCCAAAAGAGTCCTCGAGAAGCGGAGCTTCTCCAACCAACCCCGGATCTCACGATCCACCACATGGGCCCACGGGCTGGCCCGCGCCAGCAGGACCAGCACCACGGACAATACCAGAGACATGATCATCAGGGCGATCGTCGGCGGAAGCTTGGAATAACGGTGATTCAAGTAGCTGAAAACTGCGGCCATTGTCACCACGATGGCCAGAATGGTAAACGTGTTCATTTCCCAGACAAAGGATGAACCGAGGCAACCCGGTAAACAATAACCCGAACAGGTTATTGTCAGCCTTTCAAGGGTTTAGGTATTCAGGTATCCGCCTTGTCGGGAATCTCCCCGGCTTTTTGCAGGCCGATTTTGGTAAGGATCGGGCCGACGATCTCGAAGACGATGCTCGTGGCGGTTACGGTGGTAATCACCGCAGTCCCTATGCTTGCACCCCACGCGCCCAGGGGCGTGAACTCCTGCTTCACGATCAGGGATAGGCCGATGGCCACTCCCGCCTGGGAGAGAATCCCCAACCCGAGATATTTCCGAATATTCGCCTCGGCCCGACCCAGAACAGACCCGATCCAGGCACCGCCCATCAAGCCCGCCGCCCGGCTCACGATGTAGATTAAACCGACCAAGCCCAGGGAGGGCAGCAGGGCGATGTGCAGGCTCGCCCCGGCCAGGACGAAGAACAGGATAAACAACAGAGGCATGATTTCGGTGAGTTCCCCTCGGATCTTTTCCACCAGACCGCGTGGCCTTGTATTCACCACTACGAGGCCGAGGATCATGTTCGTCAGAATCAGGGACATGTGCAGGAATGAGCTGAGTCCGATCGTTATCAGAGCTACGGCGAAGGTGAGGACAAAGATGTCCCGTGGCTGTTCCAGCCTGCGCACGAGCAAACCATAAAAGAGCGCCGCGGCACCCCCCAAGAGAACACTCAGACCGACTTCCTTCAATGGAGTCGCCAGGACCAGCCAGGCGGATTGCTGCGCTCCCCCTGAGTCCTGCAGCAGGATGCTGCGGGCGATGGCTGCGGCAAAACCGAAGATGATGATTCCAAGCCCGTCATCGAATCCTACCACCGCGTACAGGGCTTTGGTCAGATTCCCCTGCGCGCGGTACTCCTGGATCACCGCCACGGTGCCCGCCGGTGCGCTGGCCGGCGCCACCGCACCGAAGATCAGGGACAGCGGAAGATCACGGGTCAACAGGTAAATACCGGCCGATACGGCGGCAAAAGCCAGAAAGGACTCGGCGAATATGATAAGGATCATGCCCCAACCAAGACGCTTCAGGGATGCCAGGTTGAGCTCCAATCCGATACTCAGCGCTACAAAGCCCAGAGCGATCTCGGTGATGAAGGAGAGGTCGACCTGGAGTTTTTCGTACAACACACCGAAGAGCGACGGCCCCAGGATCACCCCGATCAACATGAAGCCGATGATCGAGGGTAGACGGACGATCTTCATGCTCCGGCCCGCGTAAAATGCGAGCAGGGTCATTACCCCGACGAAGAGCAGAGTCGGCAGAGAGGCGCCTTCGAGCGTTTCATGTATGGTGTGCAGCCAGGACATTCAAGGCTCCAGGGTTCCGGATGAGTAGAAAAGATCCTGCGCGGCAACCATCAGCCCTGTTTGCTCCTCTCCCTCGTCCGCGATCGTGCTGATCCTGCGAATGACCTCGTTACACAGATCTTTGTCCACGACCGCGACCAGGATTCGGTTGAATCCGCGATGCTGCTCGGTCCAGTAGGCGGCGAACAGGGGCATCCGGTAGAGGTAGTCGCCTGCGTTCCGCGATTCCAGGATGTTCACGTTTCCGTGAGCTACAGCAGAGATCACCTGCAGAACTTCGTCGAAATAGTGCTCCCGCTGTACGAAGATGTGGAACAGGCAACGGTTTTTCTTCCTTCCAGTCTCGAAAATCTGGATCGTACCGAACAGCTCGTCGATGACATTCAGAATCCCCGATCTTTCCCGGGTCTGTGTGAACCGGGAAGAGGCCTCCGGATCCTTGAAAACTCTGGAAATGGCAGAGAGAAACTGGATGTGTTGATGTCGCGCCGAGGCCGGCCCCAGGATGAAGAAAAACACCGTGGTCTTTTGACCGTCCAGGGCCTGAAAATCGATTCCGCCGGGGATGACCAGCAGTCCGATTACGAACTCCGTCAAACCCTCCAGGGTGCAGTGGGGGATGGCAACGCCGTGAGCGAATCCGGTCGAACCTATCGCCTCCCGCTCCCGCAGGGAAGTATATATCTGTTCCTCCGAAAACCCCGCCAGCAGGTTCGACCGCTTCGCGATTCGGACTATTTCGGCAAGCACCTCCGTCTTGTCTCGGGCTTCGCTTCCGAGTTGAACGCATTCGGAACGGAAACTCTGCAAGAAGCTCATCGATTGTTCCTCCTCTGTTGAAACGTAGAGCCTTAAATTTTCCCGAACCTTTCAGGAACATTACAGTTGTGTAAGCCCCCGAGCGTCGCCTACCTTTATTTCAAATCCGTAATGATTGTGAAAGCATTCTGCAACATTCCGTCATTATAGTTATCGACACAGCCGAACAGGAGCTGGGATGGAAAGCCCTGGTATCACTGTTGAAAATATTCTCCGAGCTCTCTCGTGTTGTTCTGCTGACCGGGAGCATGACCGTCGACCAGACGGTCGAGGCTGCCGACATCGGTGTGGCGGCGGTTTTTATCAAACCCTTCAAGGAAGAGGAGCACAGCGTACGGATCCTCGACCTGTTGAACAGCATCCGCGGGGTAGTACCTTCCGACGGATGATTGGCTGGTATTTCCCATGGAAGCATGGAATATCTCACAACGCGGAGCTCAGCTTCGGTTGCCGTATGAAGAGCTCGCAGGCGAGTTGCAGCCCGGAAGCGCGGGGTTTCCCGCCGTGCTGACGGTAGGATATGAGCGTGTTTCTCTGCGCCTCCGCGTAGTGCATCGGGAGGGAGGGATCGTCGGAGTCGCGTTCGGCCACCTCGGGGCCGGCGGCAAAGTGTTGGAGTCGTTTTTTCGAGATTTGCGCACCCAGGCCTTCGGGGCCGGCAGGAATCATCGCAGATGGTGAGGCTGGCTCATACCGCCGTCAACCTGTTGTTTCTCGGTCCTTGGCTGTGGGTGATTGTGTCCACACTGATCTTCGTGGTCGTTCATTTTCTGACCAACCTAGTCGAGTATAGGATAGGGGTGTACAATGAAAAGGCGCGCTGAGGCACGCTCCGGGAACCACCGGATCGACGGAAGCACAATCCAGGCTGCCGAGGAAGTACTTTCCGGCATCAAGAAAAAAGGTCCCCTTGGCCGGCTGCTGCCCTTCATGGGACCGGCTTTTATAGCCGCGGTGGCCTACCTGGATCCGGGCAACTTCGCGACGAACATCCAGGGCGGTGCGGAGTTCGGCTACACATTGGTCTGGGTGATCGTGGCTTCCAACCTGATGGCAATGCTCCTCCAGACCCTGTCAGCCAAGCTGGGAATCGCTACGGGGAAAAATCTGGCCGAGCTCAGCCGCGAGCGTTTCCCCAGGCCCGTGTCCTTCGGCATGTGGGTGCTCATGGAAGCAGTGGCCATGGCCACGGATCTGGCGGAGTTCATTGGGGCGGCACTGGGCTTCCAGCTGCTCCTCGGCGTGCCGCTGTTGATCGGTGGGCTGCTTACCGCCGTGATTACCTTCCTGATCCTGGCGCTTGAGCGCTACGGATTCAGACCTCTGGAGGCGGTAATTACGGCCCTGATCGCCGTGATCGCCATCTGCTACCTGGTGGAAACCGTGCTGGACCGTCCCGACTGGGTATCGGTGATGCATCATGCGGTCGTACCGCGCTTTTCCGGGTCGGAGAGCGTGCTCCTGGCCGCCGGCATACTCGGTGCCACCGTCATGCCTCATGCCCTGTTCCTGCACTCGGCTCTGACCCAGGGCCGAATCCGGGTCAAGCGAGACGTTCAGCTTCGCCGTTTGCTGCGCTTCGAAATCGTAGACGTGATCGTGGCCATGGGCGTGGCCAGCCTGGTCAATGCGGCGATGCTGATTATGGCCGCCGCCACCTTCCACCGGACAGGGCTCACCCACATCGCCACCATCGAAGAGGCGTACCGAACCCTGCAGCCCCTGCTCGGGAGGGCCTCCAGCTGGGTCTTCGGGATCTCCCTGCTGGCCTCCGGGCTGTCCTCATCGACGGTGGGAACCAGCGCCGGGCAGGTGATCATGCAGGGTTTCGTACAGCGCCACATCCCGGTCTGGCTGCGCCGGGCAATCACGGTGGTGCCCTCCCTGATCGTCATCGCCACACACCTGGACCCGACCCGTACCCTGGTGATCAGTCAGGTAATCCTGAGCTTTGGGTTGCCTTTCGCCGTGGTTCCGCTGGTCCTGTTCACCGCTCAGCGCAAGGTGATGGGAGTATTGGTCAACAGGAGTTTGACAACGGTGCTCGCCGGCTGTGTAGCGGTTTTAATCGTGATGTTGAACGTCTACCTGCTCGTTCAGCTGATATCCGGAGGTGCCTGAGATGTTCCGACGACTCCTCGTTCCCTTGGACGGATCGCCTCTGGCGGAGAGCGTACTTCCCGCCGCATCGGTACTGGCTGACACCTTCCACGCGGAGCTGCTGCTTCTCCACGTTGTGGAGCAAGGGGCGCCGCGCAAGGTCCACGGCCAAAGGCATCTGGCCGGCGCTCAGGAGGCAGCGGCGTATCTGCAGGAGACTGCTCAGCGCATCGCCGGTTGGAAATCGGGGGTGACCGTCAACGTGCACGTGCACACCGAAACGGTACGGGACACGGCGGCCGGTATCGCCGGTCATGAAGAGGAGGTCCCCCTCGATCTGGTGATCATGAGCGTTCACGGCCGAGGCCGGACCGCCCGCCTGCTTTCCCGAGGTCTGGCGCAAGAGGTGCTAGCCCGCGGCACCACGCCGGTGCTGCTGCTTCACGCCGAGGATCCTCGGGTCGGCCAACGGTTCCCCTGCCGCTCCGTCCTGATCCCGGTGGACCCTGATGCAAGACACCGGCAATCCTTCAAAGGCGCCCTGGAATTCGTGCGGGATCTCGCTGCACCTGTCAAACTCGTCCTGGTGGTACCGACCCTTTCCACCCTACCGCCCAAGTCGGCGGCAAGCGGACGACTCATGCCGGGAACCGCCGACGCCCTCCTGGACATCTCCGCGGAGGGGGCAAAGTCGCTGTTGGCCGAACGCAGGGCTCAGGCCGAGCTCCTGGGTCTAAAGGCGTCCACCGACGTGCTCCGCGGTCACCCCGCCCGGGTCATTGTGAAAGCAGCGGGGCTTCTGGGCTCGGACCTCGTGATCCTGGGCACCCACGGCAGGTCGGGGATGGAGGCCTTCTGGGAGGGAAGCGTGGCTCACGGTGTTTACAGCCGCAGCTTGCTGCCCCTGCTGCTGATTCCAGAGGGAAGGCCTGGTTGATCGCCACCGACTCAACTCATCCGATACATCACAGAGCTGCGGTAAGGAAGCGAGGAGATTCCTTTCAGAACTGTAATCATCGCGTAATTTTCTTGTAAGTCGATCTGGGTACCCTGAATCCATGAAATTACAACGAATCGTATTTCTCATCGCGGCTGTTGCCGCGACAGCTTTGCTCGTCGGATGTGGCGGCGGAAGCGCCTGGGGCCAATCGATTCCCAGTGTCTCAGCCAAATCCACGAATGAGGGGTACCGTCTTGTCGACTACAAGGACTACACATTGAAGTGGCGCATCGACCAGGGACTGATCGACTTTTCGGTCAGCTACCCAACAACGGGTTGGGTCGGCATCGGTTTCAGCCCCTCCACGAAGATGAAGGACGCCAATATTATCATCGGCTACGTGACAAACGGACAGGGGACGGTCACCGATCAATTCGGCACAAGTGCCACCTATCACCGGCAAGATACCCAGCTGGGCGGAAAGAACAACCTGAGCGACACCTCTGGAACAGAGTTGAACGGGTTGACCACGATCCATTTCAAGATGCCCCTGGACTCCGGTGACGCAAACGACCGCCGGCTGACCCAGGGTGCGGCAACGACCGTCATCCTGGCTCACGGGCCCGACGGGGCGGATGACATTTCGACCTACCACGGGCAGGATGCACGCCTGACGTTGATCGTGGAGCTGTAGAAGGAGAGAGGCTTTGAGCCGATCCGAACCCTTGACGGGCGTGGAAACCGACCACTGCGGAGGGATACGTATTGGCGAAGCCCACAGGATCATCGAGCGGTTGCCCGAAGACACCAGCCTGCAGCGGTTGAATAAGATCGCCGCCGGTTTGCAGCTGCTGACCATTGCCGTCTGGACAATTGAGGGACGTGGTTCCCGGCAATCGGGCGGGCGGCGCGAACGCTCCCGAGGATAGATAAGAGGTGATGAAAAATACGCTCCTGAATCTATTCCACGACGGCCTGGGGTATCATGGTTCGGATCAGATCTTTCGATCTGAGCAGCAGTGGTTGCGGCTGTTGCAGGAGTATCCGATTCTGGCCGGATTTTCCACTGCAGAGCTGGAGCAACTGCGCGGGCTGGCCGCGCGCTTCAACCAGGTCAAAAGATTCGAGGCGGCGGATGGCCTCGAGTTGAGCGGGTACATGAAAGCCGCAGTCTCACTGCAGGCCTGCTTACCGATCCTCAACCTGGGTTTGAAGTGGTATTCCAACTGGAAAACGATCGTGATCGTTCCGGCCGGCTTCAGCCAGAAGCAACGGAAGGTGGACAAAGCGGGGGTGGTCCACGAATGGAAAGAGGTGCACATAGGTGAATCCTGGATCAAAGGGCCGGCCGGCCCTGCATAGGGAAATGAGCGCGGAGCAATGGCGGGAAACGTTCAGTGAAGCCTACACGAACCTGGCCCGGCGCATGATCAGTGGACCGCCCTCTGCAATAGATGCCTATGCCCTGGAAAATCCCGGTGAGTTTTTCGCCGTTTTCAGCGAGATTTTCTTCGAGCGCCCCTCGAACATTCTGTTGGAATATCCCCGTGTGTATGATTTGCTGAAGGAGTTCTACCGCCACGATCCGGTTGGGAGACTGACTGCTTGAGCTTGCCCCGGCGGGTTGGCTGAGTGCGGTCCCGGCGGTGCGATGAACCATCTCCTGTCAGGCAGCGCGTATCCCCCGCCACAGGTAAACGATTCCGCCGCCCAGGCGTCGCACCCTTACCCGCTGAAGCCCTGCGCCATCCATGAGATGTCGTACCTCCTCGGGCCTCAGAAAGGCCAATACGGAGTCGTGGAGATAGCGATAGGTCTCGGGGGCGCCGGAAACGATGCCGCCGACTGCAGGCATGATCCGCCCCAGATAGAAGCGGTACAACCTGCCGGGGAAAGCAAGCTTCGGGGGTGAAAACTCCAACACCAGCAACGGCGCACCCGGCTTCAGAGTCCGCACCATCTCCACCAGCGCCTCTGCCCGGTCGGTGACGTTGCGCAGCCCAAAAGCCACTGCCGCAGCGTCGAAGCGACCATCTGCGAAGGGCAGCTGCAGAACGTTCCCCTCCAGAAGTTCGATTCGCCCCTCCAGCCTACGCCGTCTCAGCTTCGCCCGGCCCACCCGCAACATATTCTCCGAGAAGTCCACTCCCATAACCCGAACCGGCAGGCGCCTGGCAAAGGCGATGGCCAGGTCGGCGGTACCGCAGCAAGCGTCGAGGACCTCCCCCCGGGACTCCACCCCGGCGAAGCGTACCAGAACTTTTCGCCAGCGGCGGTCCAGGTTCAAACTGAAAAGGTGGTTCAGCAGGTCGTAGGTGCGTGCCGAGCGCTCGAAGATCCCGTGGGTCGTCGTTGCTCTTTTTTCGTTCATTGGTCCTTTGCCATCACCGGGGTCGATTGGAGTGACCCCGTATCCGGCGTCTGACTATACTACAATCGAGCCTCCCGAACGGCAGCGGCGCATCCGCGCACACCGATTCCCCCAATCCTACAGCTCCTTGATCATTTCCGCATTCACCTCGAGCTGTGCCTTCTCCTGCTTCTCCTGCTCGGCCAATGCCTCGAAAAAGGCTCGGGTTTCCTCATAGTCGGACACGTTGCGCGCCATATGTTCGTAGAAGCGGACCAGCTTTTCGTCAAACTCCAGGGCCATGTCGACGACCTGGGCGATGGATTGGTTTGGACCTACCTTTACGTCGTCGAAGCGGAGATCCTCGGGCACGTACTGAAACCAAACCCCTAGGATCCTGTTGCGCCGGTCTTCCTCGAAGCGAGCCAGGGAACGCTCGAAGAGCCTCTCGTGACGGCTCATGTATTCCAGGAGCATCGCCAGGCGTTTACTGTCTTTCGGGTCTTCGAGGCTGTGGTACAGCTCACTGAGACGGCGGCGGTAGTCCCTGACCAGTTCGAGGATTTCGGACACTGTCTTATACGGTTTCATCGACCCCTCTCTTCTCAAGACGGAAGCCCCCGCGGGCGCGCAACTTCACAGTCAGTATCCTACCGGGTGGCGGCGTTGTCAACAATCGAACTGCCGCCGGGGCCCGCATTCCCCTCTTCCGCCCGTCACAGCCACTGGCGGCGGGACTGAATGCCGGCCACGGTCTTCAGCGTTCGGCCAACAGCTGCGGGTGCTCCTTTGCGATGCGCTGCTGCTCCTCGTCGGCGTAAAAAATCACCGAGCGATATTGCGTCCCGTGGCTGATCCGGGAAGGATCGTAAACCACCCTGATCGATTCGGTATGCCCGGTTCTGCCGGTGCGGACAACCTCGTAGCGCGCGGTCGCCTGATCTCCACCGGAACAGCCGGAAACGACGTCCTCCACACCCCGGAGACGCTCAACTTCAGTAGCTTACTCACCGCTCGGGGCTCGAATGTGACCGGGCGCAGAAAAGCTGACTTATAAAATAATAATTAGCCGGCCAAAGGGGCTATAGCCTGTTAAGGGTACTGCAGTCCTGCAAGGATCGGCGCGAGATCCTCCGGAGTGAGGTGCCGCATTCCATAGAGGTCCGGATTCAACTCCCCCGGCCCAGTCTCAACAGGGGCAGGAGAACGATCCCCAGAAAATCCTGGAGAAAATGCATTGTCATCGGAGCGATCAGGTTGCCCCGCCACCTGTACACCAGGGCAAAGGACAACCCCAACGCACCCACGGTGATGACACCCGCCGCTCCTTCGTAGCCGTGGCCGAGGGAAAAAATAACCGAGGAAAGCACAGCGGCGGGCAGCCAGTGTTTGGTGACTCGCTGCAAACGGTTTATCAGATAACCTCGGAAAATCGTCTCCTCCGACACGGCCACGATCACGACCAGGGCTCCGGCCAGCAGGAACTCTCCGGCGCCGTTGGCTGCAAGGGCCGAGGGCAGCGGGGTGGCGGGAACGCTGAATCCGATCTTCTGCAGGGTCCGTTCGACCAAAGCTGTCAGGAAAAAAACCGGCACGAACAGAATCGCCCCGATCAGCACCTCGACGGCGGTGCCGGAGACCTTCCAGCCGATCTCGGTGAGCTTCTCGCCATTGCACCAGACGAAATAGAGTATCAGACAGACCAGGGAAAGGTCCCTCAAAATGCTGGAAACCGCAGTAACGACGAAGCTCATATCTCCCTGCTTCACCACCAGGAAGGACAGCGCCATGGACGGCACTATGAGAAAAAGAAACACGAGAACTTCGAATAAGTGTTTCCTGCGTTCTGAATTTACACGGCTGGATTGCCTCATGTCTGCAACTCCTCGGCCGAAGTCCTTCCTTCAACCCTGCATCGGGTGGCGGCCGGACGCGGCACGGTGAAAAAGAAGCAGCTGCCTTTGCCGGGTTCGCTTTCCACCCAGATCCTTCCGCCGTTTTTTTCCACCAGCTCTCGACACAGAATCAGCCCTAGGCCGTGGCCGCTTTCCCCCGCCGTACCCTCCTTGGAGAAATGCTTCTTGGTTTGGAACAGCTTTCGGCGGCTCTCCGGATCGAGCCCGGTCCCGGTATCCTTCACCGACAGGCGCACGAAATCACCCTGGATATCCGCTTCCAGACTCACCTCTCCACCCTGCGAGGTGAATTTGAGCGCATTGTTCAACAGATTACGCAGCACCGTCGACAGCATTTCCCGGTCGGCCAAGACGGCCAGCCGGGGCTCGATTCTAGAGCGCAGATCGATGCCTTTGGTCTCGGCTGAGCCGGAACACTGGGCAAGGTTCAATTCCACCAACTCCTGTAGATCCACCACCTGTGGTTGAAAAGCCGTGCCTTCGGTTTGCGCTCTCCCCCAGGCAAGCAGCGTTTCCATGAGCTCGAGGCTCTGATTGAGCGTCGACAGTATCCGCGAAGAAAACATCCTGCGATCTCTGTCATCCAGCTCATCGTAGCGATGCGCCATCAGCTCAGAGAACATCTTGACCCCGCCGATGGGATTGCGCAGATCGTGAGCTATGATCGAAACCAGCCTGTCCTTTGCCTTGTTGGCTTCCCGCAGCGATCGTTCTCTGGATAAAAGCTGCCGGCGTGCACTTTTGAGGTCCTCGATCATCTTCAGCTGGTTTTGAACCTGGATGACGATCAGTGCCTTGTAGGTCAGAAAGAAGGCGGCCAGCTTCAGATAGTGGCCGAGCAGATTGAACACCCCGTAGCTGAATATATACAATGTAAACAGGAGTTCACTGATAATGGTCAGTGCAATCGCCAGAGCCAATCGGATGCGCACCCGCCTCTCCGGGGCATCTCCGTGCGTCACCAGCAAAACAAGGGAGGCGGCCATCACGGACGAGATCACATATTCGCTGATGCGCTTGAACGGTGTAACCCCGACACCTTCCACGAAGCAGGTAGGGAACAGATCAAGCGGGAAGATCAGCACCAGCAGAAGAATCGAAGCTCCCCCGAATGCGGCGAAAATCAGCGTGAAGGAGATGGCTTTTCGCAAACGATAGCTGGCCACGAACAACAGGAGTGTCCCTGCCTGAATGAAGCGGGCGGCGATCCACAACTTGGTCGCGTGGTCACCGCCCTCGGGGAAAACACCCATGCCGTGGTAGGTCAACGTATGAAAAAGATCCAGAACCGCGGTGCACAGGTAGCCGATCCCTAGGTAGGTGAGGTTTCGGGTTTCCGGTGATTCCCGGGCACTCCAGGCGAGCATAAAGACTCCGGCGGCGATCACGATGCTGAAGATCTCCACCAGACTGTGGAAGAGCAGGTAGCTGTGCAGGCTGGCTACATAGAGGAGGCCTGCACTACCCGCAACTATCAATCCCGGACCCAGTGCCCTGGTTTGCACCATGAGTCATTATACATTCCCGCTGGAAAAAATACAGTTTACGCGCGGTGGTCCGGACAACTATCTCCTCCACCGTCGCGGGCTCTCGGTATGGACGGCCGGCCAACCCTTATCCGTTGCCGGCTCCGCCTGGCGATTGAACCTCTGCAGCGGCGCGCAACATGCCACGGGCCATCAAAACACAACCTGCGGTGATCAGAAGTCCGACTGCAATTCGAATTGGCTGGAAGAGTGGAGCCCCCTGAAGCTGCGGAATGTAGACCGAGAATCCAACCGCAATCGGAAGACCGCTCCATTTAGGCAATATCCTCGACTTCCAGACTGCCGTGGCGAGCACGATCATGGCAGCGGCGATCGTCAACAGCCCTGATCCGATGAAAATGAGCCCGGGCCCGAAGCGGACCGAGTTCACCAGAGGAAGCAGATCCGTGCTGTTTTGCGTGAAGGCCGCACGGCCGATAACCTGCAGCCCAAAGGTCTCGGCCCCAAAGAATGGAAGCGTCAGGCCGGTGCCGATCCAGCAAAGAATCAAGGCAAGGAAGGCGCGGGGTTCGAGCTCCGTCGGCCTTAACAGAAGATATACTCCAAGCAATCCCAAAGACAGCAGAATGAACCCTCCCATGCCCAGGGCGTGAGCTATCACCCACCGGGCCGAGGCGAACTGGGAAGCCCCTTCGAGCGTTGATTCATCAAAAAATGGTCGAATCACTGGAAACAGAGTAAGGAAGACACCGGAAAGAACCATAAATATAGCACCCAGGCGAGCGCGGGACACGCTACCGGATTTTTTCATAACAAACCTCCTGTCTTTTCAAGATCGCGCTTTTGAATTGCTCCGGCCTTTCCGGACCAGTGCACCCTTGAAATGCCCGCGGTATATCATGCCCGACACTCGGCCGACGATTTGACGGCTTTTCCTTTCCTCGGGGATTGGGCATGCTGTTGACCAATCCGAAACGACTGCCGATTTGACAATCCACTTTGGTAATATTACTGCAAAAGTAATATATAAGCCAAGTGCAACTCCGGCAATTCCTGCTTCAAACCTGGAGAATGGGTTGACTCTTGCCGCTGTTCACGGGCGTATCGAAGGCGCAAAGTTGATCTACAATCGATGGAGGGCATTGATACTGTTGGCGGTCACGCCGGTCCTGTCGACGTCGACCTGGTTCTCGGCCCCGGCGATAATCCCGCAATTACGAGGGGCCTGGGAGCTGTCTACCGCCTCGGCGGCCTGGCTGACGATCGCCGTTCAACTCGGGTTTGTCTGCGGGGCGTTGATATCCAGTTTGCTGAATCCGGCGGACGTCATGTCTCCCCGGCATGTAATTTTCATCGGAGCCTTCGGTGCGGCGATTGCCAATACGTTGTTGGCCGTGGCCGGCGGGGCGGCTCTCGGCATTCCTCTACGTTTTGCCACGGGATTCTTCCTTGCCGGGGTGTACCGCCCGGCATTCAAGCTCATGTCCACCTGGTTTCGGGAAGGTCGTGGGCTCGCCCTCGGCGTATTGGCCGCGGCGATCGTCGTCGGCAATGGAATGCCTCACCTCGTCAAGGGATTGGGCGGTTTGGATTGTTAACAGTCTCTCTGGCGAAGCGCAGGATCCCCAAGGCGGCCGAGGCGAGCAGAGCTGCACCGATGTAGAAGGGAAGATGGATGTCGAGGGCCCCGAGAAAGCCCGCAATCAACGGCCCCACGGCGATTCCCAGACCGAAGCCCATGGTCACGATGCTGGCCGTTCGCCCCTCCCGGCCAGGTTCGGAAAGGTCCCCCGCCATGGCGAAGGCGGGTGCTGCAATCGACGCCGCTCCCAACCCCTGGAGGAGCTGCAGGCCCACGAGGGCCGAAGTGGAGCCGGCGAAACTCAAGCCGACCGTCACCGGGGTCATCAACAGCAGCCCGACTACGATCAGCGGTTTTCGGCCGATCCGGTCGGAGAGTCTGCCCAGGGGGATTTGAAAGACCAGACGGCTTATCATCATGGCGCTGAAGGCAAAGCCGAAGGCGGAGGCGCTCTGGCCGATCCGGGAATTGATCTGGTTTTCCAGGGTGGTGATCATGCTGAAAGCAATGGCCATGGTCAATGTGGCGAATCCTGCGACAGCGATCGTCGGGCTGATGAGCGAAAGATCGATGATCCGGCTCTTGGAATTTGAGGGCGCCTCTGGAGGGTTATCCGCGTGGCCTCGGGATTCCACGTCCACCTCCGAGCCACCTACGCGGCGTGCCTGCGGGAGCCGTTTCCGCGACCGGGGATCATCATCCTTGACGAATCTCAGGACCATCAGGAATCCCAGGAAAATAAAGGCACCTCCTGTGAAGAACGAGGCGTTGAAGCTGAGGTGATCGTACATAAGACCGCCGAGGAGGGGCCCGATGGAAAAACCCGCCATCCTCAAGGTGGTGTACACCCCCATAGACGCGCCGCGGGATTCAGGGCGGGTATTCTTGGCCATAAGGGCGAGGGAAGCCGGAACGGTCAAGGCCAGCCCGACTCCCTGAAACCCACGCAGAAACAGGAGGTCGATAAAGCGGACGGCCAGGGCAAAGCCAAGGGTTGCCGCCGCCATCACAGCCAGACCGAACAGCACCAGGGGCTTCTGGCGGCCCAACCGATCGCCAACTCCCCCCATAACCGGCTGGAGCAAGGCGTTGATCAAGCCGTAAATGGAAATCAGGAGTCCCACGCGAACCACCGTCGGCAGCGACAGAACCGGTGCGGGCAGCCTGGCCACGAACAGGGGAATGACCACGAACAGGATGCTGTTGCCCAGGGCGTCGCCGAAGCGCGCAACAGCCAGGGCCAGAACCGTATCGTTTACCCCGAGTTTCTCCCGAAAGCTGCTCATGGATTAGAAGATACACCGGAGTGAGCCGGGGGCGTCCAATCCGGAGGTCTTGGATACCTTGCGCTCCCCCTTTCCCTTCAGCCACCAGGCAGCCGCAAACAGGACAAAGCTCAAGGCGGCGATCACGAGATAACTCCTGCCGTAGCCGCTCACGCCCCCGCCCAGGGAGGCGGCAACGGCACTCACCGCAGAGGCCCCAATCAGCTGGCCCACGCTCGTGTTGACGGCAAGCACCCCCTGGGCGGCGGAACGATCCTGAGGCCCCGCCTCTTGGAACATGATGTAGCGAAGCGGCGCCCCCAGCAGGGAGGACAGCCCCAGGCCGATGATCACCCCCGCGGTGATGAACAAAGCCAGCGAGCCGGCAGAGAAGCCCAGGAGCGACAGTCCGGCGGTGAGCAGGAGAGTTCCGCTGATGATCACCGGCTTGGCACCGATATGATCCAGCAGCCGTCCTGCCACCGGCGAGGCAAGGGCCGCTGCCAGGACGACCATGCCGGCCCAGTCGAATGCGGCCCGCTCGGAACCTCTCTGCCCGGGCAAAACCCGCAGACCGAGCACAGCTACGGCGGCGGTAACGGGGAGATTGATCAGGAACAGCCATTGCCAGCCAAAGCGCAGCAGTAGCCCCCCGAAGACCGGCCCGATGATGAAGGCCAGACCGAACACCGCCCCAATCAAGCCCAGGGCTCCGCCCCGTTTCTCCTCCGGAAAGGTGTCACCGACCACAGCGCTGGCAACCGGGAAAATGCCGCCGGCTCCGAAGCCCTGTATAGCGCGGCCGGCCAGCAGCACCTCGAAGCGCGGAGACAGGGCGACGGCCAGAGAACCGACGCCGAACAGCAGGACGTCTACCACGTAGATTTCACGGCGGCTGCGCCGATCGGCGAGCTTGGTCATCAGGGGCGTGCCCACCAAAAAGAACAGCACATACATGCTGAACACCCAGGACAGGGAGCGATCCCCGACGGAGAAGAAGCGCTGAATGGCCGGCAGAGCCGGTCCGACTACGGCGATATCCAGGGCCCCCATCAATACGCCGACGAACAGTACGGTGAGAATCCGGTTTCTGGTTTTTGCATCGTCGATCTGCATGGCTATGTCAACAAGGGTACTGATTATCAGTTCGGCTGGGCAACCGGCAGGGATAACCTGAACAGGTTATTTGCGACTCCGTCGAGAAGCGGTAGGTTTGCCACAAACAATGCCATCCGGCGAGAGGTGGACAATGAACACAATCACAAGAACCATTCGCGGTAGAACATGGGCCGGTGCCACAGCCGGCGTCGTGGCGGGGATCCTGCTCCTGTGCGCGCAGCTGCTCTCGGCTCAAAGCCGAAACCCAGAGCCGGAAACACTGCGGGCAACCCTTGAAAACGGCCTGCGGGTGGTGATCGTTCCCAACAGCCTGGCTCCGGTTGCGACCACGATGGTCAACTACCTGGTCGGCGCCAACGAAACTCCCGCAGGATTTCCCGGCATGGCTCACGCGGAGGAGCACATGATGTTCAGGGGCAGTCCCGGTCTATCCGCGGATGAGCTGGCTGCGGTTACCGCGGCCATGGGCGGGAGCTTCAACGCCAACACCCAGCAGACCGTCACCCAGTACCACTTCACAGTGCCCTCGGAGGACCTGGACGTAGCCCTCCACATCGAATCCCTGCGCATGAGCGGCATCCTCGACACCGAAGAGCTTTGGCAGAAGGAGAGGGGGGCTATCGAACAGGAGGTGGCCCAGGACCTCTCCAATCCCGAGTATATCATGTTTACCCGCCTGCTCTCGGCTCTATTCAACGGAACGGTGTACGCCCACGACGCATTGGGAACGCGGCAGTCATTCGAACAGACGACCGCCGGGATGCTCAAAAACTTCTACGATTCCTGGTACGCACCCAACAACGCCATCCTGGTGGTGGTCGGCGACCTCGATCCCCCGGCGGTACTGAAGCGGGTGAAGGAGCTGTTCGGCCCGATCCGGGCGCGCAAGGTTCCCACGCATCCCGCCGTTCAATTCGGGCCCATAGAGCAGAAAGCGCTGGAGATGACCACTAGCCGTCCCTACGCCATGGAGCTGATCGCCTTCCGTCTGCCCGGGTCAGCCGATCCGGATTACCCGGCCACGCGGGTGCTGTCCGACGCACTCTCCAGCCGCCGCGGACCTCTGTACGAGCTGGTGGTGAAGGGGCAGGCCCTGTTTGCCGGATTCTCCCTGAATGAGATGCCGGCGGTCAGCCTCGGCTTTGTCGCAGCCGCTCT
This sequence comes from uncultured Spirochaetaceae bacterium, assembly GCA_964588525.1. Classification (GTDB taxonomy): domain Bacteria; phylum Spirochaetota; class Spirochaetia; order SZUA-6; family DRHE01; genus JAFGQJ01. Next base: position 60,213 of record CAZPQC010000001.1, read on the forward strand.
GCCGGCCGGCGGGGATACAGAGACCCTTCTGAAGACTCTTCGGCAGGTGATCTCCGACGTGCGGGAACGCGGCGTCGATCCCGACCTGGTGGCGGCCGCGGTCAGACGAGAAGTAGCCGCGGCGGAGTTTCAGAAGAACTCGATCCCGGGCCTGGCCATGGCCTGGTCTCAGGCACTGGCCGTCGACGGACTGCGCTCCCCCGAGGAGGCCGTCCGCGCCCTGGCCGCGGTAACCGCCGCGGAGGTGAACGCGGCGGCCGCACGCTACCTTGATCTGGAGCGGGCCGTGACCGCCGTGCTGACCCCGGAGCCTTCGGGGGCTCCGGTAGCGACCGAGGGATTTCAGGGTGGCGAGTCCTTCTCCTCCGTTCCCCACGGTCCGGTCACGCTGCCCGACTGGGCGGAGCAGGCGCTGAGCCGGCTTTCGCTTCCCGACTGGACGATCCATCCGGAGGTGACCACACTGGCCAACGGTCTGACCGTGATCGTCCAGCAGGAGACGATCAGCAACACGGTGAGCCTTTACGGCCATATCGAGGCCAATCCCTACCTGCAGACACCTGCCGGGCTGGAGGGGGTTGCCTCCCTCACCGACGACCTGTTCTCCTTCGGTACCACCTCCCTGGACCGGAGGGCGTTCCAGAAGGCCGTGGATGACATCGGTGCCTCGGTTTCCGCCGGTTCGGATTTCTCTCTCCACGTGCTAACCGACCAGTTCGAGCGGGGCGTCGAGCTTCTGGCTGACAACCAGCTACAGCCGGCCTTTCCCCGGGAGGCGTTCCGGATCCTCCAGCGTCAACAGGCTTCCGCGCTGGCCGGACAACTGCAGAGCCCCGGCTACCTGGCGGGTCGGGCGCTGGATGAGGCTCTGCTGCCCGCCGGCGACCCCGCCCTCCGCCAGGCCACACCCGACACGATCGACGCCCTTACCCTGGAGGACGTGCGCAGCTACTACGAAACTGCTTTCAGACCGGATCTGACCACCATAGTGGTCGTGGGCAATATCAGCCCGCAGCTGGCCCGGCGCACGATTGACCGGTACTTTTCCTCCTGGCAGGCGCATGGGACCAAGCCAGAAGTGCTTCTGCCCCCCGTGCCGGCGAACGGACCGGCAAACCTGAACGTACCGGATTCGAGCCGTGTACAGGATGCCGTGACCCTGGCCGAAACCATTTCGCTCACACCGGACAACCCGGACCACTATGCCCTGGAGCTGGGAAACCACGTGCTCGGCGGGGCGTTCTACGCCACCCGGTTATACCGAGACCTGCGGGAAACCGAGGGTCTGGTGTATCATGTCTCCTCCGCCTTCGACTTCGGCAGGACCCGCTCCACCTACTCGGTTGAGTTCGCCTGCGCCCCGGAGAACGTTTCCCGTGTCAGAGGCATCGTGATCAGGAATCTGAGGGCCATGCAGTCCCAGCCGGTGAGCACTCCGGAGCTCCGCCAGGCCAAGGCCCTGCTGCTGAGGGAGATTCCCTTGAGCCAGGGCAGCATAGGCGGCATCGCCGGACAGCTTTTATATCTGGCCGGCCGCGACCTTCCCCTGGACGAGCCGCTCAGGGCTGCCAGAACCTACCTCTCCCTGACTGCGGCGGACGTGCAGAAGGCGTTCGCAGAGTGGCTCCGGGTCGCCGACCTGGTGCAGGTCGTTCGAGGGCCGAACCCGCAGTGATCGCCGCGGGAGCCTCTTCAGCGACTTCTCCGTATTTGTGCACGCTCAGGTGCTGCAGCTCTACGTGGGGCTGAAACTCCCTCAGCACCTTGTCTTCGGCCAGGGAGGATTTCTGATGGCCGGAAAGAAGCGGGAAACACTGTCCCAATCATCAACTAAGAGAGTTATCCGACCATCAACCTAAACAGCTTATTGTTCCCAAATTTTTTGGTTAGTTGTACTGTGGGAATATGGTATCGGGCCGTCACGGCCCCACGAGCACATCATAACCCCTTTTTTTCCCTGAAATACTCCAAAGAGTTTATTGAGCCGATGCAGCCGGCACCGCATTATTTGAGCATGCATGTACCACGCAGCTGGAAGCACAGCCGGAGCACTGTTCGCATCCTCTCCATCGATGGCGGCGGCATCCGGGGCCTGATACCGGCGCTGGTGCTCGCTCACCTCCGCGGGCGCCTCGATGAGCACGGCAAAACCGCTGAGTTTCACGAGCTTTTCAACCTGATGGCCGGGACCTCCACCGGAGGACTGATCACAATCGGGCTAAGCACTCCGAAACCGGATCCGGAAGATCAGGAACGCTTCGTCAATCAGACTGCCCTCTCCATTGACGATATAAAGGAAATCTATCTCGAGAAGGGAGAGGTCATTTTCCCCCGCTCGACTTTCCGCGGCTTGCGCAGGCTGGGCCAGGTACTCCACGAGAAATACAGCCCCGAGCCGATCCGAGACCTGATGGAGGAACTCCTGGGCAAGGCGACCTTGAAAGACAGCCTCTGTCATCTGCTGGTTACCAGCTATGACATGGCAAAGGGCACCGTGTTCTTGTTCAAGAATCGCCCGGAGCGCAAGGACCGCCACCAGGAGGATCCCAACTTCTACCTCAAGGACATCGCCCTGGCCACCTCCGCGGCACCGACTTACTTCGAGCCGGTTCGAATCCAACCAATCGGCCACGACGGTGCCTCCATGTGCCTCGTCGACGGCGGGATTTTCGCGGCCAACCCCGCCATGTGCGCCTACATCGAAGCCCGCAAGACCTTCCGCTCCGCCAAGCGATTCTTAATTCTGTCGCTGGGTACGGGAATCGTAACCAAGCGCTACCCCTGCCGCGAAATCAACACGTGGGGCTACCTGGAGTGGGTGAATCCAGCCCGGGGAGCACCGCTTTTAAGCGCGATGTCCACCGGCCAGAGTGAATGCGTGAATCATCAACTCCGCAAACTGCCCGGAGTCGAGTATTTTCGAATCGACGGCAAGCTGGGGGAAGAGCATGTCCAGATGGACGACGCCAGTCCCGCGAATCTGGCTGGTCTGAAGGCGGCGGCGCAGCGGATCATCCGTGAAAACGAGGATTCCATCGAACAATTGTGCCGGAAACTTTGAGGGAGGAGACTGATCATGCCGGAACGAAAAGACCAAGAGAGGTTCATCCACATCATCGTGTCCGTAGCCGCGCTGGGCGGACTTTTGTTCGGATACGACACCGGTGTGATCTCAGGAGCGATCCTGTTCATCAAAAAGAGCTTTTCCCTTTCCCCTCAGCTGCAGGAGATCGTGGTCAGCGCCGTGCTGGTCGGGGCTGTGATCGGAGCCGTCACAGGAGGCAGGCTGGCGGACCGCTTCGGCCGCCGCAGGTTGATCATCCTCAGTGCCGTCATCTTCTCCATCGGAGCCGTCGCTACCGCCCTTACTCCCCTGATTTCCCTGCTCATCGCCGGGCGGATCGTCGTAGGCATCGCCATCGGAATCGCTTCGTTCATCGCTCCGATGTACATTTCAGAGCTTGCTCCTGCTCGGGTACGGGGTTCCCTGGTCTCGGTGAATCAACTGGCCATCACGGTGGGGATCGTGGTTTCCTACCTCGTCGACTACGCTTTCTCCGGTCTGGGGGCGTGGCGGATGATGCTGGGCCTGGCCGCGGTTCCCTCCATCATTCTCGCCCTGGCCATGTGGCGCCTGCCCTCCAGCCCCCGCTGGCTGGTCGCTCGTGGGTCGATGGACAAAGCCAGGAATGTTTTGGGTCGAATCCGCCGATCCTCTGAAATCGACGCCGAGGTGAAGGAAATCGAGAGGAGCCTCGAAAAGCAGAAAGGAAGCGGGGTGCTTCTTTCCCACCCGATGCTGCGTATGGCCCTGTTCGTCGGGATCGGGCTGGCCGTTTTCCAGCAGCTCACCGGCATCAACACGGTCATTTACTACGCCCCCACCATATTCGAATTCGCCGGTTTCAAGACGGCAGGTTTTTCCATCCTGGCCACGGTGGGGGTGGGACTGGTCAATGTCGCCTTTACACTGCTGGCCATACGCCTGATAGACCGGGTGGGCCGCAGACCCCTGCTGCTCGTGGGCGTGGCCGGCCAGATCGTTGGCCTGGTGATCTTGGGGCTCGCGTTCCAGCTGCACCAGCTGGCGCGGTTCATCGGCTACATCGCCGTGGCCAGCCTGGCGATCTACGTGGCGTCCTTCGCCATCGGACTGGGTCCGGTTTTCTGGCTGATGATCTCTGAGATCTATCCCCTCAAGGTCAGGGGTGCCGCCATGAGCCTGGCCACTGTGGTCAACTGGGGGGTAAATCTGGCCGTGGCCGTGACCTTCCTGACCCTGGTCGGAGCGGTGGGCCGCCCGGGAACCTTTTGGATCTACGCCGGGATCGGAATCGCAGCCTGGCTGTTCTTCTATTTCCTGGTACCGGAGACCAGGGGGAAGAGTCTGGAGGAGATCGAGGATCATTGGCACGCGGGAAAACATCCCCGGGAATTGTCCCGACAGCCGGGACGCGAGTGAGAAGGAGGTGCCGATGGATCGACGATACGGCCAACCGCAATATCACCCCCTTTCCGATTACGGTGTTATCGGAGACTGCCATACCGTAGCCCTGGTCGCAGCGGACGGCTCCATAGACTGGTATTGCCCGGGCCGATTCGATGCCCCCGCGGTCTTCTGCCGCCTGCTGGACTCTGGTCGCGGGGGGTACCTCCGGGTGGCGCCTGGGGAGAAATTCGATACGGTGCAATCCTACCAAGGTGAAACAAACATATTAGAAACCACGCTCGAGAGCCGAAGCGGGAGCGTGCTGCTTACGGACTTCATGCCGCTACACAGGCGAACCCCGACCCGAAGGGGCTACGACGTGGGCACGTCGCAAACCATCATCCGGGTTATAGAAGGCCTAGCCGGCAGGGTCGAGCTGTCTGTAGATTTTTACCCCACCTTCGACTACGCCCGTGCACGGACTTCTTATGAGCAGATCTCCTCTTTCGCTATGCTGGCCGGCGGAGGCGGCGGATTTCTGTCCCTCTCCTGTTCCTCCGCCCTGGATTTTCATTCTACCGCCGACGGCGGAATGAAGGCCCGCCTCGAGGTAGAGGCGGGAAAAAGATACTGGCTGGTATTGAGCGGAGCTCACAACCGCGAACAGCTTGCCGAAGCTCCTGACCCCGATCACTGCCGCCGGCAACTGGAGGACACCCGGGAGTATTGGCAGAGCTGGTCGTCGGAGTGCACCTACAACGGTCCCTACCGGCGGGAAGTTGTGCGCAGCTCACTGGTTCTCAAGCTGCTCACCTACGAGCCCACCGGTGCGGTCGTAGCCGCGCCCACCACCTCTATACCGGAACAGCTGGGGGGAGAGCGCAACTGGGACTACCGCTTTACCTGGCTGCGGGACGCCTCCCTCATCCTCTACGCCCTCACCAGTGTCGGCTACGAGCATGAAGCGGCTGATTTTTTCGAATGGTTGCAGGAAACCCACCAGAAGGACCCCATCTCATCGCTGCAGGTGCTGTACGGTATCGACGGCGGACGGGAGATGAAGGAAACCGTGCTCGATCACCTGGCCGGATACCGGCATTCCCGGCCCGTGCGCATCGGCAACGCCGCCGCGGGACAGCTGCAGCTGGATATCTACGGGGAGATCCTGACCGCGGCCCATCTGTATTTCAAATCGGGGATGGGTGAACGCACGGGAGCGGAAAATCAATCGAAACAGCGGCTGCTGCACGAAGACTGGTCACTGCTCACAGGCTTGGTGAACCGGTCAGTGGAGAGATGGGAGCAGCCGGACAACGGTATTTGGGAGGTACGGGGCGGCCGGCGGCAAACCCTGTATTCAAAAGTCATGTGCTGGGCGGCCGTGGACAGGGGCATGCGCCTGGCCCGGGAATATTCCCTGGAGGCGCCGCTGGAACACTGGAGCAGGAGCCGCGAGCGGATCAAGACCGCGATCCTCACTCGCGGCTACAACCGGTCCGTGGGGGCATTCGTGCAAAACCTGGACGGGTCCGAGCTCGACGCCAGCGCCCTGGCCATCCCCAGGGTCGGCTTACTGCCGCCCACGGATGAGCGGATCCAATCCACGATTGCCAGAATCAGCACGGAGCTCAGTTCCAACGGCCTCCTGTATCGCTACCGGAGTGCCGACGGCCTCCAGGGGAGCGAGGTCACCTTCGCTCTGTGTACGTTTTGGCTGGTGGACTGCCTGGCCCTGGGCGGCCGGCTGGAAGAGGCCAGGGAATTGTTTGACCGCGTGTTGAGCTACGGCAGTCCGCTGGGGCTGTTCTCCGAGGAGATCGATCCGGTCAGTGGAGAGCTGCTCGGGAATTTCCCACAAGGCTTCACCCACATGGCCCTGATCAACTCCGCCGTCAACCTGGCCAAAGCGGCCAGACATGGAGCCGAGAGGGAGCCAGAGACCGAATTCGAGCGTGCAGCCCGAGGCAGGTCCGCTGCGTCGGACAGCACACCGACGGGGGTCCGCCCAGGGGACGCATCACCCTGGTCCGGGGAGCCTCCGGGTGCGGCAAGACCGTCTTCGGTATGAAGTTCGTAGTCCGCGGCGCATCCCGGAACGGCGAGTACGACCTGGAGGGCCTGTTGTTCCGGCTGGAGAAGGCGATCACCGTGGCCCGCCTGTTCGCCTGGCTGAAGCACAGGGCAATCACTACCGTGGTGACCGCGGAAAGCACCTCCGAACTTTCTCGCTACGGTCTGGGGCGCTCCCTCTCCGACTGCATCGTGTCCCTGTCCATGAGGGTGAGCAATCGCATTGCCACCCGTTATCTGCAGGTGACCAAATACAGGGGCTCGGCCCATAATCCCGACGAGTTTCCCTTCCTGATCTCCGGGGAGGGGCTTTCGGTTCTGCCCCTCACCTGTGGGACTATCCTCACTGATGGACAACTGGATCGACCTGCAACGGACGGAGATGGAGGGAGAGCAGAGCCGGCTGATCCGCATCATCAAGTCCCGGGGCATAGCTCATTCCAACCAGGTGCTGGAGTTCCTGATCACCGAAACCGGAATCGATCTGGCGGATGTATACGTGGGACCCTCGGGGATGCTCACCGGTCACGGGCTGCCCGGGCCAATCTCGAGCGCAGGGTGATCGGGGATCTGTCGGTAACCGGGCAGGTTCTCAGAGGGCTGGACATCCCGAGGTCCCTCAAGCCGGCCGCCGGTGCCGTCGAGTCGACTACCCGAAACGAGCCGCCGAAGGTTCAGCGTGGCTGAGAGGAAGCGGCCACGATCCGCCGGAGGGCCGAGGACCCTGCCCACGGACCAGGAGCAGCTGCGCCGGCTGCTCAACTACCTGCCCGACGGGGTGTTGCTTCTCGACCCGGAGGGCTGTGTACTGTTCGCCAACCCGGCCGCGGAGCGCCTTTTCGGCTACACTCCTGCCACCATGATCGGCAATATATTGGGTTTTCCCGTGGTAGAGGGAGGGACGGAGATCGAGATCCCCCAGACCGGCGGCGGACTGCGCACCGCGGAGATCCGCGCCGTACGGCTTCAATGGGCGGAGAAGGAGCTGTTTCTGGCCAGCCTGCGGGACGTGAGCGAGCGCAAACAGGCGGAGGTAAAGGTCCTCTCCCTGGGGCGACAGCTGCTGGAGGCCTATGAAACGATCCACAGCCGGGTGGGCAAGGAGCTGCACGACACGGTCGGACAGCCCCTGATCGGGCTCAAGCTGGCTTTGCACCATTTCCAGGAGCTGAAGGAGCAGGAGCCGGACATCGGCCTGGGTGAGATCGGGGAGCTTGTGGACGACATGATCAACAGCATCCGCGACCTTACCCACTCCCTGCGCCCGGCGGTGGGTAACGGTTGGAGCCTCAAGGAATCCCTTGAAAATCACTTCCACCGCCTGGAATCCAAGGAGGGGCTGACCGTTCGCTTCCGGGATGGTTTTTCCAAAATCCCGCTCCCCCGGCTGATCGAGACGGTGGCCTTCCGCATCGTTCAGGAGGGACTGGACAACATTGCCCGGTACGCGGGGGTCGAGGAAGCCGAGGTGTCGATCAGCGCCCGGGATGATGAGCAGCTGGTGATCCGAATCCAAGACCGGGGAAAGGGCTTCGAACCGGATGAGGCGCAGCGCGAAGGCGGGATCGGCCTGCGGGCCATGCGGGAACGAGCCGAGCTGGCCCAGGGCAGCCTTTCGGTGGATTCGGCTCCGGGCGGGGGAACCCGGATCACCGCGGTTTTGCCATTGAAATAATCCTGTCTACCGGATCGAAGCAAGCGCCCCCAGATCGAAAGCCTCGGAGATCATACCCCGATCGGCAACAGAAACTTGAATATGCGGAGACGAAGTGCCTCGCATCCATAACCGTTTCCTGCTATTTTCCCGCATCTCGAACGTGTTCAAAGGTGACTTGGACGAGGTGGTGCTCCACACCGACGGTAAGGAACAGGTCCACCCGCCGCAGCGGCGAGAGGGAGTCGGTGAGGTGTAGCAGTAGCAAACCTGCTCGCTCTCAGCTCTGCGGGGAGCCACACGCTTGTAGACGGGCCAGCCGTTCGGGCCTGGACTCCGCAAAGCGCCTGACTCCCTGGAGGATATCCTCCGGGGAGAGACGGGCCTCCTCCAGCACCTCATCCAGGGTGCCTCCCGTTCGCCAGCGGTCGTCCCAGTCCGCCGACAGGGCATACTCCTCGCCGATCTTGGTGTACAGCCAGTCGTGCATCAGCCAACGGGCCTGGGTGGTGATCACCGTGGAGTCCAGGCGCTCCGCCTCGGAGAGAACTTGCAGCCGGTAGGATTCGCCCTGAGCTGCGAACAGCTGTGGGCTGGTGGCGCAGACCACCTTGACGTTCAAGTCGGCGAGATCCCGGAGAATACGGATCACCGCGGCCATGGCGCTGGTGCCCTGCACGATCACCGTTCCGCCCCGCGGCCGGTCGTGGTCGACGTCCCGCACCACATAGGCTCCGCGGGCCGCCTCGAAGTGGGAGGGCATTCCGAGAGCTTCTCGGTCGGGAATCTCGATTTTCGGCCGGGTGAGGTGCAGAGCCACCACCGGAACATCCCGCCTCAGCGCCGCTGACAGAAGGACCGGCACCTCGTTGAACTCCCAGGGATGCAGGTTGATGATCTGACCTTGGGGAAACAGCTGGGTGACCCCGGGGGAAAAGATGCCGAAGTGGGTGCGGCTGTCGTCCGCGGTCTCCGGCCCGGAGTGACCGGCTATCCAGAGCACCTTGCCCAGCTTCCACTCGCAGTCCTGGGCCAGCTGGCTGAACAGCCGCACCATGCCGTACAGCAGGTACGAGAAGGAACCGTAGGTGGAGGTGGTTCCCCAAAACCCCTGGAATTCCGTTTCCGGATCCTCGGAAAGATTCACCGTGGCCAATCCGGTCATGATGCCGGCGTTGGTGAATTCGGTGATCTCCTGGGGCAACAGCGCTCCTTGGTCGCTTCCATGGCGCTCGTACCACCCGTAGCCTTCGAAGGACCCGAAGGAAGAACCGAAACCGCTGATGTTGGTGGAGCCGGCCAGGTCCGCGGAGCTGGCCAGGAACAGGGGCTGTCCGTACTCCCGGGCACCCAGGGCGTTGACCCAGGCCCCCCAGAGTCCCAGGGCTTCCCGGTTGGCCCGCTTCTCCCCCGCTTGGGCAAACAGCTCCGGCGGGTAGGCCCGGGCATCGCACAACCTGGGATCGGCGAAGGGACCGCCCTTGCTGTCCTTCCTGCCCTTCGGTTTCGTCCGACCGAGACGAAAAGCGGGGATCTCATTGGGCACACTCTCCCCCAGCTCCACCAGCCGGCCGGCCAGGTAGTCCACCAGCGCCTGATCCCGGTGAAGCACCCCGATCACCGCTTCCAGGTTGTCGCGAAACTCCTGCTGCAGAGCTTTAGCCTCCGTCGGAGCGCTGCCGCCGAAATTGGCGAAGCTCACCCCGTACTTCTCGGCGAAGGGTCTCTTGGTCTCCCAAAACTTTTCACTGTTTTGCGGGTGAGGCGAGCCGTGGGAGGCGTTGTCGTACTTGAGGTAGCCCCGACCCTTGCGGGTCCTGACCCACACGGCTGCCGGAGAACGCTGCGGATTGTCGGCGCCCACGATCTCCACCAGCACGGCGGTGATCGCTTCCCAGCTCTCCCCTTCCTCGGTTCCCGCCGTCCGCCACCCGTGGGAGGCGAACCACTCCGTCGGAGTGCCGTACACGGAGTGGCTAATCTGGTGGTCGTCGATGCCGAAGTCGTTCCAGTCCACCAGGTAGATCAGGTTGTCCAGGGCCAGACCCCAGGCGGAGTTGGCCGTCTCATGGGTGGCTCCTGGAGTCAGGCCTCCCTCCCCTTCCAGGACGAACACCTTCACCCCTTCGGCCCCCGCCCGCTTGAGGGCCAGGGCGATTCCGGCGGAAGCCGGGCTCCCGTGGCCGGAAGGGCCGGTGTTGAACTTGAGAAAAAGGGTCCTTCCCTGCATCTCCGCGTGGCCGGAAAGCCCCCCGCGATGGCGAAAGCCCAGCAGGTGCTCCCAGTACAGGGCTCGCTTCTCAGGATCGAGCACCTGGTAGCGGGAATCCCCGGTCTGCCGGTGCTTGATGCGCAGAGCTTCGTTCAGCACCGCCAGGGTACAGTACACCAGGGGGATGGTGTGTCCCGCGCCCAGTACGAAGCGGTCGGCGAAGCGACGGCCCGGATCCCGGATATCCCAACGCATCACCCCGCTCAGCAAAGTGGCCAGCAGGATGTGCACCTTGGAGCGGGAGCCTCCCGGGTGTCCGCTCTGGCGATAGTTGAGGATGATGTCGATCAGCTGATCGATGAGATCCTTGGTTTTTTCCCAGTGAGCGAAGGGATGGTTCAAAGTGGCGGTGTTGTTCTTGCTCATGCGCTCTTCACCTTTCCCTGCGACGCCTTTCCTGTTACGAACGACCGCAGCCGCCCGATACCCTCCTCGATCCCCTCCAGATCGATCCCGGAGTAGGACAGCCGGATGTAGCGCTCCCGCTCCCCGGGAAGGGCGCTGCCGAAATGCAGGCGGGTGCAGAAGGAAACCCCCGTAGCATCCAGAACTCCCTTGCGGAACGATTCGTAGTCTTCCAAACCCGTCCGCTTCATCACCTCAGTGACATTGGGAAACAGGTAGAAGGTTGCATTCGGTCGCGAACAGTGCAGGCCCGGAATAGCGCTCAGCAGCTCGTGGCAGCGGTCGCGACGCTGCTTCAGGGTGCGGATGACGGCCTTGGCCCCGTCCTGAGGACCGGTCAGGGCTTCCAGCCCGGCGTACTGAACGAAGTGGTTGGAACAGGACTCGTCGTTTACGCTCAGCTTGGCGATCCCGTCGATCAGCTCCCGCGGCCCGGCTGCCGCACCCAGGCGCCATCCGGTCATGGCGTATTTCTTGGAAAAAGTATAAAGGATCAGGCAGCGCTCTTCCATCCCCGGAAACGAGACCAGGGAGCTGGACTGCCCTTCGTAGCGGATGTCGAAATAGGCCTCGTCACAGAGGACCAGCAGATCATGGCGGAGCACCAACTCGCTCAAAGCGGCAAGGCCCCGCTCGTCCTCCTCCGCACCTGTCGGATTCTGCAGGTTGTTGAACACCAGGAGGCGGGTGGCCGGGGTGATGCGCCTCTCCAAATCGTCCAAGTCGAGATGGAAGCCATCGGATCCTTCGCGGTACGGATAGAGTACGGGCTTTCCGCCGTGGAAGGTCACGATCGACTCGTAGATCGGATACCCGGGGGTGGGAATCAGCACCTCATCCCCCGGATTCATCAGGGCGAGAAAGAACTTCTGAATCACCGGTTTGCCCCCCGGCTGGACAGCCACGTTGGCTCCGCTGTAGGAAATTCTATGGGAGCGGTTGATATCCTCGGCCAGGGCGTCCCGAAGCTCCGCGATGCCGTAGTTGGAACAGTAGCCGGTCTTGCCCTCTCTCATTGCCCTGTTCGCCGCCTCGATGATGTTCTCCGGGGTCTTGAGATCGATGTCCCCCAGGTGGAAGGGAAAGACCCGGGCACCGTCATCGATATAGCGGCGGGCTTCCGCAGCCACGGCAAAGGCAGTTTCGGTTCCGAGTTTGGAAAAACGTAAGGCCAGATCCATGGTTTTCCTCCGTGTACCGTCGATTTCAGTTGCCTGCAATCTTACCGTTTATTATCTACACTAAGCATAAATTAGTGGAATATTATTGTCAATAACGAAAATTATTATCTATATTCTACGATATTTATAATATACTAGATTATGCTATAATGGAACGATCGCTGTTCCGTTGCCGAGGATTTCGTGATCCTTCACGATCACTCGAGGAGAGGATGCAAGTCAATGAGTGTGCAAATCGACGAGCTCGACTGGAAAATCATCAGGATTCTTGAGAAAAACGGCCGTGCCCAGAACAAGGAGATAGCCGAACAGGTCGGGGTTTCCGAAGGCACGGTGCGCAACCGCATCAAGAAGCTCACCGATCATGAGTTCCTGCGGATCCGCGGTCTGACCAACCCGAACGAGCGCACCGACGAGGCCCTGGTCTACATGGGGATCAAGATCGCGGTCAATCGGGACAGCATCAAGATTTCCGAGGCGGTCTCCAAGCTCAACTGTGTCAAATCCGTAGCTGTGGTGACCGGCCGCTACGATCTGCTCGTCGAGGTCTATGTGGAGCCGTACAACATCATCAAGTTCTTGAGCACGGAGCTGGCCAAGATCGATTCCATCGTCTCGGTGGAGAGCTTCATCGTTCTGCACTGCGTGAATAAATTCGTCTGAAAGGAGTGCCGCAGCGGGCATCACAAAAATTTGCAATACCACAGGTCGACCTCTATACTGATTGGCAGGATCGCGCCGGTAAAAGGCACGGAGGAACGCAATGAAGCAAAAGGTTATTGCCAAACAACCGAACTCCAAGATGTGCTACGTCTGTGGGCTGAAAAATCCGAAGGGTTTGCAGGCATCCTTCTACGAGCTGGAGAACGGAGAGGTGGTAGGACAGTTCTGCCCCGGAGAGGACTATCAGGGGTATCCGGACCGGCTGCACGGATGCATCGCCGCCGGTCTGCTGGACGAGGCGATCGGCCGGGCCATCCGGACACACTACAGCGAGGAAGCCATGGGGCAGACCGTCGAGCTTCACCTGCGCTATCGAGCGCCGGTCCCCCTCAACCAACCGCTGCGAATCGTGGCCAGAGTGACCCGGGACATCCGGCGGATCTTCGAGGGAACCGCCGAGCTTAAACTGCCGGACGGTACCGTGGCCGTGGAGGCCTCGGGCAAGTACTTCAGCCTGATCGGCGACACGCTGCACAAGGAAGAACTGGAAGCCCAGGAGTGGCGGGTCTATCCCGCCGAGGACGATCCGCAGGAGCTGGAGATCTAGGCTCTGAGCCGAAACGCCGCGGGATTTCCTTTCTTTCCGCCTCGGACTATACTCGGGTATTCCCGCATCCGCTGGAGGAGCGCAACGGTGAACGATCCAATTCGACCGCAGATCCAACTGCTCGATAAAGGAACTGTCGAAGAGGTGCTCGAAGAGGCCAAGAGGGTTCTCTCCGCTCTAGGCTTCTACCTGGAAAACCGGGAGGCCCTGGAAATCCTGCGGGAGGCGGGCGCAAGCCTGGACGAAGCCGGCGGCCGGGTTTTTCTACCCCCGGAGATGGTGGATGTTGCCGTGGCCGCAGCCCCCTCGACGATTCGGCTCTACGACTCGGCGGGAGATCCGGCGGTGGAATTGGGAGGCGAGAACGTCTGCTTCGATCCCGGATCCGCAGCCCTGAATATCCTGGACCCCGTTACCGGTGAAATCCGTCCGGCCCGCACTCCGGACTTCGTAGCCTTCAGCAAGGTCGTGGAGCAGTTGGAGCATATCAAAGCGCAGAGCACGGCTGTGATCTGCAGCGACGTTCCCCAGGGAATGGCCGACCGCTACCGGCTGTACCTGGCGCTGCTGTACTGCAGCAAGCCCGTGATCACCGGCACCTTCACAAAGCAGTCCTTCCCCATCATGAAAGAGATGCTGGCGGCCGTCCGGGGCGGCGCCGAAGCGTTGCGGCAAAAACCCCTGGCCGTCTTCGACGCCTGCCCCTCCCCTCCGCTCAAGTGGAGCGACCTGACCTGCCAGAGCCTGATCGACGCGGCCCGCTCCGGCATTCCCTCGGAGCTCGTCTCCATGCCCCTGACGGGCGCAAACGCGCCGATCACCCTGCTGGGTGCGATTGTGCAGCATACCGCAGAGACCCTGGCGGGGGTGGTGATCAGCCAATGCGTTCGCAGCGGCGCCCCGGTGATCTGGGGCGGCTCGCCCTCGGCATTCGACATGCGCCGGGGCACCACGCCCATGGGCTCGATCGACACCATGATGATCGATCTGGGCTGCGCCGAAGTTGGCAAGCATCTGGGCCTTCCCACCCACGCCTACTTGGGCATGAGCGACGCCAAACTCCTGGACGCCCAGAGCGGGCTGGAATCGGGGATGGGCACCCTGCTGGCCGGGATCAAGGGAATCAACATGATCTCCGGTGCGGGCATGCTGAACTTCGAATCCACCCAGAGCGTTCAAAAGCTGGTCATCGACAATGAGATCTGCGGAATGACTTACCGGTTTCTGGAGGGTGTCGCCCGTAGGGACAGACCGATTGCATTCGACCTGCTCGAGACCCTGATATCGGAGGGGCAGCTGCTCGATTCCGAACATACCCTGAAATGGTTCAAGGGCGAGCACTACCTCCCCTCCGCTGTCATCGATCGTTCGAACGTGGAGGATTGGCTGACAGACGGGAAGAAGAGCATCGGTGATCGAGCCGCACAGCGGGCGAATGCCTTGATCGCGAGCTACCCGGGCAGTCCCTTGGAGCCGGATGTTCAAAAAGAACTGACCCGGATCATCAACCGGGATACGGAAGATGGATTTTTCCCTGCTGACACTGTACAATAAAGGGTAGGAGAAAATTGAGTCTTATGGACAAGAAGTATTACGCCCACTTGAAAGCCTACGTCCTCTCCCATCAAATCGGGGAGGACCCCTACAAGACCCTGGCCAAGATCAAGGGCATCGCCAACACCAACCCAAACCGCTGGGACGGAAAGCTGCCGACCAAGGGTTTTCGCCCGGACACGGAGTTTTGCCATGTGGCCGAGGCCGGTAAAGAGAGGCCGGTCGTGCCCTGGTGGTGGTATGCGAAAGAGAAGGAACCGGTTCCCCCGGTAGTCAAGGATATCTACAAGGGAGTGGCCTTTGACTTCGCCGTGATGTATCCCCAGAAAAATGCCTGGATCTACATCTTGGCCGAACCGAGCCCCGAAGAGATCAAGCTGCTCAGCCGGCAGGACCACTTGAAGGCCTTCATCCTTATTTCGCTGATCAACAAGAAGTTCCCCAAAGCCCAGAGGGAGCACAAGCGCCTGCATCTCGGGACGGTGATGGGCTCCAAGGACCTGAATCGGATCTTCCCCTTTGCCGCCTTCCAGGAAGAGGACAAGCGCTACCGATCGGTTCCCCGAAACATCCCCACCCTGAGCCGCGTGGTGCACCCCGCTTCCAATACGGCCAACTGGAATATCCGTCTGCCCAAGGACGGGCACGTGTACGGCTCTTTCCAGGAGATTGTGGGATAGTCGAAACTCCCGCAGCCCCTCCGCCCACCGCGAAGCTTCAAGGGATCAGTCCGTACAGCAAACCGGCCAACGTAGACAACGCCACAACCAGGATCACGTAGGTAATTGTCTTCTTCCAGCCCAACTCCCCGCCGATCACCAGGATCGAGGGCAGGGAGAGAGACGGCCCGGCCAAGAGCAGGGCGAGAGACGGTCCCTGGCCCATGCCCGCGCCGAGCAGCCCCTGCATGATCGGCACTTCGGTGAGGGTGGCGAAGTACATCAGAGCTCCGGCAAAGGCGGCAACCAGGTTGGCCCTCAGGCTGTTGCCCCCGACCAGAGCGGCGATCCACGCTTCCGGTATCAGGGCGCGATGCCCGGGGCGGCCCAGGAGAAAGCCGGCCACCAGCACGCCGGCGAAGAGGAGCGGCAGGATCTGGAGGGCAAAATCCCGGGTGGCCGTCAGCCACTGCCCGATCTCCTGCCGCCGGAACCAGCGCAGGAGGCTGACCAGCAGCAGCACGGCAAAGCCGCCGACTATGACATACCTGAAGCGGTAGATCCCGTCCCAGAGCGGCATCGTCCCGACGGAGGGCGCCCAGTTCAAGAACACGAGAATCCCGATCATGGAAAGCAGAAACAGTCCTTCCTGCCAGAGCGCTCTTCCGGAGTGCGGCTCCGCCGAGGCAAACAGCCTCTCATCCGTGATCCGGGCGGCATCCTCCTTTCGGTAGATCAGGTGCATGAGAAGCCCGATGACAAAGGCGAACAGAACCGCTCCGAGTGCACGGGCTACTCCCAGGCGCAGTCCGAGAACTTTGGCCGTCAGAACGATGGCCAGGATATTTATGGCCGGACCCGAATACAGAAAGGACACGGCCGGCCCGATACCGGCGCCTTTTCTGTAGATCCCCTTGAAAATCGGCAGGACCGTGCAGGAGCAGACGGCCAGGATCGAACCGGAAACCGAGGCGACCGAGTAGGAAACGAGCTTTTTCGCCGAAGGGCCGAAGTAGCGGATCACGGCCTGCTGGTTTAGAAAAATCATGATCGCCCCGGCGATGAAGAAGGCCGGAATCAGGCAGAGCAGCACGTGTTGCCGGGCGTACTCCGCCAGCAGGAGAAAAGCCTCTCTGAGCGCATCGGAGATCAGCGGTGTGGAGAAGGGCGTGTAATAGAGGAACAGAAAAACGCCGGCTAGAACAGCCAGCCGAGCGTTGGCTGAGAGACCCTTGTCCGTAGTCGTCATAGATGGGGTTACAGGCGGATAACCAAATCAGGTGCGGATCAGCCGGGCGATCTCGGTCTTGTCCAGGACCTTTCCCGTGCTTTTCACCTGGCCATCGATCGCCAGGGCGGGGGTGATCATGACCCCCATATCCATGATGCGATCCGAATCGGTGATCTTCTCGATCTCCGCGTCCAGACCGGTTTCGGTTATCGCCGCCAGAGCGTTTTCCGCCAGCTTCTGGCATTTCGCACAGCCGCCGCCCAGTATCTGAATCTTCATCGCCGCCTCCGTTGTAAAGACTTGTTGCAGAGCTATTCTACCAGGATCTCAGTTTCTCTTCGAGACCCGGTGGTTTCGGTGCCTGGGTCCCTGTCGACGGCTGTTTCGCTTCCTCGTTCCCAGATGATCATAATCCGGCTCGCGCCCGATCCAATCGGGGGACAAACCATTGGCGGTAATCAGCCGTTTGACCGGGCCCAGGTCTCTGTGGGTGACCAGGGTGATCGCCGTTCCCTCCCGGCCCATGCGTCCGGCCCGGCCGGTGCGATGGGTGTAGATGATGGGACTGCGGGGGAAATCGTAGTTGATCACGTGACTCACGTGGGTGAAATCCAACCCCCTGCCGGCCAGATCCGTGGCAATCATGAAGCGAACCTGCCGGTTACGCAGGCGCCGGATCACGGAGCTGCGCTTCTGCTGCTCCATGCCCCCGTGAACCAGATCCACCTTGGGGTTCTTGTCCTTCAGCTTGAGGTACAGCCGCTCCGCGTTCAAGCGGGAGTTGCAGAAGATGATCGCCTGCCTGATCGAATCCCCGCTCATCATGTTCTGCAGGTTCGACAGGCGGGCATCCTGGGCCACGAACTGAAACTGATGGATCAGCGACTGAGGAGCTATCTGCTGCTCGTTCAGCCGGACCCGGATAGGGTTTTTCAGGTATTTATCCGCCAGCCTGCCGATATCCGCCGGCATGGTGGCTGAAAACAGGAGGGTCTGGTGCTGGTGGATCAGACAGGAGAAGATGAACTCGATGTCCTCCAGGAATCCCTCCTTGAGCATCTCGTCCGCCTCGTCGAGCACAAAGGTCTGCACGTCGGACAGTGAGATCTTGCCGCTGTAGAGGAAGTCGATCAGGCGTCCCGGCGTTGCCACCAGGATATGCACCACGTCCTGGAGCTTGGCCTTCTGCACGCCCATATCAAAACCGCCGTACACGGCGAATGGCACCACCTTCAGATACTGAGCGATGCGGCCGATCTCCTCGGTGTATTGAAGGGCCAGCTCCCGGGTCGGCACCACGATCAGAGCTTGAATAGCCTTGAGATTCGGGTCGACCCGCTGAACCAGGGGGATCCCGCAGGCGCTGGTTTTGCCGGAGCCCGTTTCCGCCGTGGCCAGCAGGTCCTTGCCGGCGAGAATATGGGGAAAGGTCAATTCCTGGATGGGCGTGAGCTCCCGGTAACCCATCGACGTGAGACCCCTCAAAATCTGGGGATGGATGTCCAATTCCGAAAATTTCATTGTCGCTTCCGCGGATCGGGTTGTCGGGTCACTACTGATGAACGTGCCGTCGATTTCCACGACCTTGTTTTTTTCTACCTGCATGTCATTTCCTACCCCTCGGGAAGGGTGTATTCTTGGATTTCCGCCTGGCTGCGCAACTGTGCGGCCAGCTCCTCTATGGCGACCATTACCTTCTCCCGTTGCAGATACTCAAAGATCTTCAGCTGAACCTGCTCGAAGGGAACCACCGATTCCGCTTTCCTGTCCGTAACCCGGATGAGATGAAAGCCGTACTGAGTGGTGACGACTTCGCTGAGCTCCCCGATCTGCAGAGAAAAGGCGGCATCGGCGAAGGGCTTGACCATCTGCTCTCTCTGGAAAAACCCCAGATCTCCCCCGTTCATACTGCTGTTGTCCTCCGAAAACTGGCCGGCCAGCTCCGCAAAATCCTCTCCCGCTACGATCCTCTTCCTGATCTCGGTGATGCGGGACCTTGCCTCCGATTTTTCCTCCTCCCCGGCGTCCGGGCTCACCAGGATGAGAATATGAGAGGCCCGCACCTGCTCGGGGCTGAAGAAAAAGGCGGGATTGTTCTCGTAGAAATCCGTCGATTCCTGCTCCGAAACCGTTGTGGCCGGGGTGATATCCTTATCGATCATTTCCTGTATGGCAAGCTGCCTGCCCAACTCCGTCCGCAACTCACCATCGCTGATCCCAATCTGCTCCAGGGCCGCGGCGTATCCCTCCTCATCACCAAACTGGGTCCGCAGACTGTTCAACTGCTCCTCGATGCGCTCCTCGCTGATTTCGAAACCGCGGCGCTGGCTCTCCTGGTAGAGCAGCTCGATATCGATGAGCGTATCCAGGGCCTGCCGGTTCAGCTGGTCACTTTGACTCTCATCCACGAGCTGCCCCTGGCTGAGCGCCTGCTCCTCGAAGCGTCTGACCTCCCGTTCCAGGTACGCTTTGGGGATCAGCACCCCATTTACCGATGCTACCGCAGATTTCTGCTTCGCCCCTGAGGAGTACAGGAAGGCCGCGGAAGCCAGCAGCAGCACGAATATAAACAACATGACCCTTGCAGGTGCTCTATGTACCATCTAGATCCTCCATTGATATCGCTTCGAACTTTATACAGCCTTGGCCGCCTTCACCTCCGTGGTGAAGGGGAACGAAGGAAGGGTGAACTCTCCTACACAAAGTACTGAACCTGAAGGGGAAAATCAAGAAAACGGCACTTTGATCTGTACAGGCGGCCGATTTCTGGTTACTATATAGTCAGAAGGTTAGGAAGCAGGAAGGTCGTCCTCCTGTTTTTCGAAACCACGGCACCTGCCTACGTATTCTGGCTTCGCTAAGGGGACTTGTTACCCCTTTGGTTTTCACGTCTGGGTTGCCGACTCAGTACTTTATCCATTCAGCCAGTTTGCCGGGTCAAACTTCGGGTCGAAGTGTCTCGGGGTGCTGAGATTATATAGTGGAGGAATCGTGGCAAAGATATTCATCGATGAGAACGAAGGCCTGGAAAAGGGCCTGAAGCGTTTCAAACGCATGCGCGAGCGTGAAGGCATCGTCCGGGCCTTCAAGAACAAGCAGTTCTACACAAAACCATCGGACGAGCGCAGGGAGAAAAAGAAAAAGGCAATCCGCAGGCTGAAACGCAAGCGGGCCAGAAGCTCCCAGCGGCGAAACAGATACTAGGCGAAACAGATACCAGGCAGAGAGTTTCCGGAAATCCGGACCAATCCCGAATAGATAGCAGTTCCCTTGCCCCGTTGCAGGCCGAAGCCGTTGGCTGCCAACGGACCGGCGTAGGAAGGCATCACCGAAGAAAAAAACTGTACAGGGTGACTTCTCGCACGCTACAATCACCTGAAGTTATGAAACGGGTACATCGGGCTATACCCATGCCTACCCAGACTTACAACCAGGCCACCGTACCATCGTCCGCTGATGTCGTGGTGGTAGGCGCCGGCCTAGGCGGCCTGGGTGCGGGCTTGGAACTGGCCAGGCAGGGCGCCAAAGTGCTCGTGTTGGAGCAGCACAATCTTCCGGGTGGTTTCGCCACCAGCTTCGTCCGGGGCCGCTTCGAGTTCGAGCCTTCCCTGCACCAGATGCCAATGCCTCTGCCCGATTCCCGATCGGTGAGCGTTAGGAACTATCTGCTGCAAGAGGCGGAGCTGGATCTGGAGGTGGCCGAGGTGCCGGAAGCCTACCGCCTAATTCTCACCGAGCGTTCCGTAGACGTTCGGATTCCTTTCGGTATCCAAGCGGTCACCGATCTGGTGGAAGCCAGGGTACCCGGCAGCAGGGCATCGGTCAGCCGCTACTTCGACCTCTGTCGGGAGGTTCTGGACACCCTGACCTACTTGGATCAGCACCGTGAGGATTTGAACAGAAAGGAGCTCCTGGCTCATCACAGAAACTTTCTGAATACCGGCGGCTACACGGTACAGCAGGTTACAGACGCGGTCGGGGTCCCGCCCAGGGCACAGGAGATCCTCTACGCCTACTGGTGCTTCCTGGGGGTGCCGGCCAGCCGACTGTCCTTCACGCTCTGGGGAGCTATGCTCTGCACCTACCTGGCCTCCGGCGCCTTTATCCCCCGCAGCCGCTCCCACGGCCTGGCTTCGGCCATGGTGCAGAGGATCGAAGAGCTCGGCGGGCGAGTGGAGTTCAATCAGCGGGTGACGGGGATCGGCGTGCACGGCGGAAAAATCCGGGAGATCCAGACAGCAGGCGGATCGCGGATCCGGACCGAACGGGTGATCTGCAACGCCTCCCCCTCCCTGGTGTTCAACCGGCTGGTGGAGCCGCAGAAAGAAGTGCCGCGGCGGGCGCGACGGCTGGTCAATGCCCGGCGGCACGGCGTAAGCACCTTTGTGGTCTACCTGGGGTTGAACAAATCCCCGGAGGAGCTCGGTCTGGACGGTTACAGCTACTTCATATCCCCCCACATGGATACGGAGAGCATCTACGAGTCCACCGGCCGGCTCGAGCCCCCCTTGATGCAGGCCTCGGTGTGTCTGAACAGCGCCATACCCGACTGTTCCCCTCCGGGTACCACTATCGTTTCATTGACCTGCTGCTATCAGCCCCACGTTTGGGAGCAGGTGCCGCCGCAGGATTATTTTCGTACCAAATCTGAAATCGGCCGGGCCATGATCGGGCAGTTCGAAGATGCTGTAGGGGTTGATCTCTCGGACCACGTCGAGGAGATCGAGATCGCCACGCCGGTGACCTTCCAACGCTACACGGGCGCCTATCGCGGCATCGTCTACGGGTACGAACCGGATCCATGGGACTCCCTGGTTCCCCGCGCCCTGGCGATAGAGAAGGAGAGTTTTTTCGAGGGCCTGCAGCTCTGCGGCGGTTATTCCACCCGCTGTCACGGCTACGGAAGTTCGATCCTCTCCGGCCGGGCTGCGGCGCAACGTAGCCTGGAGGCGGTGAGCTGATGGCTGTCCAGGTAAAGGGAAAATACAGGGACCTCTGGGCGTTTCTGCGCCAGCCTCTGCAGCGGCATCTGCGTATCCGCAGGGCTTCCTCCTCATTCCTGCCCCCTGACCCATTGCTGAGGCTGACCACCGCGCTTCATCCGCAGCGGCTGGAATTGAGGATAGCGGAGATGCGTCAGGAGACCAGGCTGGCCCGCACCTTCAGGCTGGTGCCGGCAGCTACCGATGCGGGGGGTCTGCTGCCGGGCCTGCCTCCCTTCCGCGCCGGCCAGTACCTGAGCCTGGAGTTTGTCCTTGAGGGAGTACGGGTGTCCCGGCCCTACTCGATCTGCTGTTCTCCCACGGAAGCGAGGCAGGAGAATTTTTACGAGCTGACGGTTCGCCGCCGGGAGAACGGTTTCGTTGCTCCTCACATCTGGGAGCATTGGCGGCCCGGTACCCTGGTCTCGAGCTCCGGGCCGTTGGGTCAGTTCGGCTGGGAGCCGCTGCGGGATCGCCAAGACCTGGTGTTTCTGGCCGGAGGCTGCGGCATCACCCCCTTCCGCTCCATCTGGCGGGAGCTGCGGGCAGCTCACCCGGAGGTCTCCTGCACGATCCTCTACGGAGCTGCTCGCCCCGAGGAGTTCATATTCCGGCAGGAGCTGGAATCCCTGGCGGCGGAGCTTCCCGGGCGCTTCCGAATTTGCCTGGTGGCCGAAGAGCCGGATCCCGGCTGGGGTGGTCTGACCGGTTTGCTCACCGGGGAGCGCATCCGCGAGCTGGCCGGCAATGGTTCGGACAAGACATTCTACGTCTGCGGTCCCCCGGGACTGTACCGCTTCCTGCAGGAGGAGCTGGAGCCCTTCGAACTGCCTCCCGGAGCCTTGAGACAGGAGCCCTGCGGAGAAACAGAAGATCTGTCGGCGCAGCCGGGATATCCCGGAGCGCCGGGGGACGGCGTGTTCACCGTGAAAGTCCACCGGGGCGAGGGCATCTGCAATATTCCCGCCCGGGCTTTCGAATCGGTGTTGGTCGCCCTGGAAAGAGCGGGTTTGGCCCCGCCGGCTCAGTGCCGCTCCGGCAGCTGCGGCTACTGTCGATCCCGGATCCTCGGCGGTCGCATCTACGTGCTTCCCGGAAGCGACGGCAGGCGGGAAGCGGACCGCAAGCTCGGTCATTTTCATCCCTGCTCCTCCTATCCCCTGACGGATCTCGAAATCCGGGTGCCTGCAAACCCCCTGGGGCCGGCGGTGGAACAGAGTGCAGCAAAAACGCTATAAAGGAGGTTGCCATGGTTATCGTAGCGGATTCATCGCTTCAGCTCGCCTACGACACGATCAAGGAGCTGAACATCCAGGTGGTGGAGTATCCCCTGTTCGTGAACGGCGAGCCCTACCCGGTAAGCATGTCCATGAGCGGAGAGGAGAAGGAAACGCTCCGCCTGCTGATCAAGGACAAGAAGAACAACGTGAGCACCTCCGGTCTCAAAGAGGAGGACCTGCGGGAGGTTTTCGAGCGGTTCAAAGACCAAAAAATCCTCACCATCCATCAGTCGGCCAGGATGTCCACCATAACGGTCTCGGTACTTCAGAAGGTGAAATCTGAACTGTCCGCTATGGACATCGAGCTGTTCGACACCCATCACATGATAGCCGCTTACACCGTACAGGTCCTCCTGGCTGCTCGGGCCCTGCAAGCGGGCATGGACTATCCTGAGCTCATGGAAATGATGACGCGCAATCGAATGAACACCCGTCATGTGGGCTCGGTGTATGACCTATTCTTCCTCCAACGCACCGGGCGCATCGGCCGCGCCAAGGCGATCCTGGGTACGGCAATGAAGATAATCCCGCTGCTCGGTTCATCCGAAGAAGCGGGGGTGCTGCGCAACATCGGCAAGGCCAAAACCTACAAGCAGGCCAATCAAAAATTCGTGGCCACAATGGCAGAGGACGTGGAGGCCAAGAAGGCCCGTCGGGTTACCGCGGTAATCAGCCGGATCGGTCCTTACGACCGGGAAGCCAGTCATCTGAAACAGTTGATCGAGCAGCAAGGTTGGGATGCCGAGGTTCAGATACTGGCCACCAACCACAGTGCCATGCCCCACGCGGGACCGGATTTCTACGACCTGGGTTATACGGTGCATGAAGATTGAAACCATCGGTGTTGCCGAGCTCAAGCGGGCGCTCAAATCCGCTGCAGACTATCTGCGCCTGAATACCGATATTCTGAACAATCTGAATGTGTTTCCCGTACCCGATGGGGATACGGGGATAAACATGCTCTCCACGCTGAAACCGGCGGTCGACGCGTTGCTGGCCGATGGCGTCGGCCCGGACGCCGCTTCCGCCGGCAGCTGCGCCGAGGCCTGGGCATTGTTGAGTGAGCAGGCCAACAGGCATAGTCGTGGCAACTCGGGATTCATCCTGGCCTGCTTTGTCCGCGGATTGTCCAAACGACTCGATGGTGCCCGGCAGATTACTGCAGAGCTGCTCCGGGGAGGATTCGAAAGCGGTTCCTATGCGGCCCGTTCCTCTCTACTGTCACCGGTGGAAGGCACCATGGTCACCATCATCACGGCCATGGCCGAAGCCATGGGAGAGACCGATTCCGGAGATATCGTAGAGCTTTTGCAGTCTGCCCTGAAACGCGGACGGAAAGAGATATTTGAAACTCCGCGCCTATTGCCCGTGCTGGCTCGAGCAGGCGTGGTCGATGCCGGAGGCCTGGGCTTCATCTTCGTGGTCGAAGGGATGCAGCGGGGACTGATTGGTTTGGGGCCCAAGAGTGAAAGAGAGCAGGACTACCGATTCCATCCGGACCCGACGATTGCAGGGGCGGAGGCGGCAACTCCGTGCTACCGCTGTTGTACAGAACTGACAGTGGAAAAGAAAGGGGAGTTCCCCTGGCCGGAGCTCAAAGCTTTTTTAGAGAAGCGGGGCAACAGCATCGCTTTGGTGCAGGAAGAGGAATACATCAAACTGCATATCCACACCAACGAACCGGAGGAGATCAGAGCCAAGATGGCAGAACATGGTACAATCCTCGCCTCCAAGATCGACGACATGGCCGAGCAGATCAATGCCGGTGTCAAGATCCCTCAGGACCTCAGGGCTTTGAGCGTGCTGGCCATTGTTCCGGGATCCGGTTTCAGGAACATTTTTTACGCTCTGGGGGCTGCCGTCTGCCTGCAGTACGGTGATCGGCTGCCCTCAAGCGGGGAGATCCTCGAGGTTCTGGAGGGGATGGACGCGGAAAATATCATCGTCCTGCCTAATGAAAGGAACATCATCCCTGCGGCCATGCTGGCTCAAAAAAACTCGAGCAAACAAGTCTTTCTGATTCCCACTGAAAATGTAGTGCAGGGTATCACGGCTCTGTACGGCTTCATTGATGAGGATTCACCGCAGCAGAATATCCGCAGCATGGGCGATAGCCTCGATCTGGCCGTCTGCCTGAAGGTCTATCAGAGCGAACGGGATTCCCGCTACGGAAGCGTAACGATCAAGAGGGAAGATTTCTTCGTGCTTCAGGGAGAAGATATGCTGGCCGTAGATGCTGCCCTGGCCTCAGCGGTGGAGCGTGGATTGGCTGGACTCGAGCTCGACGAAGCGGGGTGTATATCCTTCTATTGTAGCGACGCCTTTGATCAGTCCTACGCGGCCGAGCTGGAACATCGCATTCAGCGGCTGCAAAAGACTTCGGAGGTGGAGTTTCACTACGGCGGCCAGACCGGCTGCCTGCTGATCGTAGCGGTGGAATAACCGGCTTATGCCGGTACGCCGGCAGCGGTGCGCCGTTGCGGCGCCCAGCCGGCAGGCGCCCGGACAGGGGGTGTATTTCTTGTTGATGTATTTCCTATTTCTCCTTCTCATGCTGGTGATAGGTTACCTAAGCGGTTCGGTGAATTACGCCATCATCGTTACCCGCCTACTCAAGGGCCGTGACATTCGAGAGCTTGATAGCCACAACCCCGGGGCCGCCAATGTATTCCGCAACGTCGGACCGGCCTGGGGTCTGCTGGTTGGGCTGATGGATGCTCTGAAGAGTTTCCTTCCTATCCTATTGGGACGGCTGCTCTTCTTTGCCGGAAATACCTATGCCGATTTCTGGGCTCTTTTTCTGGTCGGCATGGCCGCGGTGCTGGGACACATGAAGCCGCTGTTTTACCGCTTCAAGGGCGGCGGGGGGCTGGCCACCGTGCTGGGGCTGTTCGTCTTCTTCGTTCCCGTGGAGTACCTCCTGGCTCTGCTGCTTGGGGGCGTGATCGTACTCAAGTTTTTCAAAGGATTTTCCTACAAATTCGGACGCTGGATACCGGTGATGTCGGTTGTTCTGACGCCCTTCATCGTCCTCTTGTTCAGCTACATCCTGGACATTCCCTTGTTCGCCCATCTGTCCATCGGTGGGCATCCCTGGTATGTCGTTGTGGGAGCCTTCGCTACCTCGACCTTCATGTTCTGCATGAACCTGCCCTTCCTGATCCGCACGGTGCAGGGACGCGGTTGATGTGCGCGGTTGAGGTGGATGGTTGAGGTCCATACCACGCCGTGCAGCGATTGATCGAATCCCGCCGATCTGTATAATGGGACGGAGAGGACAACATGATGGAACTGGATGAAATGAAGGCGGTGCAGGGAAAGTTCAATCAGGGATTGGAAAAACTCGAATTCATAAAAACCTGCCTGGCCAAGCTCAAAAAACAAACCGACCTCGATGTGGAAACAGACCCGGTAGACAAGCGGGAAGGGGTCCTCACGTTCTGGTTTGCCGGTACCCGATACTACGTGAAGATCCGTCTTACGGACCGGGGCGTCGACAATATCGGCACGGACTACAACGTCGCCATCGGCTGGCTGGACTGGGGACGATGCGGCACGGGAGGAAACCGGGAAGCTCCGGAGCAATCCAACTACTTCGATGAGCGGGGAATCCTCTGCGAAATAGAAAAGGAAGAGTTCTACTGCAACTTCCAGAACTGCAATGAGGAAAAGCTGCGCAAGGCGATGCTCTACAAGATACGGCGCCTGGTCGGCCGGACCATCACCGTAAACAACGCTCTGACGCTCTGATCTCATCCAGGTGGCTGGTGTCGTTTAGGCTTACCAGCGTAAACTCCCCGTCCTGTGCGGAAAAACGATTGATGGCACAGGGCTCCTGAGCCAGCCTCCAGAAGCGATCGTTTCCCAGGCCCAACACGCCCAGCAGGATCAATCTGTTCATCACGGTATGGGCCACCAGGATGATCGTTGAACCCTGGTGCTGCCGCGTCAGTTCCTGAACCGCGGCCATCCCCCGATCCCGCACGACCTGAAGTGTCTCTCCCGAGGGAATCCGGGCCGCCTGGGGTGCGTTGTACCAGGCATCCAGCTCTGCCGGCCAGCGCTCCTGCACCTGCCGGGGAGTCAATCCCTGCCACCGCCCGTAGTCGATGTCGATCAGGCCGTCGTGGAGCTGAACTGTGAGACCGTGGGGTTGGGCGATCTTTCGGGCAGTGACCGCCGCCCGAACGAGGGGACTGCTGTAGACCGCGGCGGGCTTCGGCTGCCGGGCCAGACGCCGAGCCGTGGCTTCGGCCTGGGCCATCCCCGTCCGGTTGAGGGGAATGTCGGCACGGCCGCGAAAACGCTCGATCCGGTTCCATTCGGTTTGGCCGTGCCGCACGAGGATGATCCGGGTCACGGCTAACCGGTCCTTTGCAGCAGTTGATCCTCCTCTGCGAGACTGCCGTACAGGAGGGGAGATTGCGGATCGTGCAGGCGGCGGCGTTCAAGCGCGGTTTCGTAGTTGCTGTTGGCGTAGCAATACAGACAGTGATGCACACAGGTGTCGTAGGCACCGATATCCGCGCTCTCCACGCAGAGGCAGGAACCCCGCTGGGATCTGTCCTTCCTCCCTCTGAACTCCTCGCCGCTGATCCGGGAGATCAGCAGATCATCGATGCACTTGCCCGCCGGCACCCCGGCCTCGACCATCTCGGCGCAGGCGCAGCTGGTCATCCGAATGTCCAGTGGTGCGGCGATGGCCTGCAGGCCCCGTACCAGGTCGGTCTTCCGGGCTGGAGAAACCTCCATCAACTCGAAGGCGGTCAGGTTCCGCCGGCACTTGTTGTACATCGTGAGAAAGCTGACGATGCAGCGCCGGGTCGAACCGGCCAGCTCCCGAGCCAGCTCGGCGAACAGGCGCAGATGCACTGGGGGTGAGTACTCCGGGGTAAACAGAATCGGATCGTAGCGCCAAACCACCCGCTCCGCCCCCAGACGCCGGGCCAGGGTGAGAAAGGTGCGGAGGATTTCCTTCTTTTCCGGAAGATTCCGCTCCAGCTCGGTACCGTAGCCGGTGAGGGTGAAGAGAAAGTAGAAGGGAATGCCGAAGTCCTCCAGCTCCCCGAGCCGCTCGACCAGGGCGGCCGGGTTCTTGGTCCAGAAAACGATGCAGCGGGTTTTCACGGCGGATATCGGCACGTGATACACCAGCCGGGAGTTCACCGGATTCCGGACCAGCGCGTATCCCTCCCGCAGCCGCTTGAGCAGCCAGGGGGTGTAAAAGGCTGGAATATCGGTTCTCCTGCTGGCGCTGATGATCATTTGCGCGCGGTTCACGACTCCCGCTTCAGAATCCCAGCTTGGGCAGGGGCAGCTTTTCCAGCTGGGATTTCAATTGAGATTTTACAGCGTCCGTGGCCTGTTTCTGGGTGTCGGCGATCCGCTTCTCCACCTCCACCCTCTTCTGGATCAGAACCGCCTCATGCGCTGCCGCCTCGGCCAGGTTTCCGTCCGAACGCTGCACCAGATCCGCGAAGGCTTGCGAAAGGGCTTCGTTTTCCCGGATCTGCGAAGCCATTCGCGCGGTCAGCTCCTCCCGGAGCCTGCCGCGGTACTGGGCGGAGATCTCCGTGAAGCGCTTTTCCAATACGAGGGCCAGCTGCCCGTCGGCGCTGCTGCGCGCTGCGACCCGGGCCAGCTTTCCGCTTTCCACAGTGTAGTCGAAGTCCACATCCACCTTGGAAAGAGAGCCGAGGGTTTCGTAGAGAATCGTGCCCAGCTGGTTGCCACCGGCAGTCGGCCGGAGAACCAGATCGTAGAGCTCCAGCAGTCCCTGTCCCTCGGCGGCGTTCCCCGGGCGGGAACGGGAAAACTCGGTTCGCAGTCGATACCCGGACGCAAGGGAGCTCAAACCCAGATTTTCCAAACCCTCCGTCAACTCGAAGGTGAAGCCCGCGGCCCGCACCCCGAGCTTCAGATCCGTATCCCGTCGCTCGCGGTTGTCCAAGAATCCGTCGACGGAAAGCCGCTCCCCCCCTTCGCTGCGATTGTACGTGAAGGTTACCGGCCGATCGATCAGATCAGGATTGCTGGAGATGTTCCGGATCGTACCGTGGATGATTTTAGAAGCATCCTGCACCGAAACATCGGCATGTTCCAGCAGAAAGCGGGGATATTCCGCCACGCCGAAAGGTACATCCACCCCCCGCTGCATGCGGTTGACCGTCTCTCGATCTTCCCGCTTCTCCTTCTTGCGGGTGATCAGCCGCTCCGCATAGCCCCTGGCTCTTTGGGCGTACCCGTAATAGCGGCCCAGTATCTGCTGCAGATAACCGGCCACCAGATCCGAGACCAGATTCTTCAGCTCCCCGCTGGAGAGATCGGACAGAGAGTACAGATAGGCTACGTCGGCATCTACCGCCGCCTCGAACTCCCGTCGGTCCGAGGCGATCTCCCCTCGATCCGCCTTGATCTGACGGTCCGCCGCCCGAAGATCGTCCCGCACCCGGTTCAGAGCCGTTGCCGCCTGCTGAATATCCGTCACCGCCTGCTGCAGCTCCGGTACCGTATCCAGGGATCCCACATCGATGGCGCGAACCGCATCGATTCTTCCGGCAAGCTCATCCACGTCGTTCCGGCCCTGTTCCACCGTGCCCTGCCACCGTCCCTGCAGGGTTTGCAGCCGGCTGTTCAGCTCGGCGATCCTGGCCGGGCTGCTCAATCTGGCCCGCTGGTCATCGACAAGGGCTCCGGCATCCAGGCTGCCCAGATTCAAGAACAAACCCCTCGTTTCGGCCCGGCTCGCCGTTTCGACGTCGGATTCCGGCTCGGTCTCCCGATCCTGGGGCAGGGCTCCGGAGCTCTGCCGGGGGGTATGCCAGCGGACCTCCCGCGTCTCCAGGGTCGATATGACTACCTTGGCCTTGAGCAGCTCATTGGTGTTGAGGTCTGCTTCGGTGGCCCCCAGCTCGAAGAGATTACGCATAGGCTGTTCCCGGTCGGCTACACTGAGGTGGGTGAAGGACAACCTTCCGGCGAGAAGCCGAAAATCCAGCTGCTCCACGTCGGCCCGCGCGGAGAACACCGCCTCCAGCCCCCGCTCCAGGGCCTTCTCCAACAGCCTGTTCTTGAAGGCGAAGTTGAATACCAGAACCGCGGCCACGATTATGGCGATCAAGGAGACTTTTCCGGTGCGCACCACCCCTTTATTCTTCTTGATCGAACCGGCTAGCTGCCTGAGCCGCCTGGCGTCTTCATCGCTCAACTCCGGGGAGCGGCGGTAGCGGCCATCCGGACCTCTGCTGTACAGCCGGAGCACGAAATCTCGCTCCGATTCGATGTAGATGCGGCCCAGGATTTTCTTGCGGAAGCGGCGCTCCTTGAGCTCCTCCTTGAACAGCTTGGGCACTTTCATCGCTTCCCCCCTACCGCAGGCTCACGGCCGCGCCGCCGATCTTGCGAACGGCGTTCCCTATTTTCATGACCAGGGGCACACGCCGCAGTGCCTTCACCAGCCGGCTGCCGGCGATCCTGTCCCTCCACCTGCGCCGGTAGAGAACCACCAGCCGCCGGAACAGAAGGAACACGGGCAGCCACAGCCCGATCCCGGCAATCAGACCCCCCATCACCACGGTGTTGTTGAAGCGGCTCAGAGGCAGCAGGGGCAGATTGTAGGCGCCGGTGAAGATATCCGCCAGAGAAGGTTGGCTCAACATCCAGAGGCCGAGTCGGTGAAGCAGGCCGTCGGCCAGGGGCGTGAGCAGTTTGAAAAACGCCAGGAACAGCAGCTCTGCGGCCAGATTGATCTTCAAGAAAAACGTGATTACGAACAGGCAGAACCAGAGCAGGTTGCCGGTGGGAATCAGGGCAAGCAGGAGGGCGAAGGACACGCCGGCGGCAACCTCCCCGGCACGGTTGTTGGCATTGATGGCAACGATCAGCGCAGCGATCCATTTGACGAACATGACGGCGTTCTCCTCTTGTACTGCCCATTATATACGCACTTTCATGTTGAACAAAGCAAGGCTGTCGTTTTATCCTTACCTCGAGCTGTAGTAGATGCACATCATGGAAGCCTACCAATCCTTGTCCGACCAGGCCTTCTTTGCTCATCTGAACAGGAGAATCGGGAAGCTGCTGACCCTGGCCGTGTACGTCAGCAAGAACGCCTCCAGCGAGGGATGCTTCACCCGCCCGCTGCTGGCGGACCTGCTCTCCGAAGCGAGCAAGATCGAGGAGCTGCTGGACGCCTACGGGGTGAAGAACAACAGGCGCTGGTATCCCCTTCGGCAGGCCGTCGCCCCGATCAAGCTGTTCTCCAACGTGAGCTATCTCCTGATCCACATCCTTCGCTTCCTGCCCAACTACCGTCTGCTTCCGATCGAGGAAGATTTCCCGAAGGCCACGGAGGAAGCCCTTTCCTTTACCTGCTCGATCCTCATTGAAAGCGCCCGGGCCCTGATCCGGCAAGCCAGGAAACTGGACATCGAGATTCCCGATTCGATACCTGCCCTGGAGGATTTCGGTGATGAGATCCTCAGAGGGCATCTGGCATCGGATCGCCCGACGCAGAAGGTCGCTTCTCCGGAGGAGACGGTGGTGTACCTGGCCACCGCCTTTCTCAACCTGGCCGAAGAGAGCACCTTCCTGCACGCCGTGCAGAACCAGCACATCGACAACTACGCCGACTGGATCCCCGACCCCATCAGCGAGGAACGGCTGCGCAGCCTGGAGGAAATGTTTCACAACCTCCAATCCATCTACGACACCCATATCTCCGATTCCAATGTGGAAACTCTGGACGACGATCTGCTCGTTCTGCGCGGGCAAATCACGGTGATCTACCATCTTCTGGAAACGGCAACGGCCTTTACCCACTTCTGCGAGCGACACATCCTCAGCTTTGCCTCCCACCCGAAGCCGTCTCAACGCGGCCTGATCGATCCCAACAAACTGCTGGATGTGCTGATCCACTACTCGGTGGCCTTCGCCAGCCGCTACATCACCCGGACCCGCAGCCTCTGTCACGAGATGCTCCGGCGTTACGCCATCCAGGGCAAGATCAGCGTGCCGGCGCCTCGCTACAGGGGCTTTCACGTCCGCCCATCGACCCTGGTAGCCAAGATCGTCAGCCATTACGGCAGCGAGGTACAGATGAAGTTGGCCGGGGAAACCTACAACGCCGGGGTGACGTTGGATCTGTTTCGGGCCAATGAGAAGATCAATGCGGGGAAGAAGCGTTGGCTGAGAACGGAGGTGCACAAGCTGGGACTGGACTGCCGTCCCGAGGTTGCGGACAACTTGAACGGGCAGGAGGAGGAGAGGACCAGGCTCATGGAGCGGCTGGCCCACAGCGCTATCCAGGCTCTTTTCTCGCAGAATAAACTCGTGCTCTACGATAGAAATCTTCCCCTCGACGAGATCGGTCCCCTGCCGGACGAAACGGCCTCCGAGTATATCGCCCGAGCCCTGATCCAACTGCTCACCATGGGCAAGATCGATGTGGTTATGGATATCAATGTGACCTTCACGGGTGACCAGAGGGTGCTTCAGGACATCAAGCTTCTGGCCGAAAACGGATACGGAGAGGATGACTTCGGCAACAACCTGCCGCTGCCGCCGAAGCTTTCCTACCTGAGGCGCTGAATCGCCGCCGTACGCTTCGCGGCTCATCCCCGGGGACCGCCTACGCCCCGCAGGACCCTATTATCGTCCCGCTCGATCCTGTACGATTCGGTACGCCTGATCCGGGTCCTCCACCTCGGCCAGGAGCATCTCCGTCTGACAGTCGATCCGCTCCACGGTTTCGACGGCGGAGTACTGCACCTGGTAGCGCTCCAGCACCTCACGGCCCAGCCTGCTCAGCACCCCGGCTTTCACCTGCCGAATGCCGAGTCGAACCAGCAGCAGGGCGGCGGCCTTGCCTACTATCTTGTCCTCCAGCCGAAGCGATTCCGGCTGGTAGGATGAGGTGCCGAGGAACTCCTCCAGCTCGAACAGCGGATAGAGCCATTTGCCGGTGCTGGAGAAGATCTCCCGCTCCTCGTGGTAAGCCCGGAGGGTCACTTCAGCCGTCATCAATCCTCCCTATCGTCTCTCGGCATGGTGCATTCCGCAATCCTGATACCACTTT
The DNA here is from genome assembly GCA_964588525.1 of uncultured Spirochaetaceae bacterium. Classification (GTDB taxonomy): domain Bacteria; phylum Spirochaetota; class Spirochaetia; order SZUA-6; family DRHE01; genus JAFGQJ01. The sequence continues at coordinate 93,275 of CAZPQC010000001.1, forward strand.
CTGCCCTGCCGGCTCAGCAGGTCCTCCGCTTCTTTGGGACCCCAGCTCTCCTGTTCATAGAAGGTCAAAGGGGAAGCGGCGGGCTGCTCCCAGGAGGCGAGAATGTCATCGATCAACGCCCAGGACAGCTCGATTTCATCACCTCTGGCGAACAGGGAAGCGTCCCCCTGCATGGCATCCAACAGCAGCCTTTCGTAGGCTTCGGGCAGGACGTCATGGCCGAAATCGTCGGCGTAGTGGAAATCCATGTCCACGGAACGGGTCCGCATGCCCGCCCCGGGCTGTTTGGTTTCGAAACGCAGGTGAACGCCCTCGTCGGGCTGGATGCAGAGGGAGAGGATGTTCGGGGTGATGCTCGCTTCAGCCTCTGCGGGAAACATCAGATGCGGAACCCCCTTGAACTGGATGGCGATCTCACTGGTCTTCATCTTCAGCGACTTGCCGGAGCGCAGGTAGAAGGGCACCGCCTGCCAGCGCCAGTTGTCGATGAACAGCTGCAGGGCGGCGTAGGTCGGGGTCCGGGAGTTCTGATCCACTCCCGGCTCCTTCCTGTAGCCCCGGTACTGGCTGCGCACCGATTCGGCACCGGGGCGCAGGGCCCGCAGCACCTTGACCTTTTCATCCCGCAGGGCGTCCGCTTCGAACAGCGAGGGCGGTTCCATGGCGGTTAGGGTCAGGAGCTGAAGCAGGTGATTCTGGAACATGTCCCTCAAGACCCCGGCCCTGTCGTAGTACCCGGCCCGGTGCTCCACCCCGACCCGCTCTGCCACGGTAATCTGCACGTGGTCGATGAAGTTCCGGTTCCACAGCGGCTCGAAGATGGCATTGGCGAAGCGCAGGGTCAGGATATTCTGCACAGTCTCTTTTCCCAGGTAGTGATCGATCCGGTAGATCTGCCGCTCCTCGAACACCGAATGAACCTGCTCATTGAGCTTTCGGGCGCTGGCCAGATCGTTGCCGAAGGGCTTCTCGATGACGATCCGCCGCCAGCCGTTTTCAGAAACGTTCAATCCTGACCGGCCGAGTTGATCCACGATCACCGGATACAGATTGGGAGGCGTGGCCAGGTAGAACAGGGCATTGTCCACCTTGAGTGCCTTGCCCAGATGGGCATAGGTCTCGGGATCGCCGTAGTCGCCGGCCAGGTAGGTGATTCGGTCCCGGAAGTTTGGCCAAAAGCTGCAGATCTGAGGTTTGAGCCGGGCATAGCTCTGCACGCCTTCGAAGATGTGGCTCTGGAATTGCTCATCGCTCATGGCACTGCGGGCCACTCCGATGACCCTGCTCTCCCGGGGCAGAAGTCCTTCACAGGCCAGGCTGTGGATCGCGGGGATCAGCTTTCTGCCGGTCAGGTCGCCGGATGCCCCGAAGATCACGACGGTGGCAGGCGGGGGTTTTCTCAAACTCCTCTGCATTTCGGGACCAATAAGGTTTGAGGCCGTCACTTTTCGAAACCGGACAGCAGTCGTTCGAGATCCGTTGGAACATCCGTTCCCAGATGGATGCGGATCACCCGGCGCTGATTGTCCTTCAATGCCTGCTTATCCCCCAGAGCCTGGGCCAATTTGAGAACAGCGAAGCTCACCGCCGACTGTTCCTGCCCCGCGGTATCCGGAATCGCGGCGTCCCGGCCCGGCGTGTTGGTGAATTGAATGAATAGTCCTGCACCGCCGCCTCCCTTGTGCAGCTGTCCGGTGGAATGCAGAAAGCGCGGACCGTAGCCCACGGTGGTGGCAACCCGGTAGCGGTCCCGGATCCGGGTGCGCAGCTGCTGCAGCGCCGCGGTGGTCGCATCGTCCGGTTTGACATAGGCCTGCAGGCAAACGTAGTCTCCCGGTTCGGCTTGGGAGAGGAACTCTTCGAGCACGCCGCCCTCCGGAGCCTCGGCCCGGTCGTCCGGAAGCGCACCGGTTTCGGTATAGGCGCTCATCATCTCCCGGGCTCGCACCTTGGCGCTCTCCACGTTGGGCTGGTCGAAGGGATTGATTCCCAGAAAGTGACCGACAACCGCCACGGCCATCTCCCAGAGGAAGAACTGTGCACCCAGATCGTAGAGATCCCGAAGATCGATCCGCACCACCGGGTGGCCCGCCCGCTCCAGGGCTCCCACCGCCGCATCCAAGTCATCCGCCGCGGCCAGTCGCAGATACAGGAACAGCCGATCCTGCCCGTAGACCTCCGCCGCACCCAGGGGCTCTCCGATCACCGGCACGATGCCCCTGCCCTCCTTTCCCGTGCTCTCGGCAATCAGCTGCTCCACCCAATCTCCGAAACTCTCCAAGCCCGGGGAGGTGAAGATCGTGAGTTTGTCACGACGGGATCCAGCGGCCTTCTCCGAGGCCAGCCGGCCGAGAACGGCGCCCAGAAGGGCGCAGGGGTCAGCGCCCGAGGCGCGCTGGCCGGCGCTCCGGCCTGCCGTGCCGCTGCCCGCGCTTCCGCTTCCTGCCCCGGCACCTCCCTTGGTGCCGTCGGAGCAGTCGGGATTACCGCAGCCGCAGGCCGCCTGGATCGCCCGTTCGAGAAGACGAGTCAGATCGATCCCCAGCAGGGCTGCCGGAACCAGGCCGAAGTAGGACAGCGCGGAGTAGCGGCCGCCGATATCGGGATCGTTGAGGAAGATATCCCGGAACTTGTACTTGCCGGCCAGATCGGCAAGCTTGCTTCCCGGATCCGTGATGGCCAGAAAATGCTCCCCTGCCCTGTCCGCTCCGACGGCTTCAACCGTCCGATTGTAGAAATACTTGAAGAAGGACAGGGTTTCCACGGTGCCGCCGGATTTGGTGGACACGATGAACAGGGTAGTCGAAAAATCGAGCTCTTCGGCAAAGGAGAGTATCAACTCCGGATCCGTGCTGTCGATCACCGAAACATCGAGATAGCCCTCGGCCGGACCGAAGGTTCTGCCGAACACCTCCGAAGCCAGGCTGGATCCTCCCATGCCCAGCAGGAGGGCTCTCCGATACCCGGCTGTGCGAAGCTCGTCGGCCAACCCGGTCAACCTGTCGATATCCTGCTTCGATGTTTCGGCGATCCGCAGCCAGCCCAAACGATTGGTGATTTCGGTGGGCTCGGGTTTCCACACTGTATGGTCGTGAGACCAGATCCGCTGGATCACCCTCTGTTCCGCCATCCGCTTCAACGCGGCTTGTACGCTTTGTTCGTACTTGCCCAGACTGACTTCAATCATTTTCCTCTCCTCGTGCGGCCTGTCCCTCGATGAAGAAACGCAAGCCCGTTCAAAAAGTAGTCACAGCACCCTATAAAGGTCAAACGGATTCCACTCCCGCTCCAGTGACAGCCAGACGGCGGGGATATCCGAGGGATCGACGAAGTCGT
>CAZPQC010000002.1:0-95828 GCA_964588525.1 uncultured Spirochaetaceae bacterium
TCAGGAATCTGCCTCCCCTGGTGCTGATCTATATCTTCTACTTCTTCGTAGTGGACCAGATCATGCCCCTTCTGGGTGTGGAGGCCTTCATTCGCAGCCGCCCGGAGAATGTGAAGGCCATTCTGGCCGTACTGTTCGCCCAGGAATCCTTGTTCGTTCAGTTCGTTTCAGGTGTTTTTACGATTGCCTTTTTCGAAGGCGCCTACATCACCGAGATCGTACGAGCCGGGATCGAATCTGTAGAACGGGGACAGAATGAGGCCGCTTACTCCCTCGGTCTGTCCTGGTTCGACAAGATGCGCTTCATCATCCTCCCACAGGCGATCCGGCGCGTCCTTCCTCCCCTGGCGAACGAGTTCATCAACACGATCAAATACTCCTCCCTCGCTTCCGTCGTATCGATCCAGGAGCTCACCTACATGGGCAAGCAGGTTCAGGTTGCCACCCGCTTCATCTTCGAACCCTGGATTACCGTGGCCCTCATGTACCTGATCCTAACCTTGAGCCTCTCTCTTGCCGTAAGCCGCCTCGAAAAGCGAATGAGCCGCAGCGACTAGCGGCGATTGGCGGGTCAACCCTTTGAGCCTCGATCTTCCGCGACTCCCCCGTCTTTCAGCATGTGCCGGGGGTTCGCCGGTACCGTGCTCGCCGTATCGGCCACGGTTTTACTGATACTGCAATGATGTAGGAGGGATGGAACGCATCGTGGCCGAGGCGTATCGGGCCCTGGTACAATAGGAGTCTTCGATGTCGATGGAACGGGTAGTCTGGGGCGTACCGTCATTCTGGATCGAACGGTTTCCCCTGTACTATGGGCGGAGGCGGGGTTTCTTCGAGAGGCGCGGAATCGATCTCGAGATATGCTACTACTGGGGCGGCCCGGAGCTGGCCGCGGCGGTTTATCGAGGGGAGGTCTGGATCGGTGAGATGGGGCTGCCCCCTTTCCTCAGAGCCTATGCAGACGGGCTGACGGCCCGGGCGATCGGTTCCAGCACGATCCAGCAGCTGGATCACTACCTGGTCGCCCGACCGGAGATCTCGAAGTTGACGGATCTGCGGGGGAGGCGTGTCGGCATCCTCTCGGTCGGCAGCTGTGACGACTACTTTGCGCGCTCCATGCTGAAGGCTTCGGGGTTGGATCCGGACACGGATGTGGCGCTCATTCCCCTCGGGCCCGCCTACGGGGATGTGCATTGTTTTTCACCCTCCCCCGAATCCGGCATTCCCGGGGTGGACGCGGGATTTCTGGTCGAGCCCTTCGTGGCCCGGGCCGAGAGGCTCGGCTGGGTTCGGATTATAGCGGCGGTTCGGGACTACTTTCCCAGCTATCAGTGGGGAATCATTCTGGCCCGCAGGGATGCCCTGGAGCACAAGATCGAGCTGATCCGCAAGGCCATGGATGGTTTTCGGGCCTCCTGCCGGGGGATTGTCGAGAACCCCGAAGAGGCGGCATCCTTCGGGGCTCAGGTGTTTCGGATTCCCAAGGAGGATTTCCGCCGTGCTCTCCTGCGGGATCTGGAGCACTGGGAGCTCGACGCCCGGCTCGATATCGAGGGAATGGAGAACTGCCTGCAGGTTCAGCGGGAGATGGGCTGCGTGCCCGCCGATCTTCGGCTCGAAGGCATGATCCGCCAGCTGTGATAGTTTGGGATGTCAAACAAAGCCGCCATACCTCCTCTGCACTACCGCCTGGTAGACGGCGTTGACGAAGGTGATGAAGTCGAACACCGGTTTTCCTGTTGCTTCCTGAATGTCCGCGGCAAAGGGAGGCAGATCGCTGCACTCCAGCAGGAGAGCTCCTATATCCGGGTTTGCCTGGACGAATCCGGAAGCGATTTCCACGACCTGCCTGCGCAGCAGATCGACATCCAGGGTCGTTCGGGTTCCCCCCATGAAACAGGCGTAGAACTCGGTGGAAGCCTCCAACCCTGCGACGACGTAGGGAATCGTTTCATCTATGCCGACGGGTTCGAGGAACTCCCGTGTGAGTCGTTTCTTGGAGGCGGTCAGGATGCCGACTTTCCGCCGCCTTCGGCCGATCATCCTGGAGATCAGGGGAACCAGCAGCAGGGGCGAGGAAAACACCGGGATGTCCACCTCCCCGGTCAACACCTCCTGGACAACTGAGAAAAAGCCGCAGGACATGACCACCGCTCTGACCCCGTCCGCCTCCAGCTCCTTCACAGTGTCCACTGTTCGCTGCACATCAGGAGAATAGCGGCCCTGTTCGTCCCGGACCGGGGCGTAGGGATTGTCGTGCAGCCCCTTGATGATCTTCAAACGCACCGGGAAATCGTAGGTGCTGGCGTTGCCTACGTTCCCGGGAATCAGGGGCTGGGAATGCAGCTGATCGAGCAGGGCGATCCCGATGGCCTGCCCGTAGTAGCGCTTGTCTCCTCTCACCTTTCCGATCATGATTTCCTCCCCGCCGTGGATCCACGACGAATGTGCTTTTTTATCGCAGCGGCGCGGTATTGTCCCGCCGTTGTACCGTATTTCAGCTGGCAGCGGATTCGAAGGCTCGGATGATCTCCCCCCAGGGCATGATCGGTTCGATCCAGTAGTGCAGGCGTCCCACGTAGCGGATCAGCTCTTCCAGCAGCTCCTGCAGCTCCGCCTTGGAAGACAGCCTCTCCACCTCCCCCGATACTTCCCGGAGCAGCCCCGTGGTGTCCCGCATATTCGTCATGCGGAAGTAGGACACGTACAGGTCGACCAGATGCTTGGCGATCCGCTTGACCGTGTTCAGGTCGGTACCGGATTCCAACAGAACCGTACGCAGGGTCAGGAAGGTATTCCTGGAAGCCACGGTTTCCTCCCAGGCGTACAAAGTGGGGAAGAACGAGGAACCCCAAGAGTCGGTGTAGCCCTTGGACTTGTCCAGGGCTTCGGCGATCTCCCAGGGCTTCTCAGTCCACATCCGCTCCCGGACCGCACGGAGCTTTTCGGTCAGGGTTTTGCCCGGCGCCCCGGATTTTGGAGGGTTGTCGGGTCTTTCCGCTTCGTAGATATCAACCGCCGCACCCTGCTGCTGCTTGCACTTCCGCGCCTCCCGCTGGATGCCTTCCAGATTCTCGGTGATCTTTCCGATCCAGCTGCACGGTCCCAAACCGGGCAGCTGGTCGCAGAACACGCAGACGTTCTGGGCTCCCGGAACGAAGCAGACGTTTCCCGCCTCCTGAGCGGTGATTTCGTTTTCGCCCCCCGTGTCGAGAAAGTAGGGAACCCGAATCATGATCTCCAGTCCCGCCACCTTGGCGATGATGGCCGTGCTCTTGAGGGGCAGGGATTCAACCAGCCGTTTGCAGCTCTTCGGGGCTTTGTCCTCGAACAGGACCACGGTGGCCACTTCATCCCCCACGCGCAGTTTCAACTCTCTTGCCATTTCGCTTCTCCTTTGTTGGCTCCCCTGCCGGTTACGATGGCGGATTTACCCGGCAGGTTTCCCCGATCCCCCTTTGGGGCCTTGCCCTACCGGCTCCACCCGTTGCAGCTGCACCGGAATCGAAGTGAGCAGGGGAAAGCCGCTGATCGGATCTGTGATGGTGTCGAAGGTGAGACGGTTCACATTGCCGTCGCCCGGCCAGCCGTGGGTGATCTGCACTAACCCGGGCAGGATCTCCCCCCCGCCCAGGATATTCGCCGGCAGGACGATCGAGCCGACCTCCGAGCTCACCCGAACCGGTTCACCCGCCTCGAGGCCTAAAGCTGCGGCATCCTGCGGGTGCAGGTCGATTTCCGCCCGGGGGTGGAGGCGACGGAACCTCGGGATGTTTCGGTAGCGGGAGTGCAGGTACACCCGCTTCCGAGCGCCGCTGATCAACAGGTAGGGGCGATCCTTCGGGGAAACCTTCGAGGGGGTTCGAACATGGTACGGTTCCTCATAGACCGGCAGAGCCGGATAGCCGAGATCCTTCAGATAGCTGGAGCTGAACTCGAACTTTCCCGAGGGAGTGGTCAGGGGTTGCCGATTGTATTTTTCATAGCGGACCGCTTTGTATGCCATGCCCTCCGGATGCTGCTCCAGCTGTTCCGGGCTTACGCCGGTGGGTTCGAGGAGCCAGCGGTTGACCTCCTCTTCGCTCTGCCAGGGGAAATACTGCTCGCCGAAGCCCAACCTGCAGGCCAGGTCCCGCCAGAACGAGTACTCATCGACAACTCCGGGGATCCGGAGGACTCTTCGGGACATGGAAACCCACTGGTAGTGGGCGTAGATGTGCAGCTCCGATCGCTCGATGAACGAGGCCGCCGGCAGCACGTAGTCGGCCAGGGCGGCGGTTTCAGTCAGGAAAAGCTCCCTGACCACGAGCAGGTCCAGCCCGCTCAAGGCATCGGCCACCCTGGTGACGTTGGGATTGGTGTTGGCCGGGTTTCCGCCGCAGACGATCAAGGCGCGCAGCGGATACGGCCCGGCGCCGAGCATGGCCTCAACCGCCTTCATGGTGTTGCACTCCTTGTAGAAGTCGTACAGCACCGGGTAGTCCGCCGCCCCGATCGGTTCCTGGTCCAGCAGGGGGAGCTGGTCGTAGAGGGTGAGGGAGCGCTCCCCCAGCGGCTCGGGCCAGGGGTCCCCGCCCGCACGGTCCAGTGCGCCGATCAGTCCCCCCAGGCAGGCGATGGCCCGCACCGCGTTCACCCCGTTCTCCTGGTGCTCCAGGGACACCCCCACGTAGTTGATGCTTTGAGGTCTCCCGGCGACGATCAACCGCCCGCACTCCTCGATCTGTTCCGGGGACAGCCCGGTGATCCCGGACACCACCTCGGTTGTGAATCCCTGGCTGTAGGCCGAGGCTTCCTCGAAGCCCAGGCTGTGCCTGGCCACGAACTCCCGGTCGTAATGACCTGTCTCGATGAGCCGCCGCATCAGGCCCCAGGCCAGGGCGCCGTCGGTACCGGGTAGGAGACGCAGGTGGAGATCCGCCTTGCGGGAGATCTCCGTGCTCCTCGGATCGATGACCACCAGTTTGGCCCCCCGTGCCCTGGCCTCCTCGATCGGATGCATGAAGGTGAAGTGGGACAGAGGGGGATTGGTTCCCCAGAGGAGGATGCAGCGGGCATTGCGGAAATCCGGGCAGGCGTTCCAGTAGCCCTGGACCAGCCGGTAGGCGATGTAGCGGCTGACGTAACAGAGGGAGTTCACCGAGAGGAAGTTCGGACTGCCCAGGGCGTGGAGAAAACGCCGGGGGTACATCTCCTGCTGGGCGAAACCCAGGGCTTCCCCGTGCCAGGCGGCGATGGAGCGCCGGCCGTGCCTCTCCCCGATCGCAGCCAGCTTGTCGGAGATCTCACCCATCGCCTGTTCCAGGGAGATTTCTTGGAAGGAGCCATCGCTGGTCTTTTTGAGTGGTTTGAGCAGGCGTTCGGGATGGTAAACCGTATCGACGGCCGCCGGTCCCTTCGGACAGAGCCGGCCCCGGTTCTGGGGGTGGGCTTTCATCCCGGTAATCCTGGTGATCCGGCCTTGCTCTACCCCCACCTCTATCCCGCAGCGCATGTCGCACTGCCTGCAGATCGTGGGAAGAGTTCCTTTGTCGATCACGCTTCGGCCGTACACAGGAACCTCCTGATTTCGCCCCCGGTTCGCTCCTGGCGCTACCGGCTGTTTCTGCTATCCCAGGATCTTCTCGATTTCCTGCCTGACCTTCTGATCCAGCGGCTCGGGAGTATGGTTTTTCAATATCTCTTCCACCCGCTTCCGCGCTCGCTCACCCAAAGTCTGACCGTCCTCGGCCACCCAGCCGTCGAAGTGGTTACGGTTGAATAAGCTGGGATACCAGGTCTCCCTGTAGTGGTTCACCGTGTGCTCGCTGGACAGATAGTCCCCCTCAGGACCGAGCTCGGCGATCAGATCCAGGGCCAGGGTCTCGTCGTTAACCTCGATTCCCCTACAGTAACGGCGGATGTAGCCGATCACCTCATCGCAGATGGCCAGCATCTCCAGAGAGTAGCACTTGCCGCTCTCCAGGTAGCCCACGTCGTGGACCAGATTCGCCTCGCCCAGGGTCTCGAACAGCAGGGTCAGGGATGCCTCCGCAGCGGCCTGTTCGTCCGGCAGCTTCGAGTCGCTGGACCCGCCGAGTCCGAAAACCGGCAGGCCGTAGTACCTTCCCATGGCCGTACGGGCGCCGTAACTCTCCGGTCCGGTGTAGGCTCCGGTGGTTGTGCGCATGTCGAACACATCCCCGTAGCCGCCGCTGTGGATGATCGGCGCCCCCTCCCGCTTCAGCTGGGCTAAAACCAGGCCGACCAGCTCCCCAGCATTGGCCAGGGCCACCGCCCCGGCACTCGTCACCGGCCCGCTCACTCCCCGCAGTACCATCGGCGTATAGGTGGTAGGCAGCCCCTTTTCGGCCAGATAGAGCACCTTCTGCAGGGAATCCAGGTTGTGGCGCAGAGGCGCGGTAACATTGATGTAGCAGCAGCCGTAGGGTTTCTGCTCGTGCTTCTTTGCTCCCCCGGCAACGACTTCCGCCGCCCGCACTACCTGTTTACAGCTTTCGAAGTCGTTGGTCACGAACATGATCGGTTTGCCGCTGTTCTCGATCATGGAGCGCATCTGCAGCCGATTGGCCGCCTCCGGGGGCACATCGGAGGGCAGAAGCGCGGACATGAGGAAGTCGATGTTGGGCAGGGCGTCGGCCAGTCGGATCGCCTCATTGACATCCTCCAGGCTCGCCTGCCGCCGTTTGCCCGTACGGTGATCCAGGATGAACAGGCAGTCCGAACCCGGCCCGTAGTACACCCGCCCGGGCTCCAGGAACAGCGCCGGCTCGCCATTTCGGTCGTGCAGCACGATTCGTTTCGGAGCGACCGACAGCGCCCACTCTACCAGCTTCCGCGGAATGTGGAAGGTGCCCGATTCGCCCCGGCCAACCCCCGCCTTGCGCAGGAGTGTTGCGGACTGCTCCTCGTCGATCAGAGCCCCGACCCGTTCCAGGATATCCAGGCTGGCGGCATGTATCCGCTCCGCTTGAGCCGGGGAGAGATAGTTCAGGTTGGGAACGTGGCCGCCGCTCGCGTTGGTCATTTTTGATACTCCAATCCGAATTTCGTCAGTTGCTCCTTGCAGCGGTCGTATACATCCAGGTATTCCCGGTTAGGCCGAACCGTTTTCAGATCGTAGCACTCGTCGAAACGCTTGCCGCGGGGGGCGTCGGGAATGTTGCTCTCATAACACCTGAGTATCCGCTTCACGATCTCATTGGCTTTCTTGCGGGTAATCCCCTGCCCGGCGATCAGATGACCCGTTTCCGCGCCGATCCTGGCTTCCATGCCGCTGGAACGTTCGGGAAGCTTGTTCCGAGCCACCGCCACCAGGTTGAGGTGCAGTCCGGACACCGTGGCGGCCAGGACCACCGCGGCGATCTCCTGAACCACCATTTCGGTGCAGGGACCGGCTGCGGTGAAGGGGCTGACCCCGATCAGAAGGTGGGTGTTTCGGGCCAGGGCCTGGCCGGTAACGCTGATAAGCCAGAGCAGATCCCGGGTCGAATTGCAGCCCTGCATGAGGTGGAGGGGGAATCCGTCGTGCCACTGGGCGCCGAAGGCCAGCAGACCGAGAAAGTGATGCGCCACGTGCACGATCGCCGTGGCTTCCGGCCCTCCGGCGTATCCGCCCATGATCGGCCCGTACAATCCGTAGCGGTTGTAGCCCTTGTGGTCCAGAAACACGACCTTCTTCATGCGCTCGTAATCCACCTTCATCTCGGCGATGGCCGCCACGGCCAGGCCGTCGTTCGGATGGGCTCCGAACTCTTCCTGGACCGCCGCCAATGTAGCGTCGGTCTTCTCGGCGTTGGAGATCAGGTTGTGGATGCCGATCAGCGGCCGTCCTGCAGCCCGGGCCGCCTCTCGCAGCTTGACCACGTTCCAGATCGCCGCCTCCACCTCCTGGGGCGTGCCGGATTTGATCGGCCGTCCCCCCACGGTCTGGCTGAAGGCGCTGGAGAAGGTGTCACTCAACGGTTCCTGGGCGTAGCTCTGAACCATGGCCACGAAGCGTTCCTCCGCCACGGTGCAGCCCACCGGCGTGTTGAGGCAGAACGGCGGCAGGGAGTCTTCGATCTTGCGGTGCTGCATGACCCGGGTGTCCGGGCCCTGACCGTAGGTTACTATGGTCGGGGCGTGCTTGAGCGCCCACTGGACCTCTTCCCGGCTGAACTGGATCAGACGGCTGGTATCGCGGCAGTAGATCCCCTGCTCCAGGAACATCTCCAGGGCGGCCTGGTAGACCTTGTCGGCGAGGCCGTCATCCGAGGGGATGACCTGTTCCCGGTCGAAGCGGATCCCGTGCTTCTGGACCAGCCGGTTGGCCGCGATTCCGAGCTGTTTGTCGAACTCCTGCTCCTTGATGAACGGTCCCTTTTCACTGCGTTTGTATACGTCCCAAAAGCCGATCATTCTAGTTTCCCCCCTTCTTTGACTGCACCAGGCGCTTGGCCGTGTCCACCGCTTCGGCGGCGTTCTGCCCGTAGCCGTCGGCGCCGGCTTCCTTGGCGTACTCCGGGGTTACCGGAGCGCCGCCGACCATGACCTTGAACCGCTCCCGCAGGCTCATGTCCGTTAGAAGATTCACCAGGTCGGGCATGTAGGCCATGGTGGTGGTCAGGATCGCAGAAGCGGCGATGACATCGGCATCCAGCTCTTCAGCCTTGTCGATGAAGGAACGGACCTGGACGTCGCAGCCCAGATCGTGGACCGTGAGACCGGCTGTCTGCAGCATGGTCTTCACGATGTTTTTGCCCAGGTCGTGGAGATCCCCCTGGATCGTGCCGATCACCACGCTGCCCTGGACACCGCTGTCCTGGTCCTTCCCCAGATGGGGCTTCAGCACGTCCATGGCCGCGTTCATGGCATCGGCGCAACGGATCAGCTCGGGAAGGTAGTACTCCATCCTCGAGAATTTATCCCCGACGATCGTCATTCCCTTGGTATAGCCCTGCTCGATGGCCTGGAGCGGATCTGCCCCGCTGTCCAGAACCTCTCGGGCCAAAGCCACGCAGCGCTCCTGATCTCCGGCCACCGTGGCTTCTACGATTTGCTCGAAAAGTTTCATCTATCATTGTCTCCTTCTGTTCGCAATATGTCGCACATTATCTCGTCGCTTTCCCGGATTGGATCGTTGGGTATTCAGGATGGTAAGCCTCTGATGTTCAACAGGCGAGCGACCCTGTATTGCTGATTTGCCGGCTATTGCAGTCGGAGAGTGGAGATTAGGGAAACCATTTGGGATACCAGGCGAGAAAATAATCCTGTAGGTACAGTGGATTCTGGTTGATCTTCACCATGCAGAGCATATGTATCATATCCCGATGTTGCTGTCAAACCCATAGGGTTTGAACCCACAGGGTTTGAACCCTACGATTTCACTTCGAGTTCAATAGCTGGAATCGCCCTGGCCGGGCCCCCCTGCTCATGATTTGACATTCCCGGCCGGGTGTACTCTAATGGGTGCTGTCATCGGGGCAAGGAGTCAGCGATAGAAAGGCGGGCGGCAATGAATGTGAAAATGCTCGACTTCACCGGCAAGGTGGTGTTCCTGACCGGAGGCGGGGGGGAGATCGGAGCGCGGACTTCTGGACTTTTCCTCCGCCAGGGGGCGAAGGTCGTAACTACAGACGTCGATTTTCCGGTGTTGGATAGTACCGTCGACTTTGAAGCCAACCCGGTGAAGATCGCCCTGGATGTCACGGACAGGAAGGAAGTCGAGGCGATTATGACCGCCACCGTGAAGAACTGCGGCCGGGTCGATGTCGTGGTCAATGCCGCCGGGGTTCTGGACATCAAGCCATTCCTCGAAATCTCTGAGGAGGAGTGGGAGCGCACCTTCGCGGTGAACGTGAAGGGGATGTTTTTCGTCTGCCAGGAGGCGTTGAAGCGGATGATCGAGCAGAAGACGGGCTGCTTCGTCAACTTCGCCTCGATCTCCGGCAAGGTCGGGGGCGTGCTGGCCGGAGCGGACTACTCGGCCTCGAAGGCGGCGGTAATCTGCCTGACCAAATCCCTGGCCAAGGTGGGAGCGCCGCATGGTATTCGGGCCAATTCGGTGGCGCCGGGGGCGGTCTACTCGCCGATGCTCGATTCGTACTATCAGGATCACGCCGAGGAGATGAGGGGTTTCGAGCAGAACCATCCGTTGGGACGATTCGGCAGAGCCGAGGAGGTGGCCAACACCGTGCTGTTCCTGGCTTCCGATCAGGCCTCCTATATCACCGGATCCTGCCTCGATATCAACGGCGGTACACTGATGGACTAGCTCCGGTTGGCTGATCCAGCCGGTATAACGGTAGTGGCCAAGACGGAAGTGCAAATCCACCGGGAAGAACGAGGGATCGGATGAAGAGCAACATCTATCTGCAAGAGGCCAAGGCCAATCTCGAAGAAATCAGCCGAAATCGCCGATTCTTTCATCAGAATCCGGAGCTGGGATTTCAGGAGTTCCAAACTGCAGAAAGAGTGGCAGGGTATCTGAAGAGCCTGGGACTGGAGGTAAAAACCGGGATCGCCGGAACCGGGGTCGTGGGTGTTCTTCGCTGCGACACGCCGGGCAGGACGGCTGCCCTGCGAGCCGACATGGATGCCCTGCCCATGGAGGAGAAGAATACGGTGCCCTACGCGTCGAAGAATCCGGGGATCATGCACGCCTGCGGACACGACGGTCATACCGCCATGCTGATGGAGACGGCTCGTTTGCTGGTCCATCACAAAGACTCGCTGCGTGGCAACGTCAAGTTTATCTTTCAACCCTGTGAAGATACGATTCCCAGCGGCGCGGAGCCGATGATCGCCGAGGGGGTCCTAAACGATCCGGATGTTGAGGCCATCTTCACGGTTCACCTGATGTCCCGCTTCCCCGAAGGGAGTATGTGGCTGAAGCAGGGATACATGACGATATCCTCGGCTGGCTTCGAGCTGACTCTGCAGGGCAGGGGGGGACACGTTGGAGCTCCCCACGATGTGATCGATCCGATCATGATGGCGGGGATGCTGATTACCGGCAGCCAGTCGATGATGAGCCGGCGTGTAGCCCCGGGGCAGACGATGATCTTCGGTTTCGGTACGATTCACGGAGGGACTGCGGACAACATCGTCCCGGATGAAGTCACCTTGACCGGAAGTATCCGCACGTCTACTCCCGAAGACCGGGAGGCGGCCATTGGAGATTTCGAGAGAATCGTGAAGGGCGTTGTGGAATCAGTGGGGGGAAGCTACACGCTGAAGGTCGAGATCCAGAATCCGTCGGTCTACAACGATCCGGAGCTCGTTCCTCTGGTGAAAAACGCGGGAGCGGAGATCCTGGGAGAGACGAACGTTCAGGAGTTTTCCTGGATCTTCCCCGGTGGGGATGATGCCGCTTTTTTCCAGCAGAAAGTGCCCGGTGTTTACTGGTACCTGGGAACCAGGAATGAGGGAAAGGGCTTCGACAAGCCCCATCACAACCCCTATTTCGACTTCGACGAGAGCATGCTCGCTGTCGGTTCGGCTGTCCAGGCACAGACGGTTGCCGACTTCCTCAACACCTGATCGTCCGGCCGGTCGGGGCTTGATGAGTACTGACACCGGTCCCGGGATAGTGGCAGTAGGCGCACTTGCCGCCTCTGGAACCCGGGGATACCCCGTCGCCTAGGATGCGGGTGATGGTGTTACTATACAAATCATCATCATTCGCACCCTGAAGGATCCACTGGCGCAGATTTTCCAGCTCCCGATCCGTGAGAGGATCGATATTCCAGGGCATTGGATCGCCGTCGATTTTCGGCTCCAGCTCCGCCTGTTCCACCTTCCAGATAAGGGCACTGCCGTTCGGATCCCCGGGAACCACCACAATCGGCCTGGAGGCTTCGACCACCTCAGGCGCTGCGGTTTCTGAACTTGCTTCTCCCGCGATCGCTTCCTCGGCGGTTTTTTCGCCCCCCCGTTTGTGCAGGCTTGCCGCTGCAGCTGAAGCCTGAGACTATTCCCCGTCAAATATGTCGTCGTCCAGTCCAACATTCAGCCGGTAATTCGAATAGCGGTCCTCGATGCTCAATGTTCGGTCGGCCAGGGTTACGAGGAAGCTCACCCGCACTCGCATATCCATGCTGAACACGGAGGGTAGCCGGAAGCCGTCTACCTGCGCAAAGCGGATGCTCATGGCGAACTCCTCCAAAATGCGGGGAAGCGCGGCCGGAGCCATCTCCACATATACGGGTTGATAGTCCTTTTGGGATATGTAGGCGCTGCCGGCGAAGAGGTTCTCCCCAGCCTGTTTCGGCGTGAAGCCCATGACCCACACAGCCTGATCCTCGAACAGCTTCGGCCCCTTCAGTTCGAAATCGTAGAGGGGCGCTGCTTCGGCGCTGAAGGGACTTTGAAACTCCCCGTTGCCTTCCCGACGGCCGCCCCGCTGCTGCCTGGCAAGCTCCCGCTCCATCTCTTTTTGGTTGAGCTTTCGCCCGTCGATGGTCATGGACAAATACTCATTTTGCAGCTGATCCGGCTCGCGTACGTAGATCCTTCGGACGGACAGGGTTTCGCTCTTGACAGCCCCGCGGGAGGCATCTTCCCATTCGATCACCTGCGCCTCAGCTGTGTAGACCATATCCCGGATCGCCGACTCCCGGGCCGCCTCGGCCTGCTGTACCTCCCAGAGAATGGTTTCGACTGTCGGGTTGCCCGTGTGACCGACCTGGGCAAGGAGAAGAAGCGTTATCGACGAGACGCCGCGAAGAAAGTGTTTCATTATCCCGAAGTACAATTTAGCTCTCTCCAACTATCCTTTGGCGATTCTGTAGATCTCCTCGGTAACCTTTTCCTCCAGGGCAGGCGGCGTGTGTTCCTCCAGGATCCGCGCCGCCCGCTCATGAGCCCGGTCGGACAGGCTCTTGCTTCCCCTTTTGACCCAACCGTCGTGGTTGTTGTGATCCATCAGCCGAGCAAACCAGAACTCCTCGCGAAAGTGCTTGAGGGTGTGATCGTGGGTCAGGTAGTTGCCCGCCGGGCCGACCTCTTCGATGACCTCCAGGGCCAGGTGCTCGGGGCTGATATCGACTCCGCGGCCGAAGCGTTTGACGAAGCTCACCACCTCGTCACAGATGACCAGGCTCTCCAGGGATCCGGTCATCCCCATCTCCAGGTAGCCCATGTCGTGGATCAGATTGTTGCCGATCAGGTACTCGTTGAAAATCGTCATCCCGATCTCAACACCCGCCTGCTGATCCAGGATCTTGGCGTCTCCGGCACCGGCCTTGGCGAAGGTGGGAATCCCATAGTAGAGGGCCATCTCCTTGTTCATGATCGAGGCCAGCAGAACCTCGGGCGTCATGTAGGGGGGGACAAGAGTCTGCATGTCCAGGAACACCACCGACGTGTCCACGATCAGGGGCGCCCCCGGTGATTTCAGCTGATGGATCACCAGCCCGCTCAGCATGCGGGCGTTTCCCTGGACGAAGCTCCCAGCCAGGGTCGCCGGAGCGGTGGAACCGCCGATATCCACGGAATGGTATTCCACGGGAATCTGTTTCTCGGCGCAGAACAGCACCCTCTGGAGGGAATCTTTGGGATGGATGAACGGGGCGATGGCCATGGCATAGTGGATCAGAAAGGGTCTGCGCTGCAGTTTGTCCGTGCCTTCCGCCGTAATCACAGCCATCTCATAGATGTCCTGCAGGCCTTCCAGGCTCCAGGCGGTGAACATGATCGGTTTGCCGGAGTTCTCCATCATGGCGGCGAAGTGGTAGCGATCGCTGCGCTCTACCGGGCAGTCGCCGGCCGAGCCCAGGCTCATGATGAAGTCCACGTTTTCCAGCCCGTCGGCCAGCCGGGCGGCGCGTTTAACATCCTCCAGCACGGCGGGACGCCGTTTGCCGGTCTGGAAGTCGATGACGTTCGGCGTGTCCGAGCCGGTCCCGAAATGGGCCTTCCGCTCTTCCAGGGACATGGCCGGCGTCCCCGTTCGATCGTAGATTTCGATATTCTGCGGTACGGTTCCGAGTGCCCGGCGCACCACCCGCTCGGGGATGAACACCCGCTGATCCTCCACGCTGCAGCCCGCCTCTTCTAGCAGTCCCAGGGCCTGCTCCTCGTGCACGATGACCCCGTTTCGCTGCAGAAGACGGAGGCTGGAGCGGTGGATCTCCTCCTTCTGGGCCTCTTCCAGGAGTGTCACCCGCGGCTGCGCACGGACAAAAAAATCGTTCTTCATCTCGATCTCCTTCCGGGGTGAACGGGGTTTTGGATCGCGCCGGTGTGGATGGGCATTCTCAGGGTTTGTGCTTCTGAAACCGCAGCCGACCGTTCTCCAGCTTCTGGCCGAGGAAACAGAACCAGTTGGCGTCGTCCTGCTGCGGATAATCCCTGCGCTGAAAGATCTTGCCCCGGCTTTCCCTGCGCTCGATCGTGGAGCGGAGGATGATCTTGCCGCATTCGATCAAGTTGCGCATCTCCAGACAGTGGGTCAGCTCATGGGAGTTGGCCGCGGTTAAACGCATGGTGTTTTCCAGGTATTCGAGGCACTCCAGCCCGCGCCGGGCCATGGTCTCCGAACGGAGATGAATATTGTAATCGCTCATGTGGTTGTGGATCGTCGCTTGCGCGTCCTCCCAGGGATCCCCGCCCGAACGATTCAGGATTTCATTGCAGAAGGCGACCAGTTCTTCCTCTCCCTTGCCGTCGGCCGCCGCCCCGGCTCCGGCAGCCCTTTTGGCCGCCGACTCCGCAGCCAGATACCCCATTGTGAAGGCTCCGGGGGCCACGCTCCCGGGAATACCGCCCGCCTCGTCTCCGGCCGCGTACAGACCAGGCAGGGTGGTCTCACATGTTTCGTCGACCATCGGCCCGCCCGCTGCGGCTGCGGAGTGTTCCGGTTCGATGGGCCACAGCTCGATCTTGTGCTTGCGGAAATCCAGAGCGTAGCGTTCCATGATATGGAGGAAGCCCGGCCCCAGGCCCTCGTTCTCGACGGCCCAGAGCATGTAGCGCTGGTCCTCCTCGCTGCCCCAGGACATGTCGGCGTAGATCGGTCCCCGCCCCGCCTCCAGCTCGCCCTGGAAGCTCTTGCCCGTGGCAAAGGTCTTGGCCGTGCCGTACACGGTCTTGCTGCCCACGTCGTGGTTGCGCCGGCGGATCACCTCGCCCAGGGCATTCACTCCGACTCCGGGGGGCTGATAGGAGCCGGTGGGCAGTCCGCCTCCCCGGATGAGGTTCCTCGAGGACCAGCGGCCGGGAACGGAGAGGAACTCCATGTTGATCAGCTCGACCCCGGCCCGGAACATGGCCGCCTTGCCGTCTCCGGTCAGGGCCGGAGGCATGCGGATGGCGAAGGTAAGGCCGGGGAAGGGCTTGTACAGGCGGTTGACCCTTCCGGTGGTCATGATCACCGCCTTGGCCAGGATCCGATGGATCTTCCCGTCCCGGGTTCCGTAGCCCACGGCTCCGGCGATCTCTCCGTTTTCCGTGAGCAGTTCCGTGACCATCACCCTGTCGAGAATGCGGGCCCCCGCCTTGCGCACGGCCCTGGTCAGGATGCGCTTGATATCCCGGCCCTCGAAATGGAGGGTGTTGCGGCAGGCGTGCATCTGGTACTGAAGACGCAGCTTGCCCGGCAGGGTGGAGTCGTCGAAACGGATCCTGGCTCCGAAGCGCTCCAGGTCCAGAATCCGGTCGTAGCTGGTGGCGGCGATGTAGTGCAGCATCCGCCTGTTCACCAGGCCCTGGGCCACGTTCTCGACATGATCCTCGACCATCTGCTCCAGGCTCATCCCTTCCTGTTCCTGGACCTGGGGGAAGTAGCCCCAAATGTGGTCCAGCCCGGTGCCGGCGCATCCGGAGCGCTCCGGGTTGGATTTGTCCACCAAAATTACGTTGTCGTTCAGCTCCGCGGCCCGGATTGCGGCCATGCATCCGGCCAGCCCTCCGCCCGCCACGCAGATGTCGCAGCTGTGCTCTTGAATCTCTACGTTTTTCATAGCCCGTCCTCCGCCTGGCCGGAGTTGTTGCCACTGCCTGTGCCGTCTTTGCTGGAGTTCCGTTCGATAGAGCGGGAAAAATCAGCAGCCCGCTTGAGCGCTTCACTGTCCTCCGGACCCGGAGGACCGTACAGAGCCGGGGAGGGCACGATGTGAAGCGGCAGGGGAAGGTTGAGGGAAACAGCCCCGCGGGGACAGTCGACCACGCAGGCACCGCAGTACCAGCACTCCTGCGGGTAGGCGATTGCGGGAACCTGTTTTTGCTTTTTATCGAAGATAAATACATCCTGAGGGCAGATGTTGTAGCATATGCCGCAGTAATTGCACAGGTCCTTGTCGATCACCGGGGGCATTTCAACTCTCCTTGATCTTCGAGATGCCGGGAATCAAGGTCTGGGTGCTCAACACGCCGGGAATGTGGCGGATATTCTGCTGGACGTAGCGGCTGATCACCTCCGCGTCCGAAGACACCAGATCCCGGGTGAGGACGAGTTTGGCGATGACGTCGATGCTGCCGTGAACCGAATGCACCTCCTTCACCTCGTCCAGGACGAATATCCGGTCGAGGATCTGAGACTCCTTCTTGGCGGTGATATTGATCAGCACGAACACGGTGATCTCCCGGAGCATCTCCGGGTAGTCTTTCTCTTTGGTGTTTTTCATGTTTTGACGAAACTCCTCCATGCTGCGGGTAATGCTCCTGTCGATCAGGGAGCCGAAGGATCGGGGATGGCTGCGTTCCCACTGGTGTACCGATATATAGGCGTAAAGATCCGAGGCGGTACGTCCCGGAAAAGAATCCAACAATCCCGCTTTTTCCACTATTGCAGCCAGCGGACGATAGATGGTGTTATACCAGTCCTCAGCCGCCTCTTTCAAGGGCACCCCGGATCCGGCCTGCCCCGACAGAAACTGCCGGTGTTGCGTGATCTGCCTCAGGAGGTTGCGGTACTGGCCCGGCTCGGTCAGGTCGATGGATTTCCGCAATCCCGTCTTATCCTGAAACTCGGTCTTGTCCCGGTAGAGGATGTTCTCCGCCGTTCCCCTGGAGGGAAGGAACTCCATGACCCGGGCGTTGATCTCTTTGAATCCCCGCTCCTTGGCCACACTGATGCGGTGATTCCCGTCCAGAACGAAGTAGCCGTCCTTGATCTTGAACAGATCCACCGGCGGCAGGGGCTTGCCCCGTTCCATGAGGGCACGGATGGTGTGCAGACGCTCGTGGGGCCTGTCCTTCTTCAGGCGAAAGCGGCTGTCGAAATCGAGGTAGCGGTTCACGCTCCCCACGATTTGGGAGAGCTTCACGGTCTGCTGGCCCCGGTCCCTGTACTCGTACGCCCCCTCTCTCTGCTGTTCATCCCGGAAGCGTTTGATCGCCGCCGACTCGGCTGCTGATGTTGTATGCCTGTTTTTACGGGCGTAGCTGCTACCCATTGTCGTACTCGAAGAGATAGTATCCCGAGCAGTTGATTACCCGGGTTTGCCCGATCCGGGTGATTCGCTGCGCGGGGTCGTCGAAGCGGCGATGGATGTGGCCGTGGAGGAAGTATTTGGGCTGATAGCGGTCGATCAGGCGCCTGTAAACCTGAAATCCCCGATGGCAGGGATCCTCAGAATCGTGAATGTGCCGGGGAGGAGCGTGGGCAACGATCATGTCGAGACGGCCGTATCTGCGCAGCCGTGGCCGCAGGAAGCGGAGCGTCTGCCGCATCTGTGCCTCCGTGTACTGCAGAGGTCTGCCATTGTACCAGTGGGAACCCTCCAGGCCGAGGATCGTGCGTTCCCCAACGGACACCACCTGGGCGTGGATGTTGAAACAATTCTTCGGAGGGCTCGCTTCGTAGCGAATATCATGGTTGCCCCTGATGTAGTACAGAGGAGCGCCGAAGGCCTTGCTGAGAGCCGAGAGGTAATCAGGGGGAAGGTCTCCGCAGGAAACGATAAACCGAACCTCCGAAAAGATGCTGCCCTTTAACAGATCGCTGGAAAGAGGCTCGATAAAATCGGATACGGCAAGTATCTTCATGAAAGCTTCAGAACAATATATCAAATAATGAGAAATTGGGTTAGCAATTTGGTAAACAATAAAATTGACACCTGACACCGCGCGCGGTTATAATGCAATTTCATACAGAAATCGTAATAAAATAGGAGGTTATAGGATGAACGAAAGCGAACGCGTTCACCCGGGTGTTCACGAGCTGAAGAGTGAATACCAGAAGGGAAAAATCAGCCGTCGGGAGTTCATCAGATACTCCGCTTTGCTCGGCATGTCCGCCGTGGCCGCCGGCAGGATGGTATATGCCGGCGGACAACAGCAACCTTCGGTGAGCCCGTCGGCAGCCGGAATCCGGAGGGGCGGAATGGTAAAAGCAGCCTGTGCCGTATTGAAGGTCGGGCACCCGGCCCAGCTGTCCTGGAACGCCCACGATCTGTTCTATATGCAGATCGCTTCCTATCTGACCTACACCGACGTGAAGAACGTCACGCACCCGTATCTGCTCAAGAATTGGCAAGTGAGCGACGATTTGAGGATCTGGAATCTGAATCTCAAAGAGGGGGTCAGCTTCAACAACGGGGATGAGTTTACAGCCGACGATGTGATTTTTACCTACAACGAATGGCTGAACAAGGATGTCGGCTCTGCGATGCTGGGATTGGTGGGAAGTTATCTGGAGCCCACAGGAATCGAGAAGGTTTCCAAGTACCAGGTCAGGCTCCACCTGACCCGCCCGGAGATCGCCGTTCCGGAGCACCTGTTCCAGTTTCCCGCCCTCGTCTTGAACCATCGGACCTTCGAAGGGGACTTCCTCAAGGCACCCCACGGAACCGGTCCCTTCACCCTCGAGCTCTACCGGGAGGGCGAGGTTGCCCGGATGAGGAGGCGTGAGGATTTCTGGATCAAGGGAGCCGACGGCAAGCCGCTTCCCTACGTGGATGGCATCGAGTTAATCGATATGGGAACCGAGTATCCGGCGCAGATCGCCGCATTGAAATCCGGAGACATTCACATCATGAACATGAGCGACGGGGCACCCGCCGCAACGATCTTCCAGGCCGTGAAGGGAGATCCCAATATAGAGGTGGTAGGATTTCCCACGGCCCGAGTCAAAGTCATACGCATGCGTTCGGACATCGAGCCCTTCAACGACAACCGGGTGCGATCGGCCCTGAAGAAGTGTCAGAACCGGGAGAAAATCCTGAAGCTGGCCCACTTCGGGGAAGGCGTGTTGGGTCACGATACCCATGTATCCCCGGCTCATCCTGATTTCTGCGAAATGCCGGTGCCCAAATACGATCCGGAAGGGGCCAGGCGGCTCCTGACGGAGGCCGGATATTCGACCGGCTTGGACATCAAGATCGCGGTCATCGCCGACCAGTCCGATGCGGTGCGGACCGCCGAGGTGCTCAAAGAAGACTGCGCCGCTGCCGGTTTCAGGCTCACGATTGACACCATGCCGGCGAGCAAATACTGGGAGCAGTGGACCGAGGTCGATCTGGGCATCACCCAGTGGGCTCACCGCCCGCTGGGCACCATGGTATTGGGTCTGGCGTACGTCAGCGATTCCGAGGGCAAGCCGGTGGCCTGGAACGAAACCCGCTGGGTGGATCCGGAGTTCAACGATCTGTACAAGCAGGCCAGCGGGACCTACGACGTGAACGAGCGCCGGAAGATCATGTGCAAGCTGGAGACGATTCAGATGGAGCGGGGGTCGATCGGCATCGCCTATTGGCAGAATTTCTGGTCCCTCCACAACAGGAAATTCCGGGATGTTCCGTCCTCACCGATCGATGTCTGGTACTTCGACGGCAGCTGGCTGGAGGCGTAAGCTGCGAGTGCTTCCAGGAAACAGACCCGTAGACAGTCGCACAGACAGATGACTCAAGGGAGTGCTTTGGTGGGGAACCAGGGTGCCCTCTACTGTTTTCACGTTTTCAAACCGGTCTTGAACAATGGCTAAGTTCATCATCCGTCGCTTTCTTCTCCTCCTGATCACCATGCTCTTCGTTTCCGTCGCGGTTTTCCTGCTCACCGAGTCGGCCCCGGGAAACGTAGCCCGGACCATTCTGGGAACGTTCGTCACGCCGGAGCAGGAAGCCTCTTTCATGGCCCAGGTGGGTTTGGACAAACCCGCCTATTTGCGTTACATCTACTGGTTCATCGGCAGTGACTGGCATGCCCGCAGCAAGATCGGGCTGCCCTTGAAAACCGTGGTCGGAAACGAGGGGTACCGGGAGTGGTGGGCGGAAAGTGAGGACGGAGAGCTGATCCGCTGGAAGCTGCGGGGGGAAGACCTGATTGCCGAAGTACGGAATCCCGACGGTTCGACCCGAGAGTTCACGGACAACCGGCGATGGCGGTTCGATGAAGGGGGGCTGCAGAGCTTCTGGGGCGTCAACAACAGCAACACCGCGGTCAAGTGGGAAAAAGGCTCGGGAGAAACGAGCTGGACCTTCATCTACGGAACCGGCTGGTTCGAAAGCACCGGTGCACCGACGGAGTTCATACCCCTGCAGCGGGGATTCATCAGGGGGGATCCGGGCATATCCCTGCGAACCGGTCGTCCGGTATCGGCCAGCCTGTTTTCGCGCCTGCGCAATTCCCTGGTCCTGGCGTTTCTGGCCTTCGTCGTGGTCATGCCGATCTCCCTGCTGCTGGGAATCATCGCCGGACTCAAGGAGGGTTCCTTCCAGGATCGGCTGCTCTCGGTCACCGGGATGATGTTTACGGTGATTCCCATGTTCGTGACCGGCATTTTTCTCATTCTCATCTTCTCCATCTGGTTGAAATGGCTTCCCGGTGCCTCGATCTTCAGCGATCAGGCTCCCTGGACGCGGCCGAAGATGCTGGTTCTGCCTCTGTTGACCCTGACCCTCGCGGAGCTGGGTTACATCATGCGGATCACCCGGGCCAGCATGGTGGAGACCATGCGTTCCCCCTACATCCGAACGGCCCTGCTGAAAGGACTTCCCTATCGGCGTATCGTGCTCAAGCACGCGGTCCGCAATGCCCTCATGGCACCGATCACGGTGATTATGCTTCACATCAGCTGGCTGCTGGGGGGAATCGTGATCGTGGAAGCGGTATTCGGTTATCCCGGACTGGGCAAGTACATTCTGGAATCGGCGCTGTACAAGGATGTGAACGCCATCGAGGCCAGCGTCATGCTCCTGGTGGTGGTCGCCGTGGGAACCCAGTTGATCGCGGATATCGTCTATACCTTTCTGAACCCCCGGATCCGCTATGCCTGAGCCGCGACTGCGGGCCGAGCCGAAGGTTACCGGACGACTGCTGCCGCGGCAGGGGCAACAGCGGCTGAAGCAGCAGGAACAGCGGCTCAGGCAGCATCAAAAGCGCCGGAAACTTCGAGGGCTGGCGTCGATCCATCCGGTATTCGCATCCCGGACGGCCATGGTCGGCATATTCATCGTCCTTTTCTGGGTGATCGTTGCTCTGTTCGCGCCGCTGCTCACCCCCTACACCCCAACCGAGCAGGACTGGCAGTTCGTGAACGAAGGGCCCACCAGGAAACATCCTCTGGGCACCGATGACCTGGGCAGGGACCTGTGGGCCAGGTTGATCTACGGCGCCCGGGTCGTGCTGGTTGCCCTGCCGATCTCGGAGAGCTTTTCTCTCCCCGGAGGCACGGTCATCTGGGGCGTATTGGCCGCCGTGGTGATCGGCACCTTGCTGGGTTTGCTCGGCGGCTACAGGGGCGGCTGGCTCGATGAGATCATCATGCGGATCCTGGACGCCATGATATCCATCCCCCTGATCCTCCTCTACCTCCTGATCCTCTCCTCTATCGGCGCCTCGGCTGTGAACGTGGTCATCGCCATTGCGGTGGTGGGAGTACCCGGTATGGCTCGCCTGGTTCGCAGCCTGACCCTGGACATCCGGACCCGGGAGTATGTGCGGGCCGCCGAAACCCGTGGGGAGAGCGGCCTCTACATCATGGTGGTGGAGATCCTGCCGAACGCCGTGGGGCCGGTGATCGTTGATGCCATGCTGCGCGTCGGCTATGCCATCTTCGCCATGGGTACCCTGGGCTTTCTGGGGCTGGGTCTGCCCCCTCCCTCCCCCGACTGGGGCAGCATGATCGCCAAGGGCAGGGAGTTCATCTTCATCAGCCCCTGGGCGGCGCTCTGGCCCTCCATCGCCATAGGCACGCTGGTGGTAGGGCTGAACCTGTTCGCCGACGGGCTGCGGGAAGAGACGATGCGTTACCGTTAAAGCTTCGCGGAGATAGAGAGTTTATGAGCACACGGTTGTCACCGTCAACTGATTCTCTTGTACTGAACGTCGAGGGGCTACATATCGCCTACGACACACCGGTCGGAGAGATTCGGGCAGTGAGCAACGTCTCGTTTCGGGTCCGTCAGGGCGAAACCGTCGGTATCGTGGGCGAATCCGGCTGCGGGAAGAGCACGATCGCCTTCGGTGTCGTCAATTTCCTGGGAACCAACGGCCGCATTACCGACGGCAGTATCGAGTTCCAGGGACGGGAGCTGGTGGGCTGCCCGCTTCGGGAGCTGCGGGAGATTCGGGGTAACCGGATTTCCATGGTGTACCAGGATCCCATGCAGGCCCTCAATCCGGTTCTTCGCATCGGCGATCAGCTGATCGAGGTGCTCATCGTTCATCAGCGCATCTCCAAGGATTCCGCCTGGGAGCAATCCATCGAGATGCTCGAACAAGTGTACATGCCCGATCCCGATATCGTGATGAACCGCTATCCCCACCAGCTCTCCGGCGGCCAGCAGCAACGGGTGGTGATCGCCATGGCCATGCTCAACCGCCCGGCCCTGCTGATCATGGATGAGCCAACTACGGCTCTAGATGTGACGGTCGAAGCGGTGGTGCTTGATCTGGTGGATGAGCTGAAGCAGGAGTTCAACACAGGGATCATCTACATCACCCATAACCTCGGAGTCATCGCCCGGGTGAGCGATCATCTGAACGTCATGTACGCCGGAGAGTTCGTGGAGAGAGGTTCCGTTCGGGAGATCTTCGCGAATCCGGTTCATCCATATACCCGGGGTTTGTTGCACTGTGTTCCCCGGCTGGAGACCAGCAGCCGGATGTCCCGGCTGTACAACATAAAGGGCCGCGTACCCTCGCTGTCCGAGCGGCCGGAGGACACCTGCATTTTTACACCCCGTTGCCAGTACGCTCAGGATCGCTGCTACGCCGGACATCCGGAAATCGAAGAGTTTTCGAGCGGGCACGACGTGCGCTGCTGGTATGGACGTGAAACGAAGGTACAGCCCCTGGTTCAACAGAGCGCCGAAGAGGCGGTTCGTGCCGAAGCGGGAACTGCGGGAAACGAGCCGATCCTGAAGGCGGAACACCTGCGGATCTACTACGAGCAGGAATCGAGGTCCGTCCTCAGCCTGATCGGGCTGGGCAAGAGAGAGTTCATCAAGGCGGTGGATGACATCACCCTTCAGATTATGCGGGGGGAAACGTTGGGAGTTGTGGGAGAATCCGGCTGCGGCAAGAGTACTCTTGCCAAAGGGATCATCGGGCTGGAGAAGATTTCCGGGGGCGGGGCGGAGTTCCTGCAATTCGACCTCTCCGAGCCGCTGGCCGGGCGCGCGCTGGACCTGGTTAAGGATATCCAGATGGTATTCCAGAATCCGGATGCGACCCTGAATCCCTCGTTCGTGGTCGGCAGGCAGATCGCAAGGCCTTTGAAGCGATTCAGGAGTGTTGCCGGAAACCGGGTCAGATCCGAGGTCGACCGGCTGCTCCAGGCCGTGCGGTTGAATCCCAACTATTACAACCGTTTTCCCCGGCAATTGAGCGGCGGGGAGAAGCAGCGGGTGGGAATTGCCCGAGCCCTGGCAAGTAGACCGGAGCTGATGATCTGTGACGAGCCGGTCTCCGCTCTGGATGTTTCGGTCCAGGCGGCGGTGCTCAATCTGCTCAAGGACATCCAGGCGGAAACCGGGAATACCATCATGTTCATCGCCCATGACCTGAGTGTCGTGCGCTTTTTTGCGGGTTTCATCATCGTCATGTACCTCGGTCAAATCGCCGAATACGGGCCAACGGAATCGATCTTTAACCTGCCCTATCATCCCTACACCGAAGCCCTCCTTTCGGCAGTTCCGATCCCCGATCCCGACGCTCAAGAGAGGCGCATCCGCCTCAGCGGGGAGGTGCCCAGCAGCCTCAATCCGCCCACCGGCTGCCGTTTCCACACCCGCTGCCCGCGTAGAGGCGCCCTGCCCGACGGGGGGAAGGTCTGCGAGACCCAGCCGCCGCCGATGCGGGAGCTTCACGCGGGCCACTTGATCTTCTGCCATTTGTCAGCTCAAGATCTTGCCGGACTCCAGTCGGAACTCTGATATCAGGAGAACATCCCGGATGAGCACTTCGGATCTTTTCGGTCGACCAAGACTTCAGTTCCTGTCTTCAGAACAGTCTGAACGTATTCATCTTGCATCTTTGAGGTTGCTCGAAACAGCCGGCGTGAGGATCCACCTCCCGGAAGCCGTGGACCTGCTGGTGAAGGCGGGAGCCGAAGCGCGAAATGCTTCAACCGTATGCATCCCGCGGGGGCTGGTTGAAGAAGCCTTGAAAGCGGCTCCCCGAAGCATATCCATCGGGAATCGTCGCGGTGATTCGGCCATGGTCTTGAAAGCGGGCAACAGTTACTACGGCACGGGTCCCACGATCCAGTACGTCTACGATATCGACACGGGGCAGCGGAGGCCGACCGACTACGAGGATATCGAAAAGGCCGCCCGCATCTGCGACTATCTTTCCAACATTGATTTTGTCATGCCCATGGGAATGACCGCCGGGGTGGATCCCGCTTCCCGGGGCATCGATCCCAAAGTAACCGACCGCTACGATTTCGCGGCCATGCTGCGAAACACCACCAAACCGTTGATGTGTTCCTGCTGGTCCCTCCAAGGCCTGGCCGACATCTGCGATATGGCGGCCGCGGTTCGGGGAGGCGAACAGGGCTTACGAGACAATCCGCTGTTTATCCTGTTCCGCCAGCCGATCTCGCCGTTGACCCACGATGTCGAGCCCCTGCGGGCGGTCCTGTACTGTGCGGACATGGGCATTCCTGTCTGCTACGCCAGCTATCCCTTGATGGGAGCTACCGGTCCGGCAACCCTGGCGGGCGCAGTGGCTCTGTCCAATGCCGAGTTCTTGAGCGGGTTGGTCATCAGTCAGCTGCGAAGACCGGGATCTCCGGTGATATTTAATGCCGGCGGCGGCCCCATGGACATGAGAGCCGGCAGCACTCCCTACAACGCTCCTGAGAGCTTCCTCGGGGAGATGGCAGGAAGAGCCATGGGCGAGTTTTACGGATTGCCGAACTACAGCTATGGAGGGCTGACCGATTCCAAGCTGCTCGACGAACAGGCGGGGGCCGAAGCAGCTCTCTCCTTGTTTCAATCCACCCTTGCCGGCAGCACGCTCATCCACGACGTGGGCTACATGGACACGGGAATGACGGGCAGCTGGGAGCTGATCGTTCTGGGGGACGAGATCATCGGCCATCTCAAACGAATCATGGCGGGAATCGATTTGAGGGACGAGCAGCTCGCCCTGGAAGTGATCGAAACGGTGGGTCCAGGCGGGCACTTCCTGATGGAGGATCACACCCTCCGGCACTTCAGGGACGTCTGGTATCCGAAGGTGATCAACCGGGAGGAATATTCGGTATGGGCCGGAAGGGGGGCCAAACCCCTGCGGGAGGTGCTGCGGGAAAAGGTCCGCTGGATCCTCGAGAACCATCAGCCGGAGCAGCTGCCCGCGGAGGTAGAGGCGCAGGTCGAATCCATCCTACAGAGAGCTGTAAGGGAAACAGCACCCTGAGTACACCGAGATAGTAATTGACACATGTGTATGTGTATGTGTATATTTACCGTGGAAGAGGTTGCATCAGATAATGTACAGAGCCCAGATACTGCTTGACCCGCAGCAGCATCAAGCCCTACGCGAACTTGCCAAACGTCAGGGACGGAGTATCTCCTCCGTAGTGCGTGAAATGATCAACGATCGGCTGGTCAGGCTGAAAGAGGAACAGGACAGTCAACTTCGTCACCATCTTGCAGTGATCGACCGAATACGGGATCACAAGAGGGCGGTGTTGGACAAACGGGATAGTCGGCGCCTTGCCGTGGATATCGCGAGAATTATCGAAGAAAACAGAGCCGAACGGAATGGAAGCATCGTCGGAGCAGGTCGCCAGTCTGGTGATTGATGCCAGCATCGCGGTTTGGGCCGTTGTCCCTGCTGCGGCCCCCTTCGATACGCTGAAGTTGATCGGTGGGTGGCGCCGGAGGGGAGTTCGGCTGCTCTCGCCGAGCCTCTTTCTCGCTGAGAGCACATCAGCCATCCGAAAACTCGTTCACGGCGGAATACTATCGGTAGAGGAAGGATCAACGGCTCTGTCCGATCTGTTGGATCTGGATGTCGATATCATCCAGGAGACCGGTGAGCATTGCAGGGCAGCGTTCCGTTGGGCAGAACGGCTCGAACAATCCAAGGCCTACGACGGATTCTACCTGGCTGTTGCGGAGTATGCCGATTCCGAGCTTTGGACAGCGGATGAGAGACTGGTTCACTCCGCTCGTGATAAGAACATCGGCTGGGTTCATTGGGCCGGTGAGGCTGGAACTGCAATTACAGAGTGAAATCTGACAAGAAAAATACGAAAATACAAGCAAACCCCCAGGGGGAGATGTCCTTTATCGATCATCTCAGGGAGTTGCGCAGACGGATCATCGTCTCGATGATCGCGATCCTCTGCGCGGCCATCGTCTCCTACATCTTCTTCGACTATATAGTGGCCTTTTTGTTCCAACCCTTCCGGGAGATCGAAGCCCTGTCGGTCCGAGACGAGATCCTGTTCATCAACACGATTTTCGAGGGATTCCTGGTACGCCTGAAAGTGGCGATTCTGGCCGGGATCGTGTTCTCCCTTCCTGTTCACGTGTTCAACATCATCAGGTTCGTACTTCCGGGCCTTACGGCGAAAGAAAAAAAGATCATTCTCATCTCTCTGATCGTCAGCTTCTGCCTGATCGTGTTCAGTTTCTACTACGGCTATTTCAACGTCATCCCTATTTCGATAGGATTCCTCAGCAGCTCCGGGTTCATCCCCGAGGACGTGGGATTGCTGCTCAACTACGGGAAAAACATCTTCGTGATCTTCCAGTTTCTCATGATCACGGTCGTTGTATTCCAGCTGCCGATCATCCTGGAGATCCTGATGATCATGAACGTCTTGAGCCGCAAGGCGCTGCTGAAGGCGAGCCGCTTCATCGTGGTCGGCATCTTTGTACTGGCGGCGATCGTCACGCCGCCGGATTTCGTGTCCCAGATCAGCATAGCCCTGCCCCTGGTCGGGCTGTTCTTCCTCACCATTCTGATCGCCAGGATCTTCCACTTCGGGAAGGGACAGCCGTAGGGCGGGAGGGGAGAAGAGTCGGTGTTTGGTCTTGGTTTTGTCGAAATCCTGGTTATTTTCCTGGTAGCCATCATCTTCATAAATCCGAAGGATCTTCCCAAGGTCTTCCGCCGTTTGGGCCGCCTAGTGCGGCAGCTGCGGGACATCCGGGACAGCTCCGTGCAGTACATGAGGAGAATAGAAAGAGAGATCGAAGAGGAGGATCATAAGAATCAGACTCCCGAGGAAGAAACGCAGAGCGGGGCGGAAGAAGAGCAACCCTAGTTCCCTGCAGCCGCTTATAGTGTATATTTGTATGTAGAGAGAGGTAACTATGATCGGAACAACGGAGATCGTCATCATCGTCGGTGTGGTCCTGGTTCTTTTCGGCGCCACGGCGATTCCCAAATTCGCCCGCTCACTGGGCAGGGCGAAGAAAGAGTTCGAGCAGGGAATCAAAGAGGGACAGGTCGACGAGGAAGACAAGAAGAAAAGAGAACCGGCGGATAAGAAAGAGGAAAGCTAGATCCTGAGGGCGTTCATGCCCTCCATACCACCGGAGCGCGTGGGTGCCCTACCGTATGCATAGGTTTTTGGTTTCAAGGCCACCTTGATCATCCCGGTGAGTGACTGCCGGGGCTGTCTGCAAACGCGGTCAAAGATATTTCTATATGGGCAGTGCAAAGACGTGCTTCCGGAAATATCATCCGGTTCGATAATAGGTAATCGGCGTTGAAGAGCCGGTAGAACCACACCGTATCGGGAGCTTCGGTGGCTGCGCCGGCGGAAACACATCCGGACAAAGTGATCAACAAACAGATGGCAAGGGGAAGAGTTGGTCTTGATCATTTTTGAATCAAAGGCTGGGAAGCTATAGTGGGAAAGGGGGAAATTTCGCCCTGTAAATGGTACTACTGTTGTCCAATAAAAAAATTTACCGAGCAAGGTAAATTGGAGAGATACTGGATAGAAAACTACTGCTTGGTCAGCAACAAGAATTGTATTCGTTATCAAATGGAGGAAAAAGGCGAATATCATCCGGACAATATGTTACCAAACGGTGAGCTCTGTTGATTAAAAGATGCCGCTGGAATACTGAAGAAATATCGGTGTTCAGGCCTGCCGGCTAGGCGTACTTCCGGTTGATCAGCCAGAGAGAGAGCAGCACGATCAGATCCGCGGCCAGCCTGTTGATCCAGACCACCAGATCCGGTTCGGCGAAGTTGCTGGCAAAGAAGCTCAAGATGATCTGGATGATCCACAGGATGGAGATCACCAGCGTTGCCCCGTACAGCAACCGGCTCTGAACGGCGAAAAAAACCCCGGCAAAAACGATCACCCCGGCCACGATTTCGACGATGGCCACGACCAGGTTCAGGGGATCGTAGGCCCGGCCGAATAGTTTGTTCATCCCCCGGCCCAATCGGGCTAGATCCGTGTCGTAGTGGATGACGGCGATCAGTCCCAGGGTGATGAGAAAAGCCGCCACTACGATCTGCAGGATCGTTACCAGGTCCATGGATGCTCTGCTTCTTGCCATCGGTTGTTTCCTCCTGAGGGGTTTTGAAGATTTGGCACCGCGGTCTGCCGCCGTTTTCCACAGGGGTTGGACCCTGCACCGGACCGCAATGGCGGCGGACCCTATGCCCTTCCCAGCACCATGGCCAGCAGGGCCATGCGCAGGTACATCCCGTTGTGGGCCTGGCGGAAGTAGGCTGCGTTGGGTAGATCATCCACGTCGGTGGTGATCTCGTCAACCCTGGGCAGGGGGTGCATGATCACGATGCCCTTCTTGCCCTTCTGAACCAGGTCCCGGTTCAGCACGTAGCTGCCCTTCAGGCGCTCGTATTCGGCCGGGTCGTCGAAACGCTCCCGCTGGATGCGGGTCATGTAGAGGATGTCCGACTGCAGGGCTTCCCTGATGTCCCCGGTTTCCTTGACCGGGATCCCCATCTTCTTCACGTCCGCGGTGAGGTCACCCGGCATGGCCAGATCTTTCGGAGAGCAGTATATGTATGAAGGATTGAAGGGGGCCAGGGCGTAGGAAAGGGAGTGCACGGTCCGGCCGTATTTGAGATCTCCGACCATGCCGACCGTGAGATTCTCCAGGGTGCCCTTCTCCTTCTGGATGGTGTACAGATCCAGCAGGGCCTGGGTGGGGTGCTGACCGGATCCATCGCCGCCGTTCAAGACCGGGATCTCCACTGCATCGGCTATGATCTTGGCCCCGCCGGTCTGGGGCTGGCGCACCACGATGCAGTCCACGTACCCCTCTACAGTGCGGGCCATGTCGGCCAGGCTCTCTCCCTTGGCGGCGGAGGAACTCTTGGCGTCGGCCACGGTGATCGATCGTGCCCCCAAACGACGCACTGCGGTCTCGAAGGAGAGGCGGGTGCGGGTGGAGGGCTCCAGGAAAATCACCGCCACCACTTTGTCGGCGAGCAGGTCGGATACGTGCTCCTTCCGTACCAGCTGCTCCATCTTGGCGGTTACCTTCATGATCTCCAGGAGATCGCTCTTCGAAAGATCCTCGGTGCTGAGAATGTCGCGTCCTTCAAAGCTCATTTAGTTTTCCTTCCTTGATCCTTGATTGCCACACTAGCCGTTCTTATAGCACGAACGATGTTCGTGTAGCCAGTGCAGCGGCAGAGATTACCGCGGATGGCCTGCTTGATTTCCTCATTGGTGGGATCGGGTTTGACGTCCAGCAGGGCCTTGGCGCTCAGTATCATGCCGGGGGTGCAGTAGCCGCATTGCACGGCCCCCTCGTCGATGAAGGCCTGCTGCAGGGGATCGAGGGATCCGTTTTTCTCGAGCCCTTCGATGGTCGTGATCCGCTTTCCGTCGGCCGTGAAGGCCAGGGTCTGGCAGGATAGAATCGCCCGTCCTTCGAGCAGAACCGTGCAGGCGCCGCACTCCCCGATGCCGCAGCCGTACTTGGTGCCCATCAACCCCAATCGATCCCGCAGCACGTTGAGCAGGATCTCGTTGGGCTTCACCTCCAGGGGGTAGTCCTTGCCGTTCACCTTGAGCGTAATCGCGATCTTCATTTTTTGCCTCTCGATCTTTTCCATGCTTCCTGCAGTGCTTCCCGAACAAGCAGGGAGGCAATCTGTCTGCGGTATGCGGCGGTCGAGCGGACATCGTCGATCGGCGCGATATCCTCGGCCACCAGCTCGGAGGCCTGGCGAAGCAGCCGTTCACTGCACTTCTGACCCTCCAGAGCGCTCTCGATGGTCGGCGCCCTGACCGGGGTCGGGGCCACTGAGCCCAGGGCGATCCGGGCCAGCCGGATACGATCGCCCTCCCGCTCGATGTAGGCGGCACAGTTGATCTTGGCGATGTCCAGGCTGACCCTGGCCAATCTGCGAAAAGCAGCCCCCGAGTGTTCCGGGGGCAGGGGCAGGGTCATGCTCGCCACCATCTGTCCCTGTTTCAGCACGGTTTTTTTGGGGCCGCTGAAAAAACCGCCCAGAGGCAACCGATTGCGCTGCGCGGGCGAGGCGTCGTTGGCCCCGCAGATCTCCACTTCCGCGTCCAGGACGAGCAGAATCGGCGGGGTATCGGCTCCCGGCGAGGCGTTGCAGATGTTTCCCGCCAGGGTGGCCATATTCCGGATTTGGGTTCCCCCGATCACATCGATCGCCTCGCAGAGGGCGGGAAATCGGGAGACAACCTGGCGGTGGTGTTCGATATCGCCCAGGCGCGCTCCCGCCCCGATGGAGAGGGAGTTGCCCTGGACCGTAACATAATCCAAATCGGCAATTCCCAGGATGTACACCAAACGGCGGGGTTCCACCGCGTTGGTCTTGATGTTGTTGATCAGATCCGTGCCCCCGGCCAGGACCTGGGCTCCCTCTTCGTTTAGGGCCTCCAGGGCCTCATCGAGGCTGCGGGGAGTGCTGCATTCGAAATCCAAACTGATGACTCGGGTACTCGACATTTTACTTCTCCCTTATCCCCGCTGCGTCACAGCCGGCCGAGGTTCTTCGCCCGATTCGGCGCTACCCGGTTCGCTTTGAGAGCTCTCCCCCTGCCGCCCGCCGAGAGCCCGGAGGATATCTTCAGGGGTAATCGGCAGCTTGGTGAACCAGATGCCCGTAGCGTTGTGTATGGCCGCGGCCACGGCTGCCGGAACGGGATTCAGAGCCGCCTCCCCGATGCCCTTGGCTCCCATCGGGCCGGTGGGCTCGTAGGTATGGGCGAAGAATATTTCGAAGGCTTCGGGATCGGGAAGATCCACGGCTCCGAGCATCTTGTAGTCGGTCAGCAGTCCCCGGTTGGTCAGCAGCCCCGTTTTCGGATCGTAGTCGGTATCCTCCAAAAGAGCCATGCCGGCCCCCCGATAGAATCCGCCCTGAAGCTGGCCTTTGGCCAGGGCCGGATTGATCACGGTTCCGGCATCGCTTCCGGCAACCACCCGCAGGATCCGCACCATGCCGGTGTCCATGTTCACCTCCACCTCGACGAAGAATGTCGTGTAGGCGGGGGGGCAGTTGACCTTACGCACGCTCCGCGCCGAGATGGCCGTGCCCCAGTCATTGTTCATGGCCGTTTCGGCCACCTCGCGGATGGTGATGTTCTTCTCCGGCATTCCCTCAACGTATATGAGCCCCTCGTTTTTTGTTTCGTCGAGACGGGTTTTCAGGGAGTCCACCGGTGCGTTGAGGATCCGGGAGGCGTACTCCAGGAGTATTCGTTTCGTATCCCGGGCTACATCCAGCACGGCCCCGGCACCGCAGTACACGCCCCGCGTCGCGTGGGTACAGACGTCGTAGCCGGTAGAACGGGTATCCGCCGGGGAGATGCCCACCTTGTCGAAGGGTACGCCGAACTCCTCGGCGACCAGCTTGGCCGCCGCGTCCAGGGTTCCGCCGCCGTGATCCATCAGGGCGGTAAGCACGTCGATGGAGCCGTCCTCGTTCACCTTGACCTGAACCGTGGTGAAGTCCTTTACCTCCCCGGGTACCGGGGCTCCCGTACCGGAGGTGTGGAACCCCCGGGCCATTCCGATGCCCCGCCGCAGGCGTCCTTCCCTCATCGCGGGATCGAGGCGGTGATCCCAGCCGATCTTCTCCGCCCCGGTGTACAAAAGCTCTCTCACGCCGTCGGAGTGGATCAGGGATCGGACCGTTGGCCCCTGGCCCCAGAAGATCTCCCCCAGGCCTACGTAGTTCTTTAGACGCAGCTCGATCGGGTCCAGATCGAGCCGCTCCGCCAGCATGCTCATGGTGGTCTCCACGCCGAAGGTCACCTGGGGCGCTCCGTAGCCCTGCATGGCGCAGGTCGGAGCCTTGTTGGTGTACACCGCCACCCCCTGGTAGCGCAGGTTTGGGAGGCGATACAGGGAGTGCCACCAGCCGGCCAGCACGCCCAGGAAGGCCAATGCCTGGACATGGTGGCTGCCGATATCCACCCAGGCCTTCATCTCTCCGGCGGTGAGAGTGCCGTCCTTCTTGGCCCCGATCTTGAGGGTGTAGCGGGTCGGGTAGCGGCAGTGGTCGTACAGATCCTCCTCCCGGCTCTGCAGGATCTTGACCGGTTTTCCCGCCTTCAGGGCTAGAGCTACTGTGATGAGGATAACCGGATTGGTATGGATACCGCTGCCGAAGTGCCCGCCTCCGGTAAGGCGGATCACATTGACTTTGTTCAGGGAAATATCGAACAACTTTCCGAGGAGGATACGGGTATTGTGCAGGGCCTGGGTGGAGGGCCAGACCGTGATACCGCCGTCGGGTTCGGGACGGCAGGTGCAGCCGCGGGGTTCCATCTGGCAGTGGTAGACCCGAGGGGTGATGAACTCGTTCTCCACGATCACATCCGCCTCGGCGAAACCTTTTTCCACATCCCCCTCGGTCACCTCCCGGGTGCAGGCGATGTTGTTCTGGATCGTGATCTCCCTGTCCTGGAGGTAGACCTTGTCGTGGATCAGGTTGTCCTCCGCGGCCATTGCCTGTTCTATGCCGAAGTAGGCGGGCAGAATCTCCCACTGTACCCGGACCGCTTCGGCGGCTTTCTCGGCCAGCTCCTCGGTAACTGCTGCCACCGCGGCGAAGGGGTCGCCCACCTGGCGTACGTGATCGCTCAAGATCCGCCAGTCCTTGTAGGTCGACCGGGGCACCGAGACTTGGCGCACGTTGAACGGTTGCTTCGGGGTGTCATCGGGCCCCAGAACGGCGGCGCCCAACTTTTCGGCATCAGAGAAATCGATACTCTTGATGCGGGCGTGGGGATGGGGGCTTCTCAGGATCTTGCCGTACAGCATGCCCGGCAGCACCACGTCTGAAGGGTAGATCTCCCGGCCTGTGACCCGGGCGCGGCCCTCCTTGCGGGGAAAGTCCTTTCCCAGAAATCTGTATTTTTGATCACTCATGGGTGTGGATCCTCCAGGGGATGGGTTACGCCTTTCATTCTGCCCGGGGAAGACGAAGCTGTCAATATCATAATCAAGAATCAAATTCCATATAATGAGAACATCATGTTTGACATAAACTCCGCGGAACGGTAGTATGAAACACTTTTCAGGTTCAAACACCACAGCTAGATTACGAAGAATATTTGTCAGGAGGACAGACGTGGGTAAGTTTACCTTTTTCCGACCCACCGCGTTGGCGGAGCTTCTCGACTTCAAAGCCAGAGAGGGCGGCAAGGCGAGGATTCTGGATGGAGGGTCCAATGTCCTGGTCTACATCAACGAAGGATCGATTGCCGGGGGGGCCCTGGTGGATGTGAAATCTCTGGAGGCGATCAAGGGGATCGAGATCCGGGATGGACTGCTGGAGATCGGAGCCGGGGAGCTGATCGCCGATATCATGAACTCAGACCTGATCAGGAAGAAGATGCCCTTCCTGCGGGAGGTCCTGCAGAAGTTCGCCAATCCCCTGGTGCGAAACATGGCCACCCTGGCCGGGAATATCGCCGATTCCTCCCCCATCGGCGACACGATTCCACCGCTGCTGGTTCTGGAGGCTGAAGTGGTCGCAGCCAGCGCCAGGGAACAGCGGGTGATCCCCCTGGAGGAGTTTTTCACCGCTCCGGGGAAAAACGTGCTCAAAGACGATGAAGTCATTCTCAAGGTGCGCTTCCCCCTTCCGGAGAAGGGCAGGGGCGGGCACATCAAGCTGGGACTGCGGCGGGGCACCTCCTGCTCAGTGGCCTCGGTAGCCGTCTGGTTGGTGGCGGACAAGAACAAAGTCCGGGATATCCGCATCGCTCTGGGCGGTGTTGCTCCCACCCCCATTCGAGCCCGCAAGACTGAAAGCCCCTTCAAGGGACAGAGCCTGGATTGGGACAAGATAACGGAGCTTTCCGAGACCGTGATGGAGGAGGTGCGTCCGATCACCGACGTTCGGGGCAGCGCCGAATATCGGAAGCAGGTCTCTGCCGGCCTGTTGGCCAAGGCGGTTCGCCAGGCCCTGGGAATGGAGGAGTGAGATGAGCGAGCGCAACGACAACGGGTTGTACGATATCTGCATTACGGTCAACGACCGGGAGATCCGCGGTAAGATCAAGGCGGAAACCTCCCTGCTCGATTTTTTACGGGAGAACAACTTCACCGAGGTCAAGCGAGGATGCGACAAGGGCGACTGCGGAGCCTGTACCGTGATCAAGGACGGCCGGGCCATCCTCTCCTGCATCACCCTGGCCCTTCAAGCCGACGGCAGCAGGGTCTATACGGTGAAATCCCTGGGCAGCTGGGACAAGATGCACCCCCTGCAGCAGGCCTTCGTGGACTACGAGGCGCTGCAGTGCGGCTTCTGTACCCCGGGCATGCTGATGAGCGCCAAGGCGCTCCTGGATTCGAACCCCAAGCCCACCCGTGAGGAGATCAGGGAGGCCATCTCGGGGAATCTCTGCCGCTGCACGGGTTATCAGAAGATCGTGGACGCCATAGAGGCGGTTGCCAAAGGAGAGTACCGATGAAAAACAAGTACAGCGTAATCGGAACCCGCATTGCCGGCCTGGATGAGAAGGACAAGGTCCTGGGAAACGTTGTTTTTGCCGAGGACTTCACCCTGCCCGGATTGATATACGGGAAGGTTTTTCGCTCCACCAAGGCTTCCGCCCGCATCAAAGCCCTCGACGTTTCCAAGGCACGTAGCCTGCCCGGTGTAGTCTGCGTGCTGACCGCCGAGGACGTACCCAACAACGAGTCTGTAAAGAACGTGGTCGGGCAGACCACGGAGGTGGGGCTTCTGGAGGCCAAACACCAGGTGCTGGCCCGGCAGCGGGTCCGCTACTGGGGTGAGGCCATCGCCCTGGTGGCCGCGGAGAGCCTGGACGTCGCCCGGGATGCTCTAAAGCTGATCGAGGTGGAGTACGAGGAGCTTCCAGCCGTGTTCGATCCCCTGGAGGCCATGAAGCCGGATGCCCCCAAGATCCACGGCAACAACAACGTGATCGCCTCCTGGAAGCTGCGCAAAGGCGATGTGGAGGAGGGATTTGCCCGGGCGGAGGTGATCGTGGAGAACACCTACCGCACCCCCCGGCAGGAGCACGCCCACATCGAGCCGGAATCCGGGGTGGCCTGGGTGGACGATATGGGGGTGATCAATGTGCGCTACGCCGCTCAGGTCATCGAACACTACCGGGACATCGCCACGGTCCTGGGTGTGCCGGAGAGCCGGGTGCGGGTCATCGGTACGCTGATCGGAGGCGGCTTCGGCGGCAAGGAAGACGTGACCGTCGAGGTGTTTCTGGCCCTGATGGCCTGGAAGACCGGCCGACCGGTGAAGCTCACCTTTACGCGGGAGGAGATGGGTTATGCCCGACACAAGCGCCATCCCTATGTCTTGAAGTACAAGACCGGTGCCACCAAAGACGGCAAACTCGTGGCCCTGGAAGCCCGGATCGTCTCCGATGCCGGGGCCTACGTGTACCTGAGCCCCTGGGTCCTGATCTATTCCACGGTGCACTCCACCGGACCGTACTTGATCCCCAATGTCAAGGTGGATGCCGACTCGGTCCTGACGAACAACATCATGACCAGCGCCTTCCGCGGCTTTGGGGGGATGCAGGTGGTGGCTGCCTACGAAGCCCAGATGGACGATCTGGCCGCAGAACTCGGCATGGACCCCATCGAACTGCGGGCCAGGAACTTCCTCAAGAAGGGGGATGTCACCGCCAGCTATCAGGAGATCACCTCCGAGGTCTGGCTGGAGAAGTGCGCCCGGGCTGCTGTGGATGCCCTGGGACCGAAAAGCAAGGGCGGTAAGACCAGGAAGGTCGGGCGGGGCCTGGCCTGCGCCTGGCAGTCCTACGGACGCATGACCTACCTCCACGACACCTCCAACTGCTGGGTGAACCTGGAGATGGACGG
This sequence comes from uncultured Spirochaetaceae bacterium, assembly GCA_964588525.1. GTDB lineage: Bacteria > Spirochaetota > Spirochaetia > SZUA-6 > DRHE01 > JAFGQJ01. The sequence continues at coordinate 36,684 of CAZPQC010000002.1, forward strand.
CAGCGCCGTGGTGCGAACCGGCATCCCGGATCTGGGGGGAGGGCAGCGCGAATCGGTGCGGGCCATCGCCGCGGAGGTGCTGGGCCTCAATGTCGACGAGATCCACGTGATCTCTACGGACTCTCAGGTTACCCCCCTGTCCGGAACCGTGACCGCCACCCGGGCCCTGTATATGTCGGGCAACGCCGCCAAGCTGGCCTCGGAAAACGTGAAGCGGATCATCACGGACAAGGCGGCGGAGATCCTGGGCGTAGCCGCGGACAAGCTGGATCTCAAAAACCACAGGGTGGTCGTGGCCGACGATCCCAAGACGAGCATTCCCCTGGTGGATGCGATCAAACAGTGCCACTTCGAGGGCAAGATCCCCCAGAGCCTGGCCACCTTCCGGGCTCCCTTCACCGAGCCGATCAGCTCGGACGTGATCAAGGATCCGGTGTTCCCGGACTTCACCTTCGGCGCCCAGGCCGCGGAGGTGGAGGTGGACGTCGAAACCGGGGAGGTGAAGGTACTGAAGTGGGCCACGGCCTACGACATCGGCCAGGCGATCAACGTCAACCGGGTGGAGGGCCAGATGGAGGGCGGAGTCGCTCAGGGGCTGGGCTTCGGCCTGATGGAGGACTACCTCGAGGTCGACGGCGTGCCCTGGACCTGGAACTTCCACGACTACATCATCCCGACCTCCAAGGACGTGCCGGACATCAAGTCGATCGTGCTGGAGTCCGGAACGGGCAAGGGACCCTTCGGCGCCAAGGGGATCGGGGAGCCGGCCATTTCTGCGGCCGGACCGGCGGCGGCCAATGCGGTCAAGGATGCGATCGGCGTGCGCATCACCCATCTGCCGATCACGGCGGAACGGATCTTTTTCGCCCTTCGCGACAAGAGTGACCGACAGGTTTGACCCCCCCGGAGGTTGAAGCGACAAAACTGATCACCTCCTGCCGAGGCCGTCATCGCGGCAGTGATCAGCAGGACAAAAAGTATCAACACGATCTTTTTCATTCGATGTCCCTCCTATGATTGGTTGTTAACTATATATACGCGTAGTTTGCTCTGAGGTTTCAGAGATGCTCATGCAGACGAATTCGGTCTGTAACCCGTTCGAGCAATTTGCTGGCTATAAAGGCCCGCATCGTACTATAGTTACAGCCGAGTTGATCTCGAAAGATGTAAACAATCCCAGTTCGCAAAGCGATATTGCTCAGACAAATTCAAACAGGAGGTGATCGTATGCACAAGATAACGATGTTGGGGACGGGGTTGATCGGCATGTTCTACACCCAGACGCTGCACGCAAACCGAAGCCGGGACAGGGTCCACGTCCTGTACTCCCGCTCGGAGCAGAAGGCAAAAGAAGCAGCCGCTGCATGGGACGTGGATAAATGGACAACGGACATGGATGAGGCGATCAACGATCCGCAGACCGACGTAGCAGTGATCGGGCTTCCCAATGCGCTGCACAAGGAGGCGGTGCTCAAAACCGTCAAGGCGGGCAAGGCCGTGCTGTGTACGAAGCCCCTGGCTACAAACGCCGCTGATGCCCTTGAAATGCTGCGGGCCGTCGAGAGCGCCGGAGTGTTTCACGGTTATCTCGAAGACCTGACCTACACGCCCAAGATGTTGAAAACTATCGACTCGGTGAGCAAGGGAGCCATCGGAAAAGTGCTGTGGACTCGATCTCGAGAGACCCATCCGGGGCCGCACAGTGCCTGGTTCTGGGACAAGGAATCCTCCGGTGGTGGAGCTATCGTGGACATGGGCTGCCACTGCATCGAAATCAGCCGGGCTTTGGTGGGAAAGGACGTTCGACCCCTCGAGGTGGTTTGCTGGGCCGATACCCAGGTGCATCCAATCGACGTGGAGGACAGCGCCATCGGCTTGATCCGCTACGAAAGCGGGGCCGTCGGCCAGTTCGAGACGAGCTGGTGTTTCCGCGGCGGCATGGATCTGCGGGACGAGGTTTCCGGCACCGAAGGAACGGTCTGGCTCAACCACTGGCTGCGCACCGGATTCGAGATGTTCACCAATGTAGGTCAGCAGGGCTACGTGGCGGAGAAAGCCGAGGGGGACAAGGGCTGGTTGTTTCCCGTCGGTGATGAAGTGGCGGAGCTAGGTTATGTCCATATGTTCACCGACATGCTCGATGCCCTGGATCAGAGCAGGCAACCGATGGAGACCTTCTACGACGGATATGTGGTGAACGCGATCATGGACGCCTGCTACCGGTCGGTTTCTTCGAAGCGGTGGGAGCCGGTAGAGCTGGAACTCTGGCGCGGTGGGGAAGGTGTCGAAGAGAAGGGTGGTTTAACCGACTACGATGATCGGCACTACCTGATCAAGGAAGAGACAATGCCGGACGGCAAAACCAAGCTGATCCTCAAGGAGAAAGAGAGCGGCAGAATCGTGGAGCGGATCGTCACCGGCTGAATCATCTCAGGCGCTTTCGATAGCGGATCGCCGTAAGGGGGATGCCGAGGATCAACTCTTTGGTTGCTCCGTCGGCTTTGAATCCCATGGCTTCGTAGAAGCCTCTTGCCGGAAGGTTCGCTTCGAGCACCCAGAGTGTAGCGGCCGTGAAATTCATCGAGGCGAACATGTTCTGCCCTTGTTCACAGAGGAATCTTCCGACACCCCTCCGCCAGACCTCCGGCAGGATGTAGATGCCCCAGATCTCTCCGGTTGTGCTGCGCTTGACATCTGAATCCCGGCAGGCGCCGAGTGTGAGAAAGCCCGCAATCCGGCCGTCAAACTCGGCTACGTAGGTTTTTGCAGCGCTGTCGTTTACAAATTCGCGGAAGCGCTTGGTCCTACCCTCGACTGTGAATTGTTCGAGGTACGAATCAGGAACGATCCCCCGATACGCCGCGTGCCACGCGGCTACGTGTATCACGGCCAGTGCCGGAGCATCGGCCGGGATCGCCCGTCTCAAGGTAGCGTCCATCCTTGTGCCGTTCGCTCTTCAACCAGGATCATCTCTTCACAGTACTCGCAGTACGGCCGCAACTTTTCATAGTTGCGGGTGAACTTGAGTTTGGGGTGAATCTCCTTGACCAGACTGTCGGTTGACAGTTCATTGTACAGCCTACATACGTGTCTGGTGTCCAATTGGAGGATAATGCATGCCTCCAAAGTCGTACAGAAATTCGTGGAACGGAAGACCAGCTTCGTATTGTCTCGATGAACAATCGGACAATCGGCTTCGGTTGTTTGCAGACGGTCCATGAGCACCCTGTACGCTTTGAGCATATAATCATCACCGGGATATTGCTTATCCGGGCGATTGGAGCGGTACCAATGGAGGCGTTTTTCGCATCGCTGCAGATCGTAGGATCGAAGCTGATTTTCCGAAGCGTTTCTCAATCGATTGATTTCAGCCCTCACGTGTTTATTGTTCTGTATCGAACGTTCACTCCTATAGGCGAGTTTTTGCAGCTCGAGAATCTTTCCGGTGTCTTCAACCCCTGCGCGTTTGATGATCATACCTAATAGGCTAGCGGGGCGGTTTCGAAGCCCAGTAGTCGAGAATGTGCTGCGGGTAGGTGGCACCGATCCGGCTGGAGATGCTGGCAGCCGCCTCCACGAACAGCGGCGCATATTCGTCGAGCTGATCCGCGTCCAGATCGATCGAGGTGCCCACCAGGGCGATGGCGCCGATGACCCGGTTGTCTTTGCCGAAAAGCGGCACGGCCAAAGCCGTGATGCCCCGGTGGAACTCCTGATTGTTGTAGGATACCCCGGTAGCGTAGATCGAGGCGAGGTTTTGGCGCAGCTTTTTCACGTCCGTGATCGTTTCCGGGGTATAGGTCTCCAGCTCCGGGTTGCGCAAGATAGTCTCCCGCTCTTTTTCCGGCAGGAAGGCCAGCACCGCTTTCCCCGAGGCTGCGCTGTGCAGCGGCATGATCTCTCCCCTGCCCACCGACACCCGGGTGTTGATGTGCCCGCAGATCTCCATGGCGATGCAGTGCCGTCCGTTGTAGAGGGCGAAGAAGGTCGTCTCTTCGGTTTGAACGTGCAGCTCTTCGAGATAGGGCAGGCAGATGGCAGCCAGATCCATGCCCTCGACCACTGACTCGGCCAGGCGCAGGTGGGCAAAGCCGAGGAAGTAGCGGGAATCCCGCTTGTTCTGATACACGTAGTCGTGCTTCTTGAGCGCGGCGAGGATGCGGTAGCAGGTGGACGGCGGGATGTTCAGAGCCTGGCTGATCTCCTTGTTGGTCAGTCCGCTCTTGTAGTGCTTGCGCAGCAGCTCGAAGATGCTGTGGATCTTGTCTATCGACGGCATAGCCTCAGCGCCCTGTTCGAGTGTACGGGGCGGCTGCCCGGGTTGTCAACTCAAAGTTCCAACTATTGATAACGCGTTTGTACTATTGTAGAGCGGACCAAATTCGAGAAATTTAATATGATCGAAGGATCAGTCCAGGTTGAAGGAGTACATCCATGAGTCGCACGGTCGTCGCCTATGGGGAGCTTCTCTGGGACCTGCTTCCCTCCGGGGCGGTTCTGGGAGGAGCACCCTTCAACTTCGTGTACCGGGTCAACTCCCTGGGTCATCGCGGCGTCATGGTCAGCCGTCTGGGACGCGACGATCTGGGAAACCGTACCCTCGAAATCGTGCTGGAACTGGGACTGGAGACGGGCTATCTCCAGAGGGACCCCATGCACCCCACCGGCACCGTGGAGGTGCGCTTCGACGAGAAGAAGAATCCCGAGTACCGGATCATTCCCGATGTAGCCTATGACTTCATCGAGCCAACGGAGAATCTGCATGAATTGGCGGCCGAGGCCGAGTGCCTCTGCTTCGGCACGCTGATCCAGCGCCGGGAAGGTTCCCGCAGTACCCTCTACCGGCTGCTCGATAATTTTTCCGGCAAGTTTGCACTTCTGGATATCAATCTTCGGCCCGACTGCTATACCCGCCGGAGCATCCGAGAATCGATCCGGCGGGCGGACATCCTCAAGCTCAACGACGGGGAAGCGGACCTTCTGGCAAAGATCTACGGGGTGCGGCGGGATGGGAACACGCTCGATCCGGGCAGATTCGCCGACTCCTTGTTTGCCCGATCGGATTTGCACTATATCGTCCTGACCCTGGGCGAGCGGGGAGCCTTTGCCGCCTCGCGGGACGGGCAGAAGGTGTATCATCCGGCCTTTTCCGTACAGCTGCGGGACCCGGTCGGAGCGGGAGATGCCTTTACAGCCGCCTTTCTCGACGCCCTGCTGAACGAACAGGCTCTGGCCGAGGCCTGCCGCTTCGCCAATGCCGCGGGTGCCCTGGTCGCCTCCCAGGAAGGGGCCACTCAACCCCTGGATCGTGCCCGGATTGAAGCGTTTCTTCGCAGCGCCGAGCCGGGTCCGATCGAGGAGGATTGCCGGGGATACCTGCTGCCCTGATCCCGGCTTGGTCCCGCTTCTCAGCGCAGAATACGAATGGGTTTGCGTACCAGCTCGATGAAGCGGTTGAGGAATCGAACCGCGTAGAACCCGTCGCAGACCCGATGGTCGAACACCAGGGAGAGGGGGAGGATCGCCGCCACGGTCAGCCGCCCCTCCCCGGCGACCGGGGCCTGGTGTATTCTTCCGAGACCGAGAATGGCCACCTGGGGCGGTAGGATCATGGGCCGCCCGTAGGTGCCGCCGATCGAGCCGTAATTGCTGACCGTAAAGGTACCACCGCGGAGGTATTCGATCCGCAGCTCCCGCTTCACCGCTTCGCTGCGGCGCAGGTCGATCAGTTCCTGGATCTCCGACAGGGTCAGCCTGTCCGCCCCTTCGACAACCGGTACGACCAGGCCCTGCTCCGAATCGAGGGCGAAGCCGATGTTGGCGGCATCCTGAGGCTGGACAGTTCGCCGTTGCTCGTCGTACCAGGCGTTCAGCAGCGGATACTGCTTCACGCTCACCGCCGCCGCCTTTATGAAGAAGGGCAGATAGCTCAATTTCGGGTGCGGGGAGCTGTCGGCATCCCGATTCAGAGCAACTCGGGCCCCCACGAGCTCATCGACCACGGCGAAGTCGTGAATCACGGCCGCAGGAATCCTCCAGCTGGCCTCCAGGTTGCGAGCAACGGTCCTGCGTAACGTCGAAAGCTGCCGGGGGCCTGTTTCTTCCGGGTCCGTCTCTCCCGCAGAGGGCTGGGTTCTCTGCAGAGCCGTCCCGCTGCTGTCCGACCTGGTGTTGCCGTTGCCGCGGGATTCTATCTCACTGACGATGTCCTCTTTGAGGATCCGCCCCGAAGGCCCGCTTCCCTGCAGAGAGGTGAGATCGATTCCTTCCATGGCGGCCAGACGCCGGGCGACCGGGGTCGCCCTGAGCTTCCGGTCCGCTTTGCCGGCGGAGGTGGTCTGGGCCTGCCCTTCGGCTCGTCCGGCAGATGATTCCTCCCGGACGCCTTCCAGGCTCGCCTCCAGGAGCGTGGCTGAAGAGCTCTCCACGGTTCCTACCACGGAGGCACTTTCGGTTGGGGTACCCTTTTCTCCGCCGGAGATCTCGATCCGAGCGAGGATTTCTCCCACCTGAATCGTCTGCTCCGGCTTGGCTCCGAGTTTGCGGATGACCCCGCTTCGGGGCGAGGGGATCTCCGCCACCACCTTGTCGGTCTCCACCACGGCCAGCACATCCCCCTCCTCAACGGAATCCCCGACGGCTCGTTTCCATTCCAGGATCGTTGCTTCATGAACGCCCTCGCCGATGTCGGGTAATTTGAAATCGTACAGCATAGTGAGATTCCTCCTGCAGCAGCCTAGGGCCGGTAGACAGCCAGATCTACAGCCGCGTCCACGATCTGTTTCGCGGTTATCAGGTAGTGATGCTCGGCCCGTGGCAGGGGAAAGATCGTGTCCGCACCGGAGAGCCGGGAGGGAGGGGCTTCCAGGTAGAGGAAAGCCTCTTCCAGAACCGAGGTGATGATCTCCGCCGCCGCGCCGAAGGATTGGGGGCCTTCATGAACCACGAGTATCCGGCCGGTGCGGCGCACGGATTCGGTCACCGTCTCCAGATCGTACGGATAGATCGTGCGCAGGTCGATCAGCTCCGCCGAAACACCCCGTTGCCGGAGCTCTGCCGCCGCCTCCCCGGCCTCCTTCATCTGCGCCCCGTAGGAGACCAGAGTTAAATCACTGCCCGGCCGGACCACTTTGGCGCGGCCGATTTCCACCGTGTAGGCCTCCTCGGGGATCTCCTGCTTGAGGGAGCGGTAGATTCGTTTGGGCTCCATGAAGATCACCGGATCCGGATCCCGGACAGCCGCGATCAGCAGCCCCTTGGCGTCGTGAGGGGTGGAGGGAATGACGACCTTCAAACCGGGGATGTGGGCGAACAAAGCTTCCGGACTCTCGGAGTGATGCTCGGGAGCGCCGATGCCTCCACCGTAGGGCATGCGCACGACCAGGGGTACCTCCATGGCGCCGCGGGTGCGGTTTCTCAGGCGGGCGGCGTGATTGACCAGTTGATCGAAAGCCGGATAGGAAAAACCGGAGAACTGGATCTCGACCACCGGTTTCAGTCCGGCCACGGCCATGCCTACGGCCGCCCCCACGATTCCCCCCTCGCTCAGAGGCGTGTCGAAACAGCGCTCGGTCCCGTAGCGTTCCTGCAGACCCGCGGTTGCCCGGAACACCCCGCCCTCCCGGCCGACATCTTCGCCGAAGACGATCACCGCCGGATCCAGGGCCATCTCCGTCAAGAGCGCGTGGTTGACCGCTCCGACGATGGTCTGGACGCTCATGAGCGCTTCCTCCGCTGCAGCTGGCGTTCCAGCACCGGAGGCAGGGAGGCAAAGGTGTGGCGGAAGGTGTCCTCCAGGGAAGGATCCGCTTCGCTCTCGGCCCGCTCGAAGGCCTTCTTCGACTCTTCCAGGGCCGCCGCGGCCAGCTCCTCCCGATCCTTTTCGGTGAGCAAACCCCTGCCCAGCAGGTACTTCTCCAACCGAATCAGGGGATCCTTGCCACGCCAGCCGGCCAGCTGGGCCTCATCCCGGTAGAGCTTTGGGTCATCCGCCGTGGTGTGGGCGCCGAGCCTGTAGGTAAACCCTTCGATAAGCACCGGCCGGCTCTTCTCTCTGGCGATCAGGGCGCCGACGCTCGCAGCAGCGTAGACGGCCGGCAGATCGTTTCCATCGACCCGAATGCTCTCGAAACCGTAGGCGCAGGCCTTCTCCGCCAGGGTGCGGCTGGCGGTCTGCTTTTCCGTGGGCAGGGATATGGCCCACTGGTTGTTTTGGACGTAGAACACCACCCCTACGCTCCAAACGCCGGCCAGGTTGAAGGCTTCATGCACCGCCCCCTGGGAGGTGGCTCCCTCACCCATGAAGGACAGGACGATTCGCCCGCTTGCTTTTAATTTCTCTGCGTAGGCGATGCCCACGGCGTGCAGAGGCTGGCTGCCGACGGGGATGGCGATCGGCAGCGTGTGGTAGATTTCCGGCGGAAGATTGCTGCCCTGTTCGTTCCCGTACCAGTACATGTATACCTGGTGAAGGGGAATCCCCTTGGCGATCAGGGCGCCCAGCTCGCGGAAGGCCGGAACCAGCCAATCGTCCTCCCTAAGGGCGAGAACCGCTCCCACGGCGTTGGCCTCCTGTCCCTTGTTCGGGGGATAGGTGGCCATTCTTCCCTGACGGTTCAGGCTCACCGCCCAATCATCTGCCTGGCGGGCCAGCAGCATCAGCCGGTAGGCGGACAGCATTTCCTGATCGGAGAGCAGGGGCGCTTGAGGAGGGATATCGTTTAAATTTCCGTCCGGGTCCAGGAGGCTAAAATACTCCTTGTCAGCAAGGGAGAGTGTTTCAAACATAATGATCGCCGTGCAATGTTCTATATAATACCATTTTGGTAAGGTTAAAACAAATGGAAAATTCGTTGCCGGGCGCGGATGGAAGCAAACGGCATTAATATCGATCCAAGTATCGCCGGACGTAACTCTCCTGTTCCCGGGTCTCCAGGGCGGGGCGGACCTTACGAACCGTGGCAATTGCCCTGGCCGCGGGCAGCTGCAGGTGTCTGCCCACGGCCGAGCAGAGCACCAATCCGGTGCGGCCGATTCCGGCGAAGCAGTGCACGCAGACCGGTCTGTTCCGATTCATGGAGTCGATGATCGCGTTGATCAGATTGTCAAATGAATCGATGCTGTCGGGGATCCCGAAGTCGGTTATCGGGTAGTAGTACCAATACAAGCCGACTGCGCGGCAGTGAGGGCCGAGATCCGCGGCCCTGTCCGTGAGGGATACGAGGCAGCGGATCCCCCGGCCGTATAAATCGGCCAGGTCAGTAGCTATCGTACCGCCCGTGCCGAACAGGGCGGTCCTTCCGAAGTACGCTTCATCCGGGATGGCGGAGCCGGCCAGTTTGTCGCGGATAACCCAGGAGAAATTGTCAATCATGAATCACCAACACCGGCAAGCCCTGAGAGACCACCCCCAGCTCAGCTTCACGGCACGATGTGGGTACCGGTTTTGCCCTCGACCGCCTCCAAAGCCTTGTCCAGAGAGGTGATGATCGTTTCCTTTCCGCTCCACTTAACGAAGCGGATCGCCGCCTCGATCTTCGGTCCCATGGATCCAGCCAGAAAGTGTCCCTCCGCCGAATAGCTTTCGGCCTCCTTTACGGTGATTCGATCCAGAACCTTCTGGTCCGGTTTGTTGAAGTTCAGGAACACCTTCTCCACATCGGTGAGGATGAGGAATTTGTCCGCCTGTACCGCCTGAGCCAGCTTGAAGCCGGCCCGGTCTTTATCGATCACCGCCTCCACACCGCTGTAGCTGCCGTCGCCGTTCTTCTTCACCGGAATTCCTCCACCTCCGGAGGCGATGACGATCACGCCGCTGTTCAGCAGATCGTTGATCGATTCGGACTCCACGATATCCACCGGCTCCGGCGACGGGACCACCCGACGCCAGCTCTTCTCGATGCCCGGCTTCACCTCTTTGACGATGTAGCTCTTCTCCTCGGCCAGGTGGAGGGCCTCCTCCTTGGTGTAGAACGGCCCGACGGGCTTGCTGGGATCCTGAAAGTCCGGGTCCTGGTCGCTGACCTCCACCTGGGTGACCACGGTGCAGATCGCCGCGTTCACGCCCTCCCGCATCAGATGGAAAGCGAGTCTGTTCTGCATCATCCAACCGATCTGGCCCTGGGTCATGGCCCCGCATACGGCCAGGGTCTGCGCCGGCACCAGGGCGTCGCATTCCTCCTGCTGGATCAGCAGGGCTCCGGCCTGGGGACCGTTCCCGTGGGTCACGACCAGGCGATAGCCGGCCTTGGCGATCTTGGCGATTTGTTTCGTCGTTACGTCGACGTTGTGAAACTGCTCTTCCGTGGTGCCCCGTTCATCCGCCTGCTTGATGGCGTTTCCGCCCAGGGCCACAACCAACACCTCTCTGCTCATCCGTTGTTCTCCAAATTCGACGAATGTACGCTAAGATTCTCGTTTCTAGATTCTCTCTCGAGAAGGGAACGCCCCTTTGTAGCGAACATCGCAATCATAAGGTGAGTATCCCGCTCTTGCAAGGGATAGTCGAATTGCTGATTTCATATATTGAGATTCCCGCGACTAACGAGGCTTCCCGCCCAGCTCTCCGTAGCGGAAGCAGCCGACCAGGTGATCGTTCACCACGCCCACCGCCTGAAGATGGGCGTAGATGATCGTGGAACCGACAAAGCGGAATCCCCTCGTTTTCAGATCCTTGCTAATCCGGTCGGACAGTTCGGTCTTGGCGGGGATCTCCGAGAGGGTTCGCCGGCGGTTGACCACCGGAGAGCCCCCGACAAAGCCCCAGAGGTAGGCGTCGAAGCTCCCGAACTCCTCCCGAATCTCGAGAAAGCGTTTGGCGTTGTTGATCGAAGATTCGATCTTCAAGCGGTTGCGGACGATCCCGGCATCCTTCAACAGCCGTTCGATATCCCGGGCACCGAAGCGGGCCACGATCTGCGGATCGAAGCCGCGATAGGCTTTCCGATAGTTTTCCCGCTTCTTCAGTATCGTCGACCAGCTCAAGCCCGCCTGGGCGGATTCCAAAACCAGGAACTCGAAGTGCTTCCGGTCGTCATGGACCGGCACGCCCCATTCCTCGTCGTGATAGCGGCGGTACAGGTCCGCACCCTCACACCAGGGGCAGCGGTTTCTTGAATCCTCATCCATGGGATGTCCCCGCCGGCGACGCCTCCGGATCGCGGGACTTCCGGTCGACAAACCAGTCGATCAGCCGTCGAGAGATGCTCGCCTTGTCGGGAATGCGGGGCAGATCGGCGGCGGTAAACCAGCGGGCATCCATGATTTCCGACGGGTCGATGCGAATCTCCCCCCCGGCGTGTTCGGCGGTGAAGGCGACCATCAGCGAGTTGGGGAAAGGCCAGCTCTGGCTGCCGAAGTAGCGCAAGTTCTTCACGGTGATGCCCACCTCCTCCGCGATTTCCCGCCTGACGCACTGCTCCAGGGATTCTCCCGCTTCCACGAAGCCGGCGATGACGCTGTACATGGCGTAGGGAAAGCGGTGGGCCCGGGCCAGAAGGATCTTCTCGCCCCGGGTGATCGCCACGATCACGGCCGGGCTTATGCGGGGATAGGCGGTCAGGCCGCAGCGGGGGCAGATCTTGGCCCGCTCTTCCTGTCTATCTGCGGTCGCCGAGCCGCAGCGGCCGCAGTACTGGTGATTCCGGTCCCAATCCACGATCTGAAAAGCCCTGCCTGCGATCCAGAAAAGCTCTTCGGGCAGGCTGCCCCAGAGTCCCCGCAGCTGTTCGAAGCGCATCCCCTCCGGAGGTTGGACTTCGGCGGCCAGCTCCGCGGAGTAGCAGCCGTGCTTGCCGAGCGTTCCCAGATACTGCGTCCGCAGCGGCTGTACGCCCAGGCTCTGGAGCTCATCGCAGAAAGGCGGGCTGGCCCGTTGTTCCTCCACCCGGACCAGCAATCTGTTGTCCTGAAACACGAACCAGTACCCGTGCGTTTCCTGCGATTCCGGAGGCCGAATGGCCGGTACGAAGTTCATCGAATCATACCCTCATTATACCCTCAGGCACGTTTCCTTTCCCCATCTTGGATGGATCGGCTGAACTCGATCAGCGCCGGTTCGAGTCTAGCCCAACCCGGTTCATCCCTGTCTATTATATTGTGGCCGCCGGGAATTTCCAGGTAGCGTATTATGCCGTCCGGCAGCCCGGCAGCCCGTCTTTTACCGCCCGGCACTGCGGCCATCCGGTGCGCGGTTGCCAGGCGCTCTACCAGTTTTTGCGTTTTCTGCGGGCGCACCAGCTCGTCCTCCGCCCCTTGCACCACCATGGTGGGAATCCCGACCGAACGGGCGCTTCGATATCCCCCTTTGCCGGTTTTCATGATCTGGTCGATCACCGATATCGGCACCTGCAGATCCCGAAGCCAGGTCTGAACTTCCGGATCGTGCAGATCGACATCCGGAAAGAAATCGTCCAAGGACTGCTTTAGATTTGGATCATTGAGATCCGCCTTCAGCAGCGGCCGGAAGTAGCGGGGAAGGAAAGGCCGCAGAACCGCGCCGATCGAACGCTGCAGAGGCGTACCCAGGCGCCAGAAGGGGGACAGGAGCACCAGCCCGTCCGGCGGGAAGCGGGCTGCCGCCGCCAGCGACAGGGCCCCGCCCAAAGAGTAGCCGATCAGCAGAACCGGTGAGTATTTCTGTTTGAGCACCTGGAGTGCCTGTCCAACCGCCTCCAGCCAATCGCCGTATCCCCGCTCCAGGATTTCGGCAAACCTGGAACCGAAGCCGGGCAGAAGAATCCCCTGCACGGTCCAGCCCTGTCCGTGCAGGGTTTCGGCCAGGGGGCGCATCTCAGCCGGGGTTCCGGGAAACCCGTGCACCAGAAGAGCGGCAGCGCCCCCTCCGCCGAGGAAGAAGGGTTGATGAACCGGATCGCTGAAGGCCTGCAGCGGTTGGGAGACCAGTTCCGGAGGGACGCTCTGGGCATGGATCAGGTCGAAGAAGAAAAGGAAGGCTCCCTGAACCACGATGCCCCAGCCGTGTCCCAGCCAGGCGGGATTGCCGCGCCCCAAGGTTGCGGCCAGGCTGATACCCCCCGCGATGTAGAGGAGATCCAGGCCGGTGTTGATCCACAGGGTTCTACGCAGCTTACGGCTCTCGGACGGCCGTACCCCGGCCTCCATCAGCTTCGTATCGTCCGGATCGGGTACCGACCGCCGGCGTCTTCGGCTCCTCCAGATGCCGAAATCGGCGATCAGACCGTCGATCGCTCCCCAGGCCAGGGCCTGGATGCCGAAGCCGTCCCAGAAACCGGCGGTAAACAAGACCAGAGCCAGGCCCGCCAGGGTGCTGCCGGCCGCCCAGATCAGCAGGCGCTGAGACAGGCTGGTTTGAAATTTCCAGATGTCGATAGTGTTCTTCATTGTTGATTCCCGGCTATAATGTAACTAATTTTGTCAGAGAAAAAAGCTTCAGTGGAGGGATTTTCCATCGTGGAACCCAGAGCCTCCAGGTCCTGGTTCGATATAGTCGTAGTTCTGTTGGTTCTTGCAGGGGTAGGATTCCCACTCGGCGTGAGCCTGGCCGGCTCGATCCGGAGCAAGACCGTCCTGATGGGACGAGCGGCAGGAGCTGACCGAGCAGTGGAGCAGCTGCTCGACCCGCTTCCGGCTGCATCGTTCCGATTTCCTCTTTCCCCCTGGCGGGTGGGCATCCAGGCGGGTCATTGGAAGATCGAGGAGCTGCCCGCGGAGCTCAGGCGGTTGCAGTCTTCCACCGGGGCGCGCTACGGCAGTTATCGGGAGGTCGATGCCAACCTGGACATCGCCCGCCGCGTCGTGGAGTACCTCCTGGCCGCGGGCATTCAGGCCGAACTTTTACCCGCCACGGTCCCGCCGGGATACCAGGCCGATGCCTTCGTTTCGATCCACGCCGACGGGGCCTACAGATCCGGAGTGAGGGGCTGGAAGATGTCCACACCCTGGCGCTCATCCGCAGCTTCGAGGATGCTCCTCGATGCCATGGCGCGTACCTATCCCCAGTTCACCGGTTTGCCTGAGGACCGCTACGGCACGACCTACAACATGCGCGGCTATTACGCCTTCAGCCCCCATCGCTTTCGCCATGCCATAGCCGGGACGACCCCGGCGATCATCATCGAGACGGGGTTCGTAACAGTTGCCGAAGACCGGGAGGTCCTTTTCGGCGCTCCCGACACCGTAGCTCAGGGCATTGCCGCCGGGGTCGTCCGCTACTTGGGCCGGTACGATCCTTTGGATCCTACGGCGGTGGCGGTTCGCAGCTATCCTGTGATGCGGGTGACCGGCGAACAGGCCGAGCTCACCTTTCATCCCGAAGAAAACGCCAAGGTGGCCGGCAGGTTGGAGGGAGGTACGCTGGTTCGTCCCGTAAACCAGGAGAACGGCTGGGTGGAGGTGATCGTTTGGGGCAACTACCGGCGTTTCGGCTGGATGCGGGAGGCGGATCTGGAAGTTCTGGACGGCTCCTCCTGAGGTTTGGCGGGACGGTTGGATACTGTCACCAGGCTCGCATGTCTCCGATCCCCGAGGCTCGTCTAGGGAGAGAGAAGCAACTTCGACACGGTCATCGCCTCGACATCCGCCCGCTTGACGGGGAAATCGAACAGCTCGCCGGCAGCCCAGCCGTCCACCAGATCGTCGTAGTGTTCGTGTCCCGGCTGACAGGATTGGCCGAGAGGCATGCTGACCTTCATGGCGTTCACGTCGTCGAGGGGGATTACCATACGGAGTCCCGGCAGCATCGTGACCTTGTACTCATCCTTTGCCGCGATGTAGGCGTTGTTGTTCACGGTATTGAAGTCACCGGCTGCGGGGATAGGTCCTACATTGAGCAGCCAGGCTTTGAACCAGCTGGTCCCCCCGGCGTGCTTCCAGTAGTAGTAGTGCAGCTTGCCCCACTTCCATTTGCGGGGATTTCTGCCGAGCTCTTCCTCCAGCCAGCCGTAGGCCCTGGACAGAGCCATTTCCAGGATCTGCTGGGGCGTCTCTCTGCCCGGCGTGTCCTTGCGATCCCAGAGAGGGGAGTCAGGCCGATCCAGTATCACATCCTGAATCAGGTACTTCTTGAGGGTGATGTGGAAGTAGGGGAACAGGTTCTCCCCCAGCTCATCCTCCAGCAGGGCCCGCACCCACTGGTTGAGGAAGACCTCATACACAGCCGCTCCCGGGCTGTCGGCCCGTACCTCGCGGTCCCAGTTCTTCAACATCTCCAAGGCCGCTGCCGCTTTTTCATCCTCGAAGCTGTAGGCGAACAGCTTGGGCAGGATGCTGTCCGCCTGCAGGGAATGCACATCCATCTGCATACGGCGGAAGTCTTCCACGGTTGGGGTATCCAGATCCTCCAGCAGCATGGCAATCCGGTTCCTACGGTAGTCGGCGGACCACATAAAGGAAAAGACGTATGGATCGTCTTTCGGAATCGTGCGGTTGTTGGTGTTTATAATCTGCCCCTCCGGCGGATTGTAGGCATCGGGCATCTGCTCCACGCTGAGGAATCCCTGCCAGTCGTTGAGTCCCGATGAGCCGTCCGCGGGTAGGCGGCCGGAGTAGCCGCTGCGCTTTGGAACCGATCCGGTGGTCTGCCAGCCGATATTGCCGTCCGCATCTCCCATGATTACACTGAACCCGATGGTCTTCATGTCGGCCAAGATGTCCATCATCTCCGCCACGCTGCCGGCCTCCATGAAGCGAAGCACCGATGACAGAGTTCCGTCGATGACCTCCTTACCCCGCACCGTGCCGTAGGAGCGCAGGGCCACCGCACCTTCGGTGCCCGGCTGCAGCTCGGTGATGATCGGCCCGAAGATCGTATGGTACACGGTCTTGCTCACGGACCGTCCTTCGGGCAGCCCGATGACCAGCTCTTCTTCCTCCATTTCCAGCGTCTGATCCCCCACGATATAGCGGGTGGGATCCTGGGGATCCAGGCGCAGGACGAACAGGTCCACGAAGTCGATCGGGAAGATGGCGAAACCCCAGGCCATGGTGTCGGTGTGGCCGGTCATGATCCCCGGAGCCCCGGCGGCGGATACACCTGCTGCATTGATCCCGGGGGCGTTCAAATGACAGAGATACCAGGTATTCGGGAGAGAGATGCCCAGGTGCTGGTCATTGGCGAACAGCGGCTTGCCTCCCGGCCCGCTTTTGCTGATCCACATATTGGTTCCTCCGGCGCCTGCTTGTTCCGGAAGAGCCTGGAAGAAGGAGAAGACCTCGGGCAGCACCGTCCCGATCTCCACGGAGCGGAGCTTCTCGAAGTAGGCGTCATCCGGCAGGGTGGCATTCGGAAAGGCCGGGTAGATGTCCGCCCACTCCTCCATCGTGATGCCCTGTCGCCCCAGCAGGGCCATGAGCTCCGGACGGTAGTTCTCGCGGAACATCCACGAGTTCAGGACGATGAGACTTATCGTATCCTCGGCCGTGTACTCCTCGGGGGTATGATCGGACGACTGGAACTCCAGGGGCAGATCCTCCCCCAACAGCCGGATGTAGGCGTTGACGCCGTCTGCGTAGGCCTGGGCCATGGCTCGGTCCTCTGCGCTGAGCGCCTCATAAGCCTTGCGGCGCAGTGCGGGGAAGCCGAGCATGCGGCAGAAGGTGTCCAGATTGACCCGGCCTTCTCCGGCGAACTCGGAGAGTCGCCCGGAAACGACCCGCCTGAAGGTTTCCATCTGCCAGAGCCGGTCCTGGGCGTGGACAAAACCCTGGGCGACCAGCAGGTCGTGTTTGTTCTGAGCGTAGATGTGGGGTATACCGTGCTCGTCCCGCAGCACCGTGACCGGCTGCTGCACGGGCATGTTCGAGATCTCCCCTTCGTATTCAGGCCATCCTTTGGCCAGGATCAGGGATTTGCAGCTGCCCGGCAGAACAAGGGTCCCGATGACGATGAGGAACCCGACCAATAGACGAGAAATGCCTGCAGTATTTACCTGCCTCATCTGCGTCATCCTTAGTAGACAGAATTCTGTGCCTATCTTCATTGTAATTGAGAACAACAGGAGATCGCAAATTTTTCTGAGCAGGAGGAGGCCTTTGACTCCCCGCCGCGGCCTGCCGGGACACCCCTGTCGACTAGCTATTCGTTCAGCGTGGAACGCATGTGGGTCGCCTCCGCACCGTGCACCACCGCCACGACCTCCGCCGCGATCGAGATCGCGATCTCCGCCGGGGTGTCGCCGCCGATCTTCAGCCCTACCGGGGCGTACAGATAGTCGGGCGCCTGCAGACCGGCCGACTTGAGTTTATCCAGGGTGGTGCGGATCTTGGGACGTGAGCCGATCAAGCCGACATAGCGATACTCGTCTTTAGCCTGCAGCACCTGCTTCAAGACCTGGTAATCGTGCAGATGACCGTGGGTGGCGATGAAGCAGAACTCGCAGGCTCGCAGGATTTCCGCGGCGCTTCCGATGTCCTCGTAATCCCCGGTAATGATCGTTCGCTCTTCGGTTTCACTCAGCAGGTCCCGAACCTCCGGCCGGGAGTCGAACAAGGTCACTCGAAAACCGAGGGATTCCAGAATCGGGGTCAGAGCCCTGCCGATGTGTCCGCCTCCGAACAGCATGAAGCCCCGCCGACCCTGCATGTACTCGTACAGCAGGGTAACCTGGCCGCCGCATTTCATTTTGAGCTTTTCGAGATTGTAGGCTTCCAGGCGGTTTCCCCGGGTTCTCAGCACCTCCTTGCCGTCCGCCACCGCCCGATGTTCGATCGCTCCGCCTCCTACGGTTCCGAACAGCTCGCCCCGGTCGGTCAGGATCATCTTGAATCCTTCTTTGCCGGGGGTTCCGCTACCCGCTTTTACCACGGTTACCAGGACTATATTTGTTCCCTGTTCGATCAGGCTGCTGCAAGTTTTTAGAATATCCATAGGGCTACTGTAAATCCTGGCCTGTAAATGCTCAAGGGCTCGAGGGTGCTCAAGAGCGGCGTTCCCGGTTGCGGCAAGATTGGTCCCGGGGCGCGGATTTATGTACATTTACAGGTGAAAGAGGAGTAGCGGATGAGCCAGGTGCTTCAATGGATTTTCAGCAATAATAACGATCAGCAGGAGGGGTTCGAATCCGGAAACGGGGGCTCCCGGATAGGTGCACAGCCCAGCGATCAGGAGCTGCTGGATGCCTACTCCAGGGCCGTGACCAAGGTGGTGGAGACCGTCGGTCCCTCCGTGGTTGCCATAAGCATCCGCAAAAACACGGGCGGCGGCCGAGCCGGAGCCGAGCCCGGTGGAGCGGGTGCCGGATCCGGGGTGATCATCACTCCGGACGGATTCGTTCTGACCAACAACCACGTCGTGGAGGAAAGCGACGGTTTGGAGGTGTCCCTGACCGACGGGCGCACCTTTGCCGCTCAGGTGATCGGCGCCGATCCGCCGACCGACCTGGCGGTGATCCGCCTTTCCGACGGAAGCCTGCCCGCTTCCGAGCTCGGAGACTCGGACAAGTTGAAAGTCGGGCAGCTGGTGATCGCCATCGGCAATCCACTGGGGTTTCAGAGCACCGTGTCCGCCGGAGTTGTTTCGGCTCTGGGCCGGAGTCTGCGGAGCCGGAGCGGGAGATTAATCGACGGGGTGATCCAGACCGATGTTGCCCTGAATCCGGGCAATTCCGGGGGTCCTCTGGTGGACAGCCGTGGACGGGTGGTCGGGATCAATACGGCAATGATCTACATGGCCCAGGGGATCAGCTTCGCCATCCCCATCAATACGGCCCGCTGGGTGGTGACCGAGCTGGTGATGCACGGGAAGGTGCGCAGGGCCTACCTGGGGATCGGCGCCCAGTCCCGCCCCGTGAACAGACGGATCCAACACACTTTGGATCTGAGCAATCCCGCCGTGGTCGAGGTCATCAACATCGAGAAGAACGGTCCTGCCGAGCGGGCCGGCCTGGAACCCGGTGACTACGTCTTCGCCCTGAACGAGAACCAGGTGGGCACGGTGGATGATCTTCACCGTTTGTTGAGTAAGTGGCCTCCGGGAACGCCGCTGGACATCAAGCTGCTGCGCCGGGGCCGGGTAGAGGTATTCCGTATTATTCCGCGGGAGGGTTAACCGCGGGGGCGGTAGCCACGGACAGGCTGTATAATGCCGGTCCGCGTTTTCAGCCGGTTCAGTCCCAGAGCGGGACGGACTCGACGCTTTTCACCTCCGGAATCGAGTCTTTGAGCCGGCGCTCGATTCCCTGCTTGAGGGTCAGTTGGGCCATGGGACAGCCGCCGCAGGCGCCTTTCAGCTTCACCTTGACGACGCCGTCAGCGGTCACCTCGACCAGCTCGACATCACCGCCGTCGGCCTGTAGGGCAGGGCGTATATCCTGCAAAGCCACTTCGACTTTTTCGCGCATCGTGTACCTCCATGATTGCGGGGCGTTTTCCGTTTCATCCGCGGAGTACTATCCGCCGGATGAATGCACCACCGCCAGTCTTTTTGCAGCCTCGGTTCGTAGAGCACCTTCAGCACGCTTATGCGCCTCAGGACGGGCCAAAAGCCGTGCATCGTGCACCACATCGAACTCAGGCCCCCTCTCCGATGGATCCCGATCGATAATGCGACGGATCTTTTCGATATCTTCGCGCATCAAACCGGAACGAATCAGAATCTCTTTAGCGGTTCGAAAGCCGTCAGAGGCTGTCCCGCCGTCGATATTCTGTAATATACTAGCCGGAATGACAATATGCCAATCCGCTTTTTCTTCCTTCAATATCTCTTCGCTCCAGGTGAGAACCGCTTCGGCCTGTCGGATTTGCTCTTCGTCTTGATCCCACTGCTCCCGCATCGCCTCCAGCAGCCTGCGGCGCAGCCCGACGGCCCGGTTCTTCAGGTAGCGATCGTAGGCTTCCTCCCCCACGCACTCCTGGGCGAACTTGCACCACTCCAGGCAGCTCATATACCCATCGCGAAAAACCGCCCGCCCGCAGTTGGAGCACACGCCGCGGATCTCGTCGGTCCAGATCTCCACCTCCTCTCCGCAGGAGGGGCAGTCGAACATCTCCGGTTGGGGTTGTCTGAGGATTTTTGCTCCAGGGCAGAACTGATGATCCATGATTAGAATATAAGCAATTCAATCAGAAATTGCATTGACCTGAGTCAACTCTTCCCCGCGGGTTTGACGCGGGTTGATACACGACAATATAATCATGAAATGTCGGTCGTTGGGATCCTGCAGAAAAACAGGGGGACCAGAGCGATAATCCACTCCATAGAGCGTAGAAGAGCCGAAAGGATATTGGAACAAATAGAGCCCTTTCTTAAAGATGCGACCTCAATCGTGGATATTGGTGCCGGACCTTGCGTAATATCCGAAGTGTTAATGGCAAGGTCATACGATATTATCCCAATCGACATTCAAGATAATAGCTTCTCCGATATGGTGAGCGCGATACTTTACGACGGGAGAAGGATTCCGTTTAAAGACGATCTGTTCGACGTTTCCTTGCTCTTGCAGGTCCTTCACCATACTGCGAATCCCGGCACGTTGCTCGAAGAGGCCAGGCGCATCAGTGGACGTATAATCGTCTTGGAGGATGTGTTCACGAATTTGATTGAAAGATACACAACCTACATGGCGGATAGTCTTCTGAATTTCGAGTTTAGAGGCCATCCCCATTCCAACAAGCAAGATTGCGAGTGGCAGAAACTATTCGCGCAGCTCGGTCTCAGGTTGATATATACTCAGAGGTTCCGAATGTACGGTGTGTTCAATACTGTACTTTATGTTCTAGGCGGGTAAATGCCCACTCCTGAAGTCTCAAGAGAAATATAGGAGGCGAGGAGGGATATTTTGGCAAGGGCGGTTTTTCTGTCAATTCCCGCATATGGCCATATCAATCCGACATTGCCCATCGTCTCCGGCTTGGTAGCCGGGGGTGAACAGGTGATCTACTACACAGCGCCTGCATTTGCTGAAAAGATCGGCGTCACCGGGGCTGAAATACGGATCGTATCTACGGTCTTCGACAGGCTCATAGAGGAAGCGGCCATGACCAGAGGCCGGAACGCTTTTTCGGTTGCCGCAGCAGTGATGGAAGCATCTGTGTCAATTCTGGGCAGGATCCTCGATAGCATACGAAGAGAGAAGCCTGATTACATAGTTCATGATTCGTTGACGATATATGGCCAGGCTGTCTCAAGACTGCTCGATATTCCCGCAGTCTGTACGGTCCCCACTGTCTGCTGGGGCGGGGGCGGCGTAACGGATGTTCCGATCTGGTTCGCCCTCAATATGGTTCGACAAGGTCTCGGCACAGTCCACGAAATCGCCAGGTATTACGCTTTTTCCCGTCGCTTGAGAACTCGATACGGTATCGATTTTGGCTGGCCCTTGCGGGTCTTCTCCAGCTACGAGGAGTTGAGCATCATCACTACATCGCGGATATTCCAGCCCAACGCCGACAAGCTTGATCGGCGGAAGTTCCTCATAGCGGGGCCCATGCTCGCCAGGGCAGAGGAGGGGTCGTTTAAAAAGCAAGGCGACGGGAAACTCGTCTATGTGTCCTTGGGAACTGTATACAACAATGATCCGCGCTTCTACACTGAATGCTTCAAGGCTCTGGGTGATATGGAGTATCGGGTACTGGTAGCTACGGGTACGGCCATCAGCAACCGGATCCTCGGAAATGCCCCTCCGAATTTCCAGCTGGTCTCCACGGTGCCTCAGCTGCGGGTGTTGCGCGATGCCGCGGTGTTCGTCAGCCACGGAGGGATGAACAGCGTCAATGAGGCCTTATATCAGGGTGTGCCCATGGTTCTGGTGCCGAAAGCCCTCGACCAGTTTATGAACTGCAGGAGAATCGCAGAGTTAGGCGCCGGTATCTACGTAAAACGGCCGAACGCGGAGAATCTGCGAAAGGCGGTCGAGCGCATCTTGATTGAGCCGGATTATCAAAGGGCGGCGCAGAGGCTCTCCGTGCAGGTCCGCGCGGAGGCGAGCGTGGAGAAAGCCCTTGACGCAATTGATGGATTTAAACGTTCCCGAGGCATCGGTTGAGTCTCAGAAGCGGGAGGAGCCATGGATCGTACGATTTCGGCAGCGGCGGCGCGGAAGCTGATGCAGCGGGCACTACTATCGGTTGATCCTAAGAAGAGCATAGCGATCAAGCGGGACGTTCATGAATACCGGGTGGGAACGGATGCCGGTCGCTTCGCCGATGCCTTCCGTGCGGTCATGACCGATCCTGAAGGGGATTTCGGGCTCATCAGAATCAAACGACCGGCCGAGCGGATGGGGAAGGATTACCAAATCGGTGAGCGTTTCCAGGGCTGCTACAGTCTGGAGAAAGCACTCCTTGCCGCGGTGTCCTGTCCGTGGGTTAAACGGCTGGCAGCGTTTGTCCTTGCCCGTAAGACGATGCGGAGGCTCATAGGCTGGCTCGAGGATGAGCTGATGAGCGACTATGCCATCATCGACGAGTTGATACTTTCACCCGATGCCGCGCTCGGTGAAGTTCACGCCTTACGCTATCTCTATCTCAGAGGAACGCCGATCGCCGGATCAAGCACTTTTTACATCGAACCAAGTGGATCGTGTTGCTGTTTGGTTAGGCAGATATTCGAGTTCCAAGAAATTAATTGTATCGCCCTAACGGTCTTTCAGCGTGCCGGATTGAAAATGCACGATCAGGTCGTTCACATGCAGATTCTCAAAGCTGCGATTCGGGCGGGTGCTCCGCCCCCGGCCGGGACGATCCCTGCTGTCTATACGCAGTTCTAATCTGAGGACAGCGGCCGTACAGTCGGCTGAGCTCGCGGAGCCTGCCGATGATCTCTTCCGTGATCATATCCTTGGTGAATCGCCACTGCCAATTGCCTCCGCTGCGGCTGGGGACGTTCATCCGGGCGACGCTCCCCAGTTTCATCGCATCCTGCAGGGGAATCACCGCCGTATCGGCCGCTGAGGAGAATGCCAGGCGGATCAAGTCCCAGACTATATCATGCCCATCCCGGCCTATATAGCGGCGAACCTGGTCCTGTGCCGCCTCGCTTTCCCGCTGGTACCATCCCAGGGTCGTATCGTTATCGTGGGTCCCGGTGTACACGACGCAGTTGGGCAGGTAGTTGTGGGGCAAATACTCGTTGTCGGCATCCTCGTCGAAGGCGAATTGGAGAACCTTCATCCCGGGAAAACCGAAGCGATCACGGATCTTTTCCACCGGGGGGGTAATAACCCCGAGATCCTCGGCGATCAGGGGCAGGTCGTCGAAATCCTGTTTGAAAGCCTGTTTGAGGGCGGTGAAGAAATCCTCAGCCGGTCCCTTGACCCAGCGTCCTTTCACGGCAGTCGGCTCTCCCGCCGGCACTTCCCAGTACGCCTCGAATCCGCGGAAGTGATCGAGCCTTAAGCTGTCCACCAGGCGCAGGCTGGCCCGGATTCGTTCGATCCACCAACTGTACGCCGTCTCCTTGTGCAGCTTCCAGTTGTAGAGGGGATTTCCCCACAGCTGGCCGGTGTCGCTGAAGTAGTCCGGGGGAACCCCGGACACGAAGGTGGGCGATCCTTTTTTATCGAAGTAGAACAGCTCCTGGTTGGACCAGGCATCGGCACTGTCGTAGGCCACGTAGATGGGAAGGTCTCCGATGATGCGGATTCCCCGATCGGCGGCGTAGCGCTTCACAGTATCCCATTGACGGAAAAACAAAAACTGCTGGAATTTCTGCTGTTCGATCTCATCGGCTACGGTTCGTCGCCAGCGCTCCAGCGCCTCCGGCTTGCGCCGGATCAGCTCAGCGGGCCAGCTGCTCCAGGCACCGGTCAGACCCTCGGCCTCGAAGTTTCGCTTCAGGGCCATGAAGAGGGAGAAATCCTCCAGCCAGGGGCGCTCCCGCTCGCAGAAAGAGTCAAAGGCCTGTTGGGTGGCGGAATCGCCCTGCCGTTTCCAGTGGGAGTGGGCGCTCTTGAGGATATCCCTCTTGAAGGCGAACACGCTTCCGTAGTCGATCTGCTGTCCCGGGAACTCCGGGGCACTCCTGAGGTGCTCCCGCGTCAAGAACCCCTCCCGTTCCAGCTCCTCCAGGTCGATCAGCAGGGGGTTGCCCGCAAAGGAGGAGAAGCTCTGATACGGTGAGTCCCCGTACCCGGTGGGGCCCAGGGGCAGCACCTGCCAGATGCACTGTTCACTGGCTTCAAGAAAGTCCACGAAGGCCAGGGCTTCCCTGCCCAATGACCCGATTCCGTAGGGGCCCGGCAATGAGGTTGGGTGAAGCAGGATCCCGCTGCGGCGAGGATTGTTTTTTCGGTGGGTCGCCCAGTCTCGGATCGACTTGTCGCCTTCAGCCATTGGTTCCTCCTGACAGTGTATCCCGGAGTGCCTGTTGCAGGGCATCCAGAAAGCGCTCCATACCCTCCGGATTGCCGCCCACACCCTGCCAGCTCCTGCCCTTGCCCCCTCCCTTGCCGTCGATGAGGGGGAATAGCCCGGGGAGGATTTGCTTCCAGGGCAGATCCAAATCTTCGCTGCAGCCGATCCGCCATTGGACATCACCATTTCGACGGTGCAGTATGCAGGCCACGGTCTTGGGGTGATCGAGCAGGTTTTGGTAGACGACCTGCACGGAGGAGCTCTCATCCGAGGAAAAGCTCTCCAGTATGACCCGAACATCGTTGCAGGTCTCCGCCCGTTCCAGCAGCTCCTGAACCCGCTGTTCCGCCAAGGAGCTCTCCAGCTGGGAGATGCGCTGTTCCCGCTCGCGCAGCCTGTTCCTCAGATCCTGAACCGAGGCCAGGATATCCTCGGTTCCGCAGGTCAGCTCCCGGTTCAAAGCGGCGATCAAGCGGTCCTTGTCCCGGCTATCCCGGTAGGCCCGCTCCCCGATCAGCCAGTGCAGGCGCAGGCGGCCTCTGATTTTTTCCAGCCCGTCGTATTTGATCAGACCCACTTCGCCGGTGGTGGCCACGTGGATTCCGGCGCAGGCCGCCGCATCGACCCCTTCGATCTCGACGATACGAAGACGCTCCACATCCGGGGGAGGTTTTCGCAAATGGTAGCGCTCCGCCTCCCGCGGGTGGATCCAGTGGATCCGAACCGGCAGATTCCGGGTCACTCTCTGATTGGCCAGTGCCTCCGCCGCCTCGATCTCCCTCTCCTGAATGTCATCGGTGTCGATTTCCACCGCGGTGTAGCGTTCGCCCAGATAGGCTGATATGGTGGGATAACCTGCGGCTTCGATCAGGCTGGCGGAGACGATATGCTGTCCGGTATGCTGCTGCATGAACTCGAAGCGCCTTGCCCGGTCGATAGTGCCCTCCACCACCGTTCCCTTCACCGTTTTTCCCTCCGGAAGAGGCTCCGCAAGGTAGTGGCGTATCTCTTCCCCCTTTTTCTGCACGTCCAGGACCGATAGACCATTCAATGCCCCCCGATCGGCCGGTTGGCCTCCTCCCTCGGGGTAGAAGGCGGTCCTGTCCAGGACGACGGCCCAACGGCTTCCTTCCTGCCTCTGCTGCAGCACTCGGGCTTCGAAGCGGGATAAATGGGGATCGGTGTAGTACAGTTGCTCGGTCATATTTTAGATCTCCGGGAGGCCGTTCAGCGCGGCTTCCGCCCTCCAGCTTACTAAATATTCAGCCTTTTGCCAGGCCTCGGGACGTTTAAGGGGCTTGGCTCGCAGAAGCGGCGAGTCCAAAACCTGCCACCGGCCCTCGATGCCGGCTGTTTCCATGGCCAGATCGAAGTGGGCCATGGCGATACCCATGTCGATGCGCTGAAGATCGGTCTGTGTGATCGCCTGATAGCCGGGAAAGCGCTGCAGGCAGAAGTGCATCATCTCCCCCTCTTTGAGGCAGCGCCAGGGCTGTCTGTTGGAGGCGGAAGGTGCAAGCCGGACCATTTCCAGGGCCGTGGCGAATTGCCCGGCCCGATTCTCGGATAGAGGCGCCGCGGTTTCGGCGTCGTAGAACAGCTCGGCCCAGGATTTTCTCCGCTTCGAGCCGGCGCCCCAGCGGATCACCCGATCGACAAAGCTTCTCTGCTTTGTCGGAATACCTATCGGGCTGACCGCGGGCAGGATCTCCTCCTCCCGCAGGTCCATGGCCTTGGCAAAGCGGCTGCGGGTAAAGCTTCCTCCCAGCCAGCAGCTGCCCAGGCCCAGATCGGTCACCTTGAGCAGGAGCAGTTCGAACAGATAGCCGAAGTCCTCCAGGCTGAATCCACCCGACCCGGTTGCGCCGGCCAGATAGGTCCGGGCGCCGCTGATGGTCCCGTAGGCTCCCACCCGCTCACCCTGTGCACCACTACCGACGTGGTTGTCGATCAACCGGAAGCGGCAGACGCCGCCGAAAGGTCCTTTTTGCGCGGCCTGGCAGCAGCGCTCCAGTTCCTGCCGGGCCTCCCCGGCCACCACCTCAGCGTTGAACCGCCGAACCGAGGTCCGAGCCCGGATCAGATCTGGGGGGGATTGGTTGTAGGAAATAGGGATAGACACGCTTCGTTCTCCCGGGTGGTGATTATTAAGAATATAAAAGAGGGGGATGCCCTCTGAATAGCATTTTCTTTGTCCGTTGTTGTACAATAGGTCCAACAGAGAGAGGTCCGAATCTTTGAGATCCAAGCGCCCGCAGAAGGAAGAGCTGTTCGATCAAGCAACGAGGCAGAGTGAGGGGGAGCAGCCCCTGGCAGCCCGTATGCGGCCCAGCACCCTGGATGAGTTCGTCGGGCAGGAGCACATACTCGGACACGGGAGACTGCTGCGACGGGCGATTCAGGCGGATCAGCTATCCTCCCTGATCTTTTACGGCCCGCCGGGAACCGGAAAGACCACCCTGGCCCGGGTGATTGCAAACTCCACTAAAAGTCAATTTTTCAGCATCAACGCCGTGCTTGCCGGGGTCAAAGAGATCCGCCAAAGCACCGGGGAGGCGGAGGAACGGCGCAAGCTCTACGGGCGGCGCACCATCCTCTTCGTGGACGAGGTGCATCGCTGGAACAAGGCGCAGCAGGACGCCCTGCTGCCCTGGGTGGAAAACGGCACCATCGTTTTCATCGGGGCCACGACCCTCAATCCCTTCTTCGAGGTCAACCCGGCCCTGGTAAGCCGATCCCGCATCTTTCAGCTCAAGCCGCTGCGGCCGGAAGACCTGCACGCCATCGCCGAACGGACGCTCGCGGATGAAGAGCGGGGCTACGGCGCCTACAAGGTGAAATTCGATCGTGAGGCCCTCGATCACCTGGTGGATGTTTCCGGAGGAGATGCCCGTACCCTGCTCAATGCGATCGAGCTGGCAGTGGAAACCACGCCCGAGCATTTCCCCCCTCCGGAGGGACAATCGATTCACATCACCCTGGATATCGCCGAGGAGAGCATCCAGCGGAGGGTAGTTCTCTACGACAAGGAGGGGGATTACCACTTCGATACGATCAGCGCCTTCATCAAGAGCCTGCGGGGTTCTGACGTCGATGCCGCCCTGTACTGGCTGGCCCGAATGGTATACGCCGGGGAGGATCCCCGCTTCATATTCCGCCGTATGCTGATCTTCGCCTCGGAGGATGTGGGTCTGGCCGATCCGAATGCCCTGGTCGTTACCCAGGCGGCGGCCGCAGCCTTCGAGAGGGTGGGGCTTCCAGAGGGGCGTTTCCATCTGGCCCAGGCCGTGCTCTACCTGTCCACGGCTCCCAAGTCCAATACCAGCATGGCCTTCTTCGACGCTCTGGATGTGGTGGAGACCGAGCAGGCCGGGGAGGTTCCCAATCACCTCAAGGATGCCAGCCGTGACAAGGAGGGATTCGGCCACGGGGAGGGTTACCTCTACCCTCACGCCTACCGGGAGCACTGGGTGGCGCAGCAGTACCTGCCAGACGCCCTGCAGGGCAAGGTCTTCTACCAGCCCTCGGATCAGGGTTATGAGAAGTCCATTCGCGAACAGGTTCGCCGCCGGCGGGAAGCCCAACTGGAGGCCATGATGGAGGTGGATCGCCGCGGCACGGAGATCTTGACTTTCAGCAAGGGAAGCAGGGTTCGAGACCTGTGGCTGGAGCGGGCGGTCAGCCGGACCAGCGAACAGCTTGCGATGATCCGGGAGTTACTTTTTGCCCCCCTCTTACTCTCACGCCACCATCTGCTGTTGGATCTCAAGGCCGGGGAAGGGCTTCTTACCTGGGAAGCCCTGCGGCGGGTCCCGGAGGGAGGGGTTTGGTCTCTGAGCGACGATCCGAACGCCGCCTCGCTCTTGGAGAGCAGAGCCCAAGCCCTCTCGGAGCTGGAGCGGCCGCAGGTACTGGTCGGGGCCCTGAAAGCGCTCCCCGAGCTGCTGGAACGTAGCGACGGGGGAAAGGTACGTTTCGATGCCGCGGTGGGGCGTAATGCCCTGTTCCGGGAGCCGGATAAGGCGGGCAGCCTGAACGCAATATCTGCGGCACTCCGACCCGGGGGGCAAATCTCCCTGGCCGAGGTTGTGCCATCCAAGGGAATGAGGCTCTCCGAGCTGCTGGATCTGCAATCCGAGAGTGAGGCGTTTCGAAAGAAGCTCAACAAGGCGGAAGAGACGATTTATACGGATGCGAACAATCCCCTTGTTAATTGGTCGGTCGACGATTTCTGCGGGATCGTGGAAAATGCCGGCTTCAACGTTCTGAAGAGGGACATCCAACGATTTGCCGATCGCCGAACAATCCGATCCGAAGATATCGAGCGTTGGTTCGCCCCGCGAAGCGGAAGTTACGGGGATCGAGCTTCCGCGTTGCTGAGCTCGACCGAGCTCGAGCACCTCCGGAAGATCTGTTCAGATCAGCTCAGCGGCCGGGAGGTCGCCTGGTATTCTACCGTACTGTTTGTAAGCGCTGAGAAAAAGAAGGGTTGATTCGCCTGAGCCCTGTAAGTTTGGTTCTACTGGCCATTCATACCGCCGGCCAGATTTCCCGAAGGAATGGTGCCGAAGAAGCTCGTAAGCAGGGCGCTCAATCCCCGTTTTAGGGAACTGTAGGAGAAGTACTTCTTTCCCAGCTCGAAGTTACGCTCGACCATGACCCGGCGGCGATCAGGGTCGATCAGCACCTCTTCCACCTGCCGCACCGCCTTCTCGGTGAGGAAGCCATCGATGGCTACAACATCGAATCCCTTGGGCTCGATATCCACGATATACACCGAGTAACGGTTCACCAACAGAGGTTTCTTGAACAGGATGGCCTCCAAGAAGGCGTTGCCGAACCCTTCGTAGAGGCTCGGATAGGTGATCAGGTCAGTGTGGGGGTAGACGTCCCACAGTGTGTAGACCTTACGGCCGTCCGGTGTTTGGGTGCGCTCTTCGTAGAGCCGGTTGTAGATGAAATGGATCGGAACCTTTTGGCGCTGGGCGGTGTCCTTGATCCAGTTGAAGTATTCCTGTCCCTCGTCTCCCGGTGAATGGGAGATCAGGAGATTCAGGTTGGGGACCCGCAGGCGTTCCACCAGGTAGAGAGCCTGCTCGATGCCTTTACGGGACACGATGCGGGTTGGCTGCAGCACCAGAACATCCTGATCGCTGAAGCCCATGTCCGCACGAAGGTTCTTGTTGTACTCGTCGATCCCCGTCTTTGCTCGGTCGAAGTCGATTACATTGTAGATCAGATGGGAGGAGATTCCGGTTTTAGCAGCCAGATCCTTCTGAGCCACTGTGTTGATCACCACGTGCTTCATGGAGGGCAGGTCGGGGGGAAAGGCCATGTCCAGGATTTCGGGAATCGCGTTGAGCAGGAACCGGGGCCGTTCCCAGTAGAAGTCGTGATGATGGCCGATCGCCGGAACACCCGTCTCGGCGATAACCTCGGTCAGAGCTACCCCCAGGGGGATGTGCATCGGTATAGCCAGCACATTCTCGGCTACCAGAAGGTCGATGTTGAACCGCTCGAGAAAGGCGTAGATCTTCTCCTTCAGGTATTCTTTTTCTTTGTAGATCCGATCGGTTACGGTGCGGGCGCGGGTCTGCACCCCGAACAGCTCTCGGGACAGGGCGATGTTGTCGGGGTGTTGGAAAAAAGCCTCCGGCACCAGCATGCTCGCTTGGGGGTCCTTGTCCAGCTCCCCGGC
This sequence comes from uncultured Spirochaetaceae bacterium, assembly GCA_964588525.1. Classification (GTDB taxonomy): domain Bacteria; phylum Spirochaetota; class Spirochaetia; order SZUA-6; family DRHE01; genus JAFGQJ01. The sequence continues at coordinate 66,649 of CAZPQC010000002.1, forward strand.
GAACCAGAAACAGCTGTGGTGAAAACCCTCGAAGATCTCCGCCCACTTGCTCGACTCCAAGGACACCCCGTCCATACCTTTGAAACGGGTGGAGACGAAGCCGATGTTGAGGGATTTGGCTCGTTTGTGCTTGTTCTTCATCGCGCCCGTTATACCTGCTGAAAGTACATCAAGCCGCAGAGGATCGTCAAGGTGGTCACCCTCGCCTACGCTCGGCTTGAAAATCGCGGTGGGCGGTCGTATCATGGGTGCGCATGAGATCTGTCGCCTTCATTCTCGTTTTTTTAACACTTCTGGGACTCGCGTCAGCCAGCGCGGAGGAGCAGCCCTACGAGCTCGCCTGGCGCTACGTCACGGGCGGACGGGTGGTGGCGAAGCCGGCGGTCGACCACCGTGGAACGATCTATATCCTGTCCGATGACAGAACCCTCTACGCTCTCTCGGCTCTGGGTCGCGAGCGTTGGCGTTATCCGGTGGGGCGAAAACTGTCGGCCGGGCCGGTGGTGACCTATGACGGCACGGTCCTGCTCGGTACCCAAAGCGGGATCCTCATGGCCACGGGAGCCAACGGGCGTTTGCATTGGATGTTTTCACCCAGAACGGGCGGTTGTCTGAACCCCGCTGTGGGATCAGACGGTTCGATCGTACTGGCCACGACAAGCGGGATGATCTACTGTCTCAGCTACACCGGGAAGGAACGCTGGCGATATCAGGTGCGCGCGGAGCTGGCCTCCAGCCCTTCGATCGGCGAGGACGGGACGGTCTATGTCGGGACCACGGACCGTCGTCTCCTGGCTCTGAACCGGGACGGCAGCAACAAATGGGAGATCGAGCTTCCCGCTTCCGTGGGCACACCGGCGATCGGTCACGAGGGTACCCTGTACGTAAGCGCCGCGGGGATCCATCGAATTTCACCGCAAGGGGTATTGCTGTGGAGCTATGCGATCCCTGCCGATACCTCCGATCCGGTGCTCCGTTCTGATGGGGCGATCATCGCTGGTGCGGGCAACGGAAGGCTCTACGCGATCGACCCGGAGGGACGGCTGATCTGGAGCAGCTCCCTCCGCGTTCCCATCCTCTTCCCGGCCGTGCTCGGGGATGACGGTACCGCCTACGTCTCCACCGCTTCCACGCAAATCGCCGCCGTCTCCGGCAACGGGTTGATTCTCTGGCGTTTCCGGGCGAAGCAGTCTGTCGGCATTCCCACCATCGGAAAGGACGGGATTGTGCTCGTTGGTGCGGAGGACTGGATCCTCTACGCGTTGTCCGCCGGTTCGACGGGTCTGTCTGAAAGCCCCTGGCCACAGGCGTATCATGACGGGCAGCACACCGGCCGGGCCAACGCCCTGACGGACCTGGACAGCCCCGCGGCGGTACTGCTTCGGGAACTGGCCTATTCCGACTCGCCGGAGCTGAAGCGGATGGCACTTGGGGACATCGAAGCGCACCTCGAGGGGAGGCGCTATCTGGACGTTCATCTGGTGGTGCTGGAAGAGGTTCTCGGGTATCTGGCCGGGGAGGGCGTGATCTACCGCAGCTCGACGAGCGCTGCAGCAGGTCTGAGCGATCCGCAGATCAGAATCGAAGCCTGCTCGCTCCTCGGGGAGCTGGGCTCCGAGGGAGCAAGAGCGGTGTTGTTACAGGTGATGGCCGCCGATGAAGATAGTGAGATCAGAGTAGCGGCTGTCGACTCGCTGGCAACCATAGGTTTTGATCCGGATGGCGAGCTGGCCCGTGCTATACTGTATAAAGTGGGGGAGACCGGACAGGAACGTTTTCATCTGGCCTGTGCCCGGGCCCTCTATCGGATCATCATGAGCTCGGAGACTGCCGTTCATCCGGACAACTATCGCGCTTTGGCTGCATTGGCGCAGAGGGATGCATCGGTGAGCGTGCGGGAACGCGCCTCCGGATATCTGCGCGATCTTTCCCAACGGTGGAGACGGTGAGAGGAGTAGGCGGTGAGAGGAGTTGCGGTATGAAAAAAGCGATGTTGTCGATCCTGGTATTTCTGTTGGTAATGGGATTATACGCCCAAGATGTGGCCGAGGAGGAGCTTCGGAGCGTAGATCGGGAGATCGTATTCATCAACTACGAAGGGCCCTACGATCGCATCGACACTGCGGATGAGATCAAAGGCCTGGGCTGGTATCTGGCCAGTGTCATAGGCCAGAACAAAGAGCGGGCTTCTTTCCTGTTCAAATACTCGGTAATCCGAGCGATAGATCCGGCGGAGCAGGGGAAGTTCGATGCGGATATCTTCTCCATCGATCGGGATGCCAAAGTCGATCACATCGATAATGTCCGCCGGATCCTGGCCGGGTATCTGGAAGGAGTCTTCGACTACTCCGCGGAGGATGCCCGCACCCTGGCCCGCTTTGCCACGATCTACAACGCCGTGTACAGAGCACAGCTGGAGTACTTGTCCGATAAGTACAAATCCCTGGTCCTCTCCTACCTGAACAGGCAGAACGCGGGGCTGTCGACCAAGTACTTCGAATGGCCGGGAGCAACCAGGATGCTCATTCCTCTGACAACGGGGGCTGGAAAGGGTGTGCTGGGTTCTCTGAGCACCACCGAGCTGACCGAGGAGAAGGTCATCGAGGAGATGCGTCAGCAGGAAGACATGGGTCTTGAAGACCGCAAGGATATGGTGGAGCTCAAGGAGCGGGAAGTAGAGGAGAAGATGGACCAGCTCGGCGAGCAGAAAGCCGAAGTCGAGAAAGCCGAGGAAGAGCTAACCGAGAGCAGAGAGCAGCTGGAGGAGGCCCGCACCCAGACGGAGCGGGAGCGCCTGGAGGCGGAAGTCGCCGAGCGGGAAGGGGAGGTACGGGAACGAGAAGCGGCGGTTGCGGAAACCGAAGCAGCAATCGAGGCCAAGGAGGGGGAGATCGCCGAGGAACGGGAGCAGATCATCGCCGATGAACGCGCTCAGGACAGACGCCCCCAGAGACCGGGCACCTTCGTCTTCTCCGATCAGCTGTACTACCTCAAGGTCCGGCCACGCGCCACCGACGGTTCGGTCACCGGCACGCTGCACATCCTGGATCCGGTGGCCTCGGACGTACAGATTTCTTCTCCGGTCAGCCACATCCGGGGGCGGACCTTCTACTTCTTCAAGAGCTCGATCCTCGTGGTCGGCCATGAAAGCAGCGCCGCCTCCCCGGCTCGGCTGATGCTCCTCGAGCCGCTCACCCTGAAGGAAACCACACGCAGCTGGGAGGAGATCTATCCCGAGAGCTACGTGCTGCTCCAGGCCAGCTCGATCTATGCGGTGTTCCAGTCGGGGGGTGAGTACCGCCTGGGTCGTTTTGACGAGGCACTTCAGCTGATCAGCCAGTCCGAGGAAGTCGTGGACAGGGACAGCGCCTTCTTCCTGTTCGGAGACAAGATATACATCAATTCCGGCACCCGGGACATCCTGGTTCTGAACCGGGAGGATCTAAAGCGGCAGGGTCTGATCCGCTGATTTAGTCTTTGGTGAGCTCTGCAGATAGGTCTCCCTTCTCGTCCGCGTGCGCTTTACAGATAAATCTCTATGTGTTTTATGATGGGCCGACGTATGGGAGCATGCAGAATCTGCCTTCGGATGCCATAACGACCGCGGCCGGGATTGATTTCTTCCAGGACGACGGAACCCCCGTTACTTTAACCGTGGGACAAGTTAGCGCTCTCAGTGTTCATTATGCCGTACAACAGTTTCCGTTCAGTTTCTCCGTGCCTGTTTCGTATGTATTCTCGATTGGCTATAAAATGAACATATCCGCCGGGATCGGTCCATCGATACAGGCAATCCAGTACATTCAAACGTACGATGATCTTCCCGTCATGATAGGCAGTTTCGTGGCTCAAAGGAGAAAGGAGATCCAGATGTGGTTTGTGGGTTTGGGAGTGTTGGCCAATCTGGAGCTGGAGTACTTTTTCCTTCCTCGACTGGTTCTGAACGTCGGACTAAGCTGGCTGCAGAGCTTCACCTTGCCGCAGCGTGAAAGAGAAGCCAAATCGGTCGACAGCGGTGAGTACTACTACTCTCGGGAGGATGTCTCCTACGAGGCGTTCGGGCTCGATCCCTTTCGGCTCACCAACGGGGATGAACTGGACCATACTCTGTACAATTCCAGCTACGGCAAATTTTATGTAGGAATTTCTCTGTATTTATAGGATTGAATCCCCATCACGTTCACGCCGAGATGAATTTTTTAATCCCCTCAATATAGGTTGGCAGTTGACATCTATCATCCGGCCAATGATTCTTTCGAGAAACCGTTCCGCCACTGCTTCGTTTTTGAAATCCGCGAGGTAATCCGATAGATCGAGTTGCGCCAATTCTCGGAGCTTTTCGAGATCTTGCAGAATGAGGCTGACCTTACGCTCTACGAGCTCACGGTTAACTGCCATCTTTCAACCGAGCCAATCGTCGTGAATTGAGTTGGGCTTCCATTTGCAGATAGGGTTTGAAATCCTGATAGCGGTGAAAAGCACGGATGCGGAAGTTGTGATAATCCGTTTCAGCGCCGGCTAACAACCGGCATTCCTTGTTCACCTCGTTCAGCAGCAGAGGATCGGCGCGATTAAGGTTCACGAGATCCAACTCGTGATGGGGGAACACCTTTTGAAGTTCCGCGGCTACATCCAATGGTTTCTGCTCTCCTTCGTATAGTACGCCTAAATCCAGATCGCTTTCCTGATGAACGATTCCCCTGATCTGCGAACCAAACGCCAGGATGAGCCGGATCCCATATTTTTTCCGGATACATTCGAGTTGTTGTTGCTGAGTCGTCTCCATTTCGAGCACATCTCATGCTACTGTGTCTGGATTGCGGCGTCAACGGCTCGAGCCGCTGCTGAGCGCTGACAGCTAATCCAGCTGCTTCTCCAGCTCGCTCTCCTCGGCCCGGGCGATCTGACGGCCGCTCTCCACGTCCACCCGCAGCAGCAGGATCATCCCCACGATGAAGAACACTATCAGACTCAGTACGGCGGGCCGGCTGGATCCGAAGATGGCGCCGGCAGCGGCGAACAGCAGTGGTCCGGTGAAGGTGGCTGCTTTCTCCATGATCCCGAACAGGCCGAAGAACTCGCCGCTCTTCGGCGCGGGAACCAGCGTGGAAAACAGGCTGCGGGTCAGGGCTTGACTTCCACCCTGGACACAGGCCACCAGCCAGGCCAGGCACCAGAACTCGATCACGGAATCGAGAAAGAATCCCCAGACAGCAATCACCGAATAGACGAACAGAGCCAGGAGCAGGCTGCGCTTGGTGTTCATCTTGTCTGCCAGCCGGGAGAACAGAACCTTCCCGAACAGCAGGGCCAACAGGAGGCAGATTACCTCCAGGGCGAAAATCATGCCGATGACCAGACCGAGGTTGCTCTGCCGCAGAGGAGGCAGCACTTTCACCTCGGCGATGCTCAACACGTTGCCTGAGCTGCGGCTGTTCCTCTCGCCTTGATTAACCAGGCTAAGCACGTGTTCGCCCGCGGCGGGAACCATAATTGTAATGGTGTTCTCATACCGTAGCCTGGCGTTGTAGGCGTCGATCCTGACGGGCTGACCGTCCTCATCCTCCAAAGGGCGACCGTCGATTTCCACGGTCCAGATGCCGTGATCCGGTCCCACGCCGTAGGTGATTGTGAGCTTCTGACCGTTGAAGGGAAAATCCAGCCGGGCTCCCTGCTCATCAGTCATTCGGTAGGTCCTGTCTTCCTCGCTGCGTATCCTTTCAGCCGCCACGATCTTCTTTGTCCAACTGCCCCGATAGGAGAATGCCTTGTCGGTAACGGGATACGCTCCTTCCCCGGCTGAGCGGTCCGAGGAAGCGTAAGCGGGAAGGGGTGCGCCGCTGATGCTCTCCGGAAGCAGGCGCTTGCCCCCGATTCCGAGCATCGGAAGCAGAACGATGTTGAACACGATGAAAGCCATCACGATGTGCCGGTGCCGAGTGTCCTTGCTGGGCAGGCGGCCGAAGATCAGGCTGAAGGGGATTCCCACGAACTGAACCAGCAGAAGGGCCAGGATCAGCTCCAGTGTGCCGAATCCCAGTTCCGCTCCATAGATGGCGGCTACGCCGATGATGGTCCCGATGCCGTCGAGGTAAATCAGAGCGGCCAGCAGCATTTTGAACAACTCCTTGTACTGCCGGATGTCGCGGAACGTCTCCCCGATCCGTTTGAAGCTCACTGAAAGTACGTCTTGCCCCTTTTCAAGCCGGGCGGTCAACGTATGCGGTTCGGGAATGTTTTTCAACAGGGGAATGGAGAACAGGGCCCACCAGAGGGCGACGGTGAGGAAGGACAACCTGGGTCCCCACGTCCCCGGAAGCAGCTGGATCATCACCACGTTCAAGGCAAGCAGAAGGCCGCCGCCCAGGTAGCCCATGGCGTATCCCCGGGAAGATACCTTATCCTGATCTTCGACCCGGGCCACGTGGGGCAGGAGGGCGTCGTAGAATACATTGGCGCCGGCGAATCCGACGCGGCCGAAGATGAACAGAAGGGACGCGAGCAGCCAGTTTCCGCTTTTCACCAGGACGAGCAACCCGGTGGCCACAATGCCTATGCCGGCAAAGATCGACAGAAACTTCTTCTTTCCCCGCATCACATCGGAGACCGTACCCAGCACGGGAGCGATTACCGCTACGATGATCAGAGAGATACTCACACCCATGCTCCAATAGGCTGTGGCCACCGCCGGGCTGGGCAGGGTGGAGGCGGCCACCTGACTGTAGTACACCGGCAGAACCGCGGCGGCCACGGTGGTGACAAAGGCGGAGTTGGCCCAGTCGTACATGGTCCAGGCCCGAATACGCTTTCGATACTCCCTGTCGCTAACGGTCATACAAATCCTCCTGTTTCACTTTTATAGCCGCCTCTGCTTTGCTCTGCAACCGGGCGGCCGACGTGACGGTGACGGTTTCGCGCTATCCAAAATCTAGTATCTCCCTCAGCACCCGACCTTCTGCAGCGGGCAGCTGCAATCCCAGGAGGGCTGCCAGGGTGGGACCCAGATCCACTATGGGGACGCTGTCCACTTCTACGCCCCTGCGAATTCCTGAACCCGCGGCAAAGAAGAGGGAGCTGTAGCCGGGACGGTCCGGGTGATAGCCGTGGACGGCTCGGAAATTCTCCTCAGCCGGCGCGACGATCTCCCCTTCGATTTCCGGCACGAAGTAGCAGCCAGCCTTGGCTTCCAACAAGTAATCGATGGGTCCTTCGAGTTTCATCTGCCGGACCTGGTCTCGAGTGTACACGGTTTCCACGACACCGCTGTCCTGAAGCTCGGCAAACACCGCTGCAAGCCTGCCGTGTATAGCCCGGTCCTCCGGATCCCGCAGGCCTATCTGTGCCGATCCTTCGCAGCAGTTGGCCCAAGCCTCCCAGCGGATCAATCTACTGCCGTCGGCGGAATGCCGGCCGGCCGTACCCTTGGTGCCGAACTCAAGCAGTCCCGCCTTCCGAAACGCGGCGTTGATACGAATGCGGGTGTGGACGTCGATGTAGGCGTGATCCCCGAACACGACAAATGTCGTGTCCTCGGACACCCCGGAGTCCCGGGCGGCCGCCAGCAGCGTGCCCAGCCGTCGGTCCTGATCTTCCAGGACTCTAAAGGTTTCGGGGGCTTGAAACCCGTAACGGTGGCGGGTTCCGTCCAAATCGAGGAGGTGAAGCAGGAGCAGATTCGTTTTTCGTTTTCGGATCAGGTGGGAGGCGACTGCGGCTGTGAAGTTGTCGAGGTGAAAGTATCTCAGGTTTTTGAGCAATGCCCGGTAGCGTGCCCCCATGTGCAGCATGAACAGGGGACTGCCGCTTGTGAACAGCAGCCAGGGAAAGCTCTGGCCGCGGCGGGTGGTCTTGATTTCGGGGATCACGTAGCGGTTGCGGGAACGGGCGGCTCCCGGCCAGAGGAGGGAAGCGGTTTTTTTTAAACCCTGCTGTCGTGCTACATCGTACAGTGCGGGAACGCGCAGGAAACGGCGGTACCAATGCCAATCCGGGGAGATGCGGCCCGGCTGGAAGAGTGTGTTCGCATGGATGCCGTGCAGGTGCGGGTAGCATCCGGTAATCAGACTGGCGTGAAGGGGATAGGTTTGGGTCGGGTAGATACCCCGCATTTCCCGGCAGAGGGAACCGCGTCCCATCAGCTCTCGGAAATTGGGCAGCGACTCCAGATACGGCAGATCCACCGTGGACAATCCATCTATGGATACGACAACCACACTCCGGTGCATAATGTGCGGGTAGTGTAGGGGTTTCGTTTATAGAAGACAAGCGTTCGATTTTATTTTGACACGACACGGTGAGATTCGGTAGAATCGGCGCGGGATCTTATTTTGACCAAGGATTCTATTCCTGTTCGAACCACCTTTCTCGTTCTCCTCCTGGCCGCCCTCTGGGGCGGCAACGTCGTAGCGATCAAGATCGGCCTGCGCGGTATCCCACCGCTTGCAGCGGCGGGTATCCGCTTCGGGATTGCCCTGCCGCTGATCGCAATCTGGGCTCGGATGAGGCACGTATCTCTCAAGCCCCGAGCCGGCGAGGTAATCCCCCTCCTCATTGTCGGTTTGATCTTTACAATCCAGATCGCCATTCTAAACTGGGGAACCCGGCTGACTCTGGCCGGCCGGGCAACCGTGATCCTGCACACCTATCCGGTGTTTGTTGCCTTTTTGGCTCACTTCATGATTCCCGGGGATCGGCTGTCCTGGTACAGGCTGATCGGGGTGATCTGTGCCTTCGCCGGCATCGTGGTGGTGTTCTGGGAGAAACTAGCCATCGGTCCGGGGGGAAGCATGGTCGGGGATCTGCTCTGCCTGGGCAGCGGATTCCTGCTCGGATTGCTGACCGTGCTGATCAAGCGCTACGTTCAAGCCATCGCAGCACCGCGGCTCCTCGTCTGGCAGATGATCATCGGGGTACCGCTGTTTTTTGCACTGCACCTGCTGTTCGACAGCGGAAGCGCTTTCGAGTTTCCCCCGCCTGTCGTGGCAGCCGTGCTCTACCAGGCCGTGGTGGTTGGCGTCTTTTGTTTTCTGACCTGGTATTCTATCCTCAAACGCTATCGACCCAGTCGGCTCACCGTCCTGTTCTTCACCGCGCCCCTGTGGGGCCTGCTGGCCAGCTATCTGCTGCTGGGAGAGGGGATCTCGATCGGTCTGGCAATCGGTGCCGGCATGGTGGCCCTGGGGATCTTTCTGGTCAACCGCGGCTGATTCGCGATCTCGATGTTTACCGGCTGATAACGGAGCCCGCGCAGTAATTCAGGTAAAACGTCCGTATTAATCCCAGATCCCGTTTACGAAATGCCTGATCGCTGTACATCAGTCGTTGGATCACCGTCAGCAGGCGCCGCGACCTGGTCTGGAATCGGGGCGCGAGTTGAGGCGTGGCAGCGCTGATCCTCTCAGCCCACCGGACCCAACCCAGCTCGTCCGGCCGGTCCACGCCCCGGCGATGAAAGCTGGCGGCGATTTTGGCTACGATTTTTACCGCCGAAGACCGATCGGGACGAAGCGCAGCCAGGAGGAGGATGCCGTAGCGCCGGATCGCCCGGATGGCGATCAGCAGTACAGCGAGGAGAGGGATCGACAGGAACAGGATCTGCCAGTTGAAACTCCACGCCCCTCTGGCTGCTCTTTGTTGGGATGCGGGTTCCCGCCCCAGGATTGCCCGCAGCTGGCGGTTGGTGAGCCGATTGATCCCTCGACCGTATTCGTACAGCCAGTCTTCTCCGATTTCTTCGTAGTACAACGGGTTGACCGCGGTCGTTGCCTCCCAGGCGGTCCAGCCCCGATCCTCCAGCCACACCTCCGGCCAGGCATGGGCGGATAATCCAGTAACGATGCCCAGGCCCGCTTCCCGCGTCCCGTCGAACGGAAAGGAACCGTTCGGTATGGTTGCCAGATAGCCCGTGGCATACCGCACGGGTATACCGTTCAGCCGAGCCAGCACGGTAAAAGCGGAGGCGAAATGCACGCAGTAGCCCTCCTTGCTCTGAAACAGAAAGGTATCGACGAAATCAGCACCGGCCGGGGTTCGATCGGCTTCCAGGTTGTAGGTGTAATTCCGGGCCAGATACCTCTCGATGTTTCTCAAGGTGCCGCGGGTGTCCCCCGTGGAGTCTCCCAGGTTCGCGGCCAGTTCGCTGAGCTCGGGGCTGACCCTACTCGGGAGCTGCAGATACGCACTTCTTTCCGCGGCGGGCAAATCCTCGGCCGGAGCTCCTCTCTGCCCCCCGCGTTGCTCTCCGGGCTGCTCGTAGCGCAGATAGATGCTTTGATCAGAGCGCAGGGGATTGGCCAGCCGATATCCTTCCTCGAAGTTTCCCGAGATTCCCTCGATCTGTTCCGGAGGCAAATAGATCGCTCGTGTGTTCAGAGTGAAGGGGAGGAGGGTGTAGTACTCGGCGAGAACCGATATTCGAAGCGAAGAAGGGGGAACCTCCCCCGGGTTGAGGGTCAGGATCCGCATATGGTTGTCGGCTATTAGGTTTGCGGGATGACTCGAAATTCCCTCAGCTTTTATACGCTTGCTCCAGGACCGGCCGTCGTAGGTGGAGTAAGCGCCGGTGCGCAGATACAAGCGCTGGCCCGGCCGTCCCCGTATCTCGAATATGGGCGCCTCGGAGAGGATCGGCGTTCCTCCCAAACTGTCGGTTTCGAATCCGTAGCCGAATCCGGGAATCCCGTATATTAGGGGAAAACGGGGGAACAGGGCGACCACGGTTTTCCGTAAACCCGGGTGCAGCCGGTCGTCCACGAAGCGGCTCCCCCGCGGCTCTGCGAAGAGCAGGGGAAGCCGGGAGACGGCCAACAAGGCCAGAAACAGCAGGAGAAAGGTGACCAGATTCCGCAGGCGATTGCCCCGCCGGACGAAGCGCACGGAGACGGCCATCGAACCGAGGGCGAGCAGGCAGAGAAGCAGAATATGGAACAGGCGGGTCTGATAGATGAGGGCGAGCAGTCCCGCTGCAACCAATGCCTGTCCGTATAGGGGGAGGAGTATCTCCGAATCCAGCAATCTTCCTGCCAGGGCGGAGGAAAAAACTGCGGCCAGCAGCATCATCAGGTTGGATACCGCGCCTCGGGGCTCACCTTCACGGACCGTTTCAAACCAGATCCCATAAGCCGAGTAGGGGCTGATCAGGATGCCCGTAAGCACGACGGCGGCGAAACCGACGGTGTAGAGGGTCGAGAGGAGGCGAAAGGCTCGAGCGACAAGTCCACGCGCGTATATCGATACTGCAGACAGGGCAATTTTGCCCAGCGCGAGCGCCAACAGCAGCGGCCAGGACAGCTCGGCCCGGAGGAGGATTTTGAGGATTCCGGGAAGGAGCACGGCGGCGATAGCGGCTAGAACGATCCGGGCCCACGGGGGAAGCCTATCGCTCATAGCTCAGTACGCCCCTTTCCAGGCTTTCCACTATATCCTCCGGCCCGTCGACAAAACGGATGTTGGCTCCCCGCTCGCTGAGCGAATACAGATAGGGAACGACAGCTTTCCGCTCCGCCTGCGCGTATCCGCTGCGGTTCAGAATGAGGGCCACCGGGGTGTCTGCGGCCAGGGATACCTCCACCGTGGAAAAGATCTCCGGGTCGAGCAGATGGGAGATGATGATTGCAGAGCTGCTCTCGTATCCGCCTGTCTGTTTGTCCAGTCGATAGAACGCAGCCGCTGAAATTGTGGGCTGGAACAGCAGCTCCATGGTAGACAGATAGAAACGCTGGAAGCCGGCCGGGTTGGCTCCCCGAAAGGAGTACACGGTTCGTCCCGGAGCGCGAACCGCTGCCGGTATCCCCTGATCCAGGTAGTACTTCACCAGAGCGACGAGAATCTCCACCGACACGTCTTCGGTCTCCAACGCCTTCAATCCCGACGCTTCAGTCGGTCTCAGGTCGAAGTAGATGGTCACCCCCGGTTCGGCCGAGGTGTCGTAGACCTTGACATACGGCGAGCCGGTAGAGGCGAACTTCTTCCAGGCCAGATGGTGAAGAGATTCGCCGGAGCGGTACGTTCTAAGTTGACTGAACAGGGCGAAGTCGGGGACCGATCCGGTGGAGGCGCCCTGGGTGAGGCGCTCGCTGCGCTCCATTCCGGTGGAAAAGTTACGCAAGGCAAGTATCCTGGGATAGACGTAGAAGGTTCTGTACCAGACCCGCCGGCGGAGCACCAGGAAATGAAGCGGGTCTTCGGCAGCCAGGGATTCCAGCCCTACCGTGTAGATCCCGCGAAAGGGACAGTTGATTTCATACACCTTCTCCAGCCGGTCCCCGGCGCGGATGTAGGTGATGAATCGGGGAAGCACTGCTTCCATGAAAGGATGGATCGTCTTGAAACCCACGGTCAGGTAGTGCAGCGGCAGAAACGTTTCATTGGCCAGAATCAGGCGGTAGACAACGGTTTCTCCCTTCATGGGGTGCTCGGTGCTGAAATCCTGGTAGTACTTCAGGCGGAGGAAGGTCAGCAAGAGGTATGAAAGCGAGAGGAACGGCAGTGTCAGCAGCACGAAGAAGAGGTAGAGAAAAAACGGCGCCACGTAACTCCCCGCCAGATAGACTACTAACAGGGCGAGCAGGTACAGGCCGATCCTGCCGGCGCGGAGGCTGAGGGGCAGCTCAGCGTTCATTCAACCCGGTGGGGATCTTCACCCTCCCGAGAATCCGGCTCACAATCTGCCTGGGATCGATGCCCTCCATGCGCGCTTCCGCGGAGAGGATCAAGCGGTGGGCCAGCACGGCAGGAGCCGAACCCGCTACGTCTTCGGGAATTACGAAATCCCTGGCCTGAAAGAACGCCTCCCCTTGGGCGGCCAGCATGAGGTGCTGAGACGCCCGGGGGCTCATGCCGAGCTTCAGATGGTTGCTGGACCGTGTTTCCGAAGCGATGTCGGCGATGTATCGTTTCACCGCATCGGCGACGTGGACGCGGCGGATGCTTCCCCGGATCCCCAGCACCGTCTCCGGTGTGGAAACCGGCTGCATCTCCTCCAGGGGATCTTTGTCCTGAAAGCGGGAGAGAATTTTCATCTCGTCCTCCCCGTCCGGATAGCCGAGGGAAAAGGCTACGCCGAAGCGATCCAGCTCCCCCTCGGGAAGGGGGAAAGCTCCGAGGAAGCTAGTCGGGTTCTGGGTGGCCACCACGAAGAAGGGTTGCGGCAGCCTGTGGGTCGTTCCGTCCACCGTCACCGAACCTTCCTGCATCACCTCGAGAAGGCTCGACTGGGTGCGCGGGCTGGCCCGGTTGATCTCGTCGGCCAGGACGAACTGGTGCATCAGCGCGCCCTCTTTGTAGAGGAACTCCCGCTTTTCCGGGCTCCAGATGGTCATGCCCGTGATGTCTCCGGGCAGAAGATCGGGGGTGAACTGGATGCGGCCGAAATCCAGCCCCACGCTGACCGCCAGACAGCGGGCCAGGGTGGTCTTGCCCACGCCCGGAACATCCTCGATCAGAACGTGGAGGCCTGCGCTGAAGGCCACCAGCAGGATGTGGATCTGGGCTTCCTTTCCCACGAAGACCTTAGAAATATTGGCGGCGACCGCCTGCATGTGTACGGCATGCCGGCGGAGGTTCCGGTCGATCATGGCGATCCCTGTCTCGGTCGTGGTGATTGTCTGGGGAACCCTCGATTTACAGCGATTCCGGAGCTGATAATCACTATCGGAATTGTCAAACCGATCGCCGAATGGGCGATGCCGAAGGTCCGGATCGTTTCGTGGGATCCGTCCTTCAACACTTCGATTGTCTGGATCTGAGAAAACGAAACAAGGGGGGAAAGGCAACAGAAAAGACAGACAATCAATATGCGCTTGACGATGGTTTTCATGGTTGAGTGTTTCTTCGAAAATATAGAATATCACCTCCCCGAAGAACTTGCCATTTCATGCCCTGGTTTTTTTCTTTTCTCGGCTGAACCCTTGCGGTTTATCCGCAGCACACAGCGAAGCCGAGCCGTTGAATCATGTCAATTTCTATTCGTACTCGCCCCTGTCAACCGCATTCGCCGGCGGCGGACCAGGAGTATCTGAACTGCAATCGCCGCACCGATCAAAGCGGCGCAGAAAACACTCACCGCGGTCATGGAGAAGTGCTGATAGACCTGAGCCCCCAAAGCGGATCCGGCGATCAGACCCGAGGCCAGCAGGGCTTCGTGAATGGCCATGCGGGTGGCTCGACGGGACGATCCGGAGGCGCCGTGGAAGAAGCTGTAGGAGAAACCCAGGGAGATCAGGGGTCCGATCAAGGCCAGGCTCAAGGCCAGGAGGGGGAGTGTAGCGGCGCGAGAGATGCCGAAGCCCAGCACAGCCAACAGCGCCAAGCCCGCGGTCATCGGAAACGGCCGGAAGTGCCAGGAGGTTATTCTGCCGAGGAACAGGTAGCCCGCCGCGGTGCAAAGTGCTCGACAGAGGAGGAGGGCTCCGATCGTGCTCTTGGAGAGACCCAGATCATCCCTCGCGTACATGGGAAAGACCGTGATGATCACCCCCAGCACCGTATACGTGGCGAACAGGCCGACCCAGGCGGGAAAGCGTAAGGAGGTACTCCGGTCGGGTTCGTCAGGCTCCTCCCGGCGGCTGCGCCCGCGGTGTTGGTCGGAGCGGATTCTGGGCAGGGCCAAAGCGGCCCCCATAAGAAGGATGCCGATGGCGGCAAACAGTACGGCCGCCCCGTACAGGGGATAACGGGGGGAGAGGGAGCTGAGCGCGCCGGCCATGAAGGGGCTGATGATGTTTCCCAGGTTGCCGGTGAAGGTCAGCCGCGTCATGGCTCGACCCAACTGTTTTCCTTCGATTCCCAGGGACAACCAGCTCATAAGGGGCGGCCAGAAGAAGGAGAGGCAAAAACCGAACAGGCCGTAGAAGATAAAAATCGCCGCCGCGGAATGGGAAAGCAGAATTGCGGTTACGGCCGCACCCATACCTGCGGCGGAAAAGATCATCGAATAACGGGGGAGGAGCCTTTCGAAGGCTGGCCGCATGGTCAGACAGCCGAGAACATAACAGCCCTGCCAGGTGGCGGCGATCCAGCCGACCAGCCCCGGCGAAAGAAGGAACACCTCCCGCATATAGAAGACCATGCCCAGAGTGAGCAATCCCAGCCCCAATTCCGTGACAAAGGCCGCGGGCAGAATCACGGCGGTCTTGCCGATCCCCGCAGACAGGGCGCGTATGAACTGCTGCTGCTGGCTGATGAAACGGAATCGCATTCGAGACGTCGAGTTGGCTTTTTTTGGTCTACCGGGGTCCGCTAGGTTTGGTCGCCCGCTACTCCCAGAGTCTGAAGTGGGGATACTCGTCGGTCATCAGGCCCACGTAGGCGCAGACCCGGTACGACCAGCGCTGGATACCCATGATGAGCTTGAAGATGTCTTTGTGGTATTTCCCCGTAAACAGCAGAACAATGGCCACGATTACCACCAGGACCCAAAACAAGCCGCCGAATGGGTACTGGTTGTGGGCGGCGTAGTTGTAGCCCCAGCCGACCAAAGCGCCCAGTATCGCGTAGTGGGGAATGGCCAAAAACCACTTCACCAGCACCATCCAGTTCTTCAACTTTTCCGGATAGTCGATCTGCAGATCCGCCGGGTAGTCGACCGATTCCAGGGTGAAGGGCGGATAGTTGTCCGTACCCAGAACGGCGGCGTAGTAAAAGGCCCGCCAACCCCAGCGAAGCACTCCCACATTGAAATTGAACATCCCCCGGGGATAGCGGCCGGTAAACAGGATGGCGAAGAAGGCGATGATCGTGAGAATCGCGAAGGCGACAAACAGGAAGCAGAGCACGATCCAGTGAGGTATGGCCAGGAACCACTTCACCAACCAGAGCGCCCTGGACGGCTTATCGAGCTCGCCCTTCAAGTGGACCGGGTATGTAACTTTTTCTTTTGCCATGGTCTCCTCCAACGTGCAGGTGTATTTTGTCAATGTACTTTATACAGCGGGACGGCTCATCGAGTCAAACTGCCCAGAAGTTACTGCCCAGAAGCTACTGCGATTTTGTAGTATTTTCCCCGTTTTTCGGTTAGGATAAAGGCACAGCGGAGAGGCGAACACAATCGTGGAAGAGAGAATCGGTGAAGCTCTGGTACGCATCGGGGCGATGACCCCGGAACAGGTCGATCAGGTCCTGAAGCTGCAACAGAATGGAGATAATAGGCTGTTTGGAGAGATTGCCATCGAGCAGGGCTTTATCAACGACAAGGCAATCAAAGCCTACCTGGATGACAGGAAGTAACTGATCAGTTAAGCGTTTCCTGCTCTATGTAGAGCAGGTGGGTGTTGCCCGTTGAATCGTTGAACCAGAACTGAAGTTTTCCGTCCTGAAACAGAAAGCACTGGGTAAAGGTTTTTCCCCTGCAGGGAGCTATCCTGCCGAAACGTTGCTTGGCTTTGGCAATCAGTTCTCGTTCGATCCTGCTCATGGCTTCTTATCAGAAACCTCGGCAGGATTTTTTCCTTGCTTAGTAGAATTTTAGGTTTTTATGTCCTTGCGGACGGCGACTTTTGGGGCTTGTCTGCTGTTACACCCCTGCTGCCAGCTTGTCGAACTGTTCCACCGATACAGCCGGGGCCGTGGTGAAGGCGATGCCGGTAAGCTTGTGCAATGCCAGCGAGCATTGCATTGCCGCCTCGGTACCCGGCACTTCAGCGATGATAACCAGGTCATGTTCTCCCAATAGTGCGTAGACTGATTTCACCTCACCACCGAACTTCTGGATCGTCGTTGCCGCCTTTTCCGTACGCTTGGCGCTGATCTCTTTCAGCGCGCTTTCGGAATAGCGCCCGAAGAAGAAATAAGTGCTCATCTGCTCCTCCTTGATCGATTCTGCTACTAGTGTAGTAGAATCAGGATGGGACTGCAAAAAAATTTGTTCTTACCTCGTGATCCTTGGTATACTGGTATAGGTGAATGCTTATGAAGACATCCGTGCTTGGTCTTGATATCGGATCGGTAAGCATTTCTCTGGTCTGCCTGTCTGAGCACGGTGAAATCCAACATACTGAGTATCGCTTTCACAGGGGGATGGTTCGGGAAACCCTGAAGTCCATGCTGGGGGTACTGTCCCCCGGCACGCTGGGGGCGATGGCCTGTAGCTCCTCGACGCCCCGAATCCTCCGGCAGGCGCGGTATTACGACAGTCAGGTATGTTTCATCGAAGCGGCCCGCAGGATCCACGGACAGATCCGGTCACTTCTGGTGGTCGGCGGGGAGAGGTTCGTGCTTCTTCGCTTCGATCCTGAGGGAAGGTTTCTCAACCTAAAGGCCAGCACCTCCTGTGCAGCGGGAACGGGAAGCTTCCTCGATCAACAGGCCGGTCGGCTGGGTCTGACCGGAAGCGCGGAGCTCGGGGAGCTGGCCCGGAGCAACAGAGGCGAGGCTCCGAAGATCGCCTCCCGCTGCGCCGTTTTCGCCAAAACCGACCTCTGTCATGCCCAGCAGGCGGGTTACAGCCTGGAGGAAATTTGTGACGGCCTATGCATGGGGTTGGCGCGGAACATCGCAGATACCATATCCACGGAGGAGAAAATCCTCTCCCCCGCCGTGTTTGCCGGAGGGGTGTCGCTAAACCGCGCAGTGGTCGCGCATCTGGAAACGCTTCTCGGCTGCCGCTTCGATGTAGGAGAAGATTCCTATCTGTACGGTGCCCTGGGCGCAGCCCTTTGCGTCCTGCAGGACGGGACCGGGACCGGGATCTCCTTCTTCAATCCGGAGGAGTTGATCGACCTCAGGCAGGAAAAGAAGAGCTACTACTACGAGCCGTTGGATCTGAAGCTGTCCGAGTATCCGGATTTTGCTGACGGAGAGCATACCGTTTTTTCTCCGTCTGTAGACGGATTTTCCCTTCCGGTAGAGGTCGATCTATACCACAGCCTAAGGGGACTCGGGACTCTGGAAGGGATCCTCGGAATCGATATCGGTTCCACCAGTACCAAGGCGATACTGATAGATCTGGGAAAGCGGGTGCTGGCCGGCTTCTACACCCGTACGGCGGGTCGGCCCCTGGTGGCCGTTCAGGCGATTTTTGAAGCCCTGGACAACCTGCTGGAACAGAGAAAAGCCGAGGTGATGATTCGTGGCGCCGGAACCACCGGGGCGGGACGTAAGTTTATCGGAGAGGTAATCGGGGCCGACCTGATCCTCAACGAGATCACAGCCCATGCCCGGGCCGCCTATGAGCTGGATCCGCGGATCGACACGATCATCGAGATCGGCGGACAGGATTCGAAGTTCACCACCCTGCGCGACGGCATGGTGACCTTCAGCCAGATGAATACGGTGTGCGCTGCCGGCACGGGCAGTTTCATCGAAGAGCAGGCCAACAAACTGGGCGTAACCCTGGAGGAATACTCCGGCCGGGCTGAAGGCGTGCGGGCACCGCTGGCCAGCGACCGCTGCACCGTTTTCATGGAGCGGGACATCAACCACTACCTGAACAAGAAATACACAGTAGACGAGATTCTGGCGGCGGTGCTGTTCTCCGTGCGGGAGAACTATCTGCTCAAGGTCTCCTCCGAAGGCTTGATCGGGCGGCGCATCTGCTTCCAGGGGGCCACGGCAAAAAACCGGGCGCTGGTGGCGGCCTTCGAGCAGAAGCTCAGGCGGCCGATCTTCGTTTCCAAGTACTGCCACCTCACCGGAGCATTGGGTGTCGCCCTGGCGCTCCGGGAAGATCTACCGGACAGATCCCGATTCCGCGGGATAGACCTGTACAGGCAGTCCATACCGGTGCGATCGGAGATCTGTCCGTTGTGCAACAACCACTGCCGGCTGCGGATTGCCGAGGTTCAGGGACAGACAGTGGCATATGGTTTCCTCTGCGGTCGGGACTATCAAGCAAAACGATACATCAGTAAGAATAGATCCGGGTTTGATTTAGTCCGGGAATATCAGCGTTCGTTTCGGGAGCCGGAACACGAGTCGACGAAACTTACTTCTCCGATAATCGGCATCCCCGCGGCTCTTCATCTGCTCGACGAGCTGCCGCTGTGGAAGCGGTTTTTTGCCGAGCTGGGGATCCAGGTAATAACCAGTGAGGGATACATGGAGGCGCTGAAATCCGGCAAGGAGCTTACCGGGGCGGAGTTCTGTGCTCCGATCACGGCACTGCACGGACACGCCCTCCACCTGGCTCCATCCTGCGACTTTCTGTTCCTCCCAGTGTACCTGGAGGCTGCATCGCAGCAGCGGCAAAACGGACGCCTGCGCCACTACTGCTACTACACCCAGTTCGCTCCCTCCATAATTTCACTGATCGGGGCTGGAGATCTGGAGCGGAAAACCCTGCTGCCCCTGGTCGATCACGGGAGCCTGGAGGCGGCTCCTCCTCCGGCGGTTCGTAAGCTCCGCGATCGGAGCAAGCGGGAGCTTCATCGAGTGTTGCAGAAAACGGCTGGCCTTTCGCTGTCCCACTTGCAGGTGAGCCGAGCCTATGACAGAGCTCTTGGAGCGTATCGGGAGGGCCGGGAGAGGCTGCAGCAGGTGTATCGGAGAACGCGCAGTCGAAACGGGGATATCGAGGTGGTCCTGGCCGGACGGCCCTATCAGGTGCTTACCCCGGAGATGAACAAGGGCATCCCCGACATCTTCGCTGCCTTGGGTGTCAAAGCCTACTGGCAGGAAATGCTTCCGCCTCTGTCGGAATGGGGAGGCGCCGCTCAGCGTGGGGAGGCGAATCACCCCCCGGGTCTGGTCGAGCAGGACGGTTTGGCCAGTCGGGTTCAGCAGATTCTCCGGGACGTAGAACTGCTCCTCGATGCGGTACAGTGGAACTACGCCGCCCGCATTCTGGAGACCGCTGCGTTCTGTGTGTTGACCGAGGGTCTGTACCCCGTGCTGATCACCGCTTTCAAATGTTCTCCCGATTCCTTCGTGATCGAGTACTTCAAACGCATCCTCGATGCTCACGGCAAACCCTACCTGATCCTGCAGATCGACGAGCACGATTCCAGTGTGGGTTACGAAACCCGGATCGAGGCGGGAATCCACTCCTTCCGCAACCACGCGGCCCGGCAGCGGGCGGGAGAGAAACCGGCCCTTGCGGGCAGAACCGACCACCCCCTGAGCCCCAGCCTCGAGCATAGGCTGAACGGCAAGACCCTTCTGTTTCCCAACTGGGATCGACTGACGATCCCTCTGGTTGTGGCGAACCTCCGCAGAGCCGGGGTGGACGCCCGCGTGCTGGAGGAAGACGAACTTTCCATACAGGCCGGCACGCGTATGAATACGGGGCAATGTCTGCCGATCAATGCCATCACCCAAGGTGTGGTGAACTATATTCAGAAGTACGAACTCGATCCCGCCCAAACGGCTGTCTGGATGACGGATTCGACATGGTCGTGTAACTTCCATCTGTTCCCCCATTACATCAAGAGCCTTCTGGAGGGCTATGGCGAAGGAATGGAAAAGACCGGGGTCTATGTGGGAGATTTTACCTACTCGGATATCTCCCCTTTTTTGGGGGTGGGCGCCTACTTCGCCTATCTGTTCGGGGGCCTGCTGCGCCGCCTCGGTTGCCGCATCCGACCGTATGAGATCAACCCCGGCGAAACGGAAAAGACCATAGCTGCAGCTCTGGCAATTCTTGAAGATTCGTTATCTGGGAATCGATCGAAAGAGGATGCCCTGGCCGAGGTGATCGAAATGTTCGGGGCAATCCCTAAAAAGGAGCATTGGCGCCCGAAGGTAGCGATTTTCGGCGATCTCTACGTGCGGGACAACGATGTCATGAACCAGGATTTGATCCATTTCATAGAGCAGGCCGGGGGGGAGGTGGTAACCACTCCGTACAGCGAGTACCTGCGAATTGTCGCCGACGCCACCTTCAAGAAATGGAGCAGGGAGCAGTGCTATTGGGTTCTCATCAAGTACAGAACTCTCCTGGCCCTGGTGAACATGCTCGAGAAGAAGTATTTCAGCTACTACGAGGAGTTTGTAAGCTTTCCGCGCTCGTTCCGGGACGCCCAACCGGAAAAAGTCTTGGACCGCTTCAACGTGCGATTGGAGCACCACGGCGAATCCTGGGACAATCTGCTGAAGATAGCGCATCTGGTGAAAGAGTACCCTGACCTGCGGCTGTTCGTTCAGACCAACCCCGCCTTCTGCTGCCCCTCCCTGGTCACGGAGGCCATGTCCCGGCGCATCGAAGAGCTCACCGGTATCCCCGTGGTCACCCTCACCTACGACGGCACGGGCAGCTTCAAGAACGACCGGATCGTTCCCTATCTGGCAGGTCTTCAGGAGGACTCGGCGACCACTTTTTCGGCTGCCACCACGATCCTCAAAGCGTCCCGATGAACTCCCGCACCACGCTCTGGAACTCCTGAGAGCAGATGTAGTGCAGCCAGTGCCCGCAGTCTTCCAGAACCTCGATGCTTCCGTTGGGGAAGTATTGGTTGAACAGAGGCTGATCCCTCGCCTGGGCGAAAGGAGATTGCCCGCCGGCAATCAGAAGTGCCGGACCCTCGTAAGTTTTTTCGAACACGGAAAAATCGGGGCCCTGGAGGAACTCGCTGGATTTGAGCGCCGGTACATTGAGCTTCCAGCGAAAGCCTCCAGCGCCGCGCTCCACGTTCATCTGCAGGAACTGCCGCACCTGCAGATCCGCTACGATGGGCTCCATGGCTTCGTCGATCTCCCGCCGGCTTTTGTACGGTGACAGGTCCAGGGACAAAGCTGCGAGCTCCCGGTTAAAATCGGGCCGGTAGGAGCGGGGGAGGATGTCCACTACGATCAAGCCCGTCACGGCCTGCCGATGGGATAGGGCGAATCCCATGGCCACCAATCCCCCCATGGAGTGGCCCAACAGGACCGCCCTCTCTATCTGTCTCTCTCGCAGCCATTGGTCGAGATCTCCGATCATATCCTCCAGGGTGTGGGAATCGGAGTGGGGTGAGTCCCCGTGGTTGCGCAGGTCCAGTGCAAAGGGCCTGGAGAAGCCGGACAGATACCGGGCCGTGCCGACCCAGTTCTTGGAAGAGGCGAACAGGCCGTGGAGGATCACCACGGGAAGACCTTCACCGCCGAACTCTCGGGTATACAGTTTCATCGCGCTAGAACGGTCCCCAGCCGATCGCCACTGCCGCCGCCAGAGTGGCGAAACCCGCCGCCAGGAATATCAGCTGGAGGGGAAGCATGAAGCGCGCCCACCGCGTCCAGGGGACTCCGGCCAAGGCCAGGGCTACGATCAGGGTGGGGTTGGTCGGCCACAGCATGTTGGAAAAACCGTCGCCCATCTGGAAGGCCAACACG
This sequence comes from uncultured Spirochaetaceae bacterium, assembly GCA_964588525.1. GTDB lineage: Bacteria > Spirochaetota > Spirochaetia > SZUA-6 > DRHE01 > JAFGQJ01. The sequence goes on from CAZPQC010000002.1 coordinate 88,888, forward strand.
GCGCTCTGGCGGGTGATCCCGGCCAGCTCCCCGAGGGGGATCATCACCGGCATGGAAACCACGGCCTGGGCGCTGCCGGAGGGGATGAAGTGGGTTGCCGCCGTAGCCAGGACCAGAAGAGCGAAAATGACGATGAAGCCGACCAGCATGCCACGCATAGGCAGTTTTACCTCGAGCTGCGAGCGATCCGCCATCTTTGACCTCCGTTTCCTCGATCGACGATTCGTGAATTCGCTTCCGAATCGCTCCGATCCTGCTGTGGTTGTCAGTATCGACGGTAACCGCCGGACGTTTCAACCACGGTTGCTTGTTTTCAGCCGGCGCAGACGGCCAGCAGGTACCAGGCGGCGTGGGGGATCCACTGCTCGCTCCAGCGCCAGCGGTGCTCGCCCTGCCGGGCGTAGGGATCGGGGAGAAAATCGATGTCCTCCTCGTCATCGAAGCCCGCTGTAATGCCGTTGCAGATGCCTCCGAAAGCGTTGGGATAATCAGGTTCGTATTCGGGATTGTTGCGGCCGAAACCGTGGAGCATGCAGGTGTCGAAGGGGTTCAGGCCCAGGATCCAGTTCAGCTGATCCTGGGCATACGCTCGGAGGCGGTTCATCAGGTCGGGCTCTCTTGTGCGTTGGAGAGCGGCCAAGCGGGGGGTGGCTGGTCGGGATGCCGTCATTCGGACCGGTGCCATCCTGGCCAATGCCATCCTGGCCAATGCCATCCTGGCAGCTGCGGCCAGGGAGGCCAGGCGCGCATCCTCTCCCTGCCACCAGTAGCCCGACTCGTTGCCGTGGGGGATGAAAAAGGCCGAGCGATTCGGTCCTCCCGCAGGTCGTACGTACTGCCTGGCGTAGCCGAAGGGATTGGGAACCCCGGCGGTGACCGCCAGCTCGAACAGCAGGGAGCTGCGGACCGCGGCCAGGGCCTGATCACGCCGCGACTCATCCGGCTCGAGTTCGCAGTAGCGGAGCAGCGATATCACGGGCAGTCCGGCCTCGGCGGCGTGATAGTAGGGGCGTTCCCCCCTGTCGTCCGCCCGCCACCATCCCTGGAAATGTTCGTCCGTGCTCAAGCGACCGGCCAGACGAGAGGCTCGCCTGCGGGCCGCCTCGAGAAAGCGATCCGCCTCCTCGATTCCTTGGAGGCGGGCGGCGTTGCCGAGTTCGCCGGCGCTGTACAGCTCGGCTGCCCTATGCAGCTCTGCTGCAGCGAGCAGGGCGCAGTAATCGTCGATGATGTTCTCCCGCCCGTCGTCCAGATACTCCAGGTTGTGCTCCTCCAGATGGTCAAAACCCTTGACCGCCGCCTGAAGGTACTCCTCCGGTCCGAAGTCCAGAGCGGAGCCAAGGGTGCTGGCCCGTGCCAGGGCGGCGATCGCCGATCCTCCGCCCTGGCGGTAGCCGGCCTGGTAATCGTCGTACTTGTCCCCCGCCTGGGTGCGGTAGGAGCAGATCTGCCGTTTTTCAGGATCCTTGGACCACCCGTCGAATACGGTCATATAGAAATAACCGGCAGGGTCCTGCATGCGAACGAGGAAATCCGCCCCATAGAGTGCCTCTTTCAGAAGCTCGGCCCGCAAGCTATGCAGACCGCTGGCCCGCGCTTTCGGCACGGCAGCCGTTTTCCGGCTCAGGCGGTCCCGGACCTCGAGAAAACTCCATACCGCCATCGGCGTCTGCTGGGGGTTCATATAGTTGGCGTAGGAGAGGTGGCTGAGGTATTTGCTGATGTCGCCGGAGGCGTCGTACCAGCCGCCGTGCACGTCGACCCGATCGCTGCGCCGGCCCACGAAACCGACGCTGCGATCCGCCTCATCCCAGACGCCCGTGCAGCGCCGGGAACGAAAGTACCGCAGCACCGCCGGCACGGTTCGGTGGAGCAGCAGGTCCTCCGCTACCTCGAAGGGTGCGGATCGGAGGACGGGTGCGGGATCTGCGGGTGAACCCGTAAAGTGGGGAGCTTGAATCATAAAACACCCTGATTTCGCGAGATCGGAGAAATCCAGTGTCCAGAAGATCCAGTCTTTCCAGCGGGCAACGGATCCGATGAAGCGGGCTTTTCCCTCGAATACGGGGTTTCCGGATTCGGACTCGACGACTCGAAAATCGAAAGACTGCTCCGGGATGCCGGCTCCCGCCCGGCTCCTGATGACCGCCTTTTTTGGGGATCTCGTGTCGTAGCCGATGTGGTTGAGCAGGATCTCCAACCCGTCTTGGGCTGCCATTCTGCGCCTGCCTAACCCGGGAGGTAGTCGGCCTTCAAGGCGAGCATGCGGCCGACACTGTCCTTCAGCCCGCCGGGGCGGGAGCGCTGCCGCCACAGCTCCTCATGACGCTTGATGAGGGACTCCAGCTCTGCGGCCAGCTCCTGCCGGGCGGAAAGGGGAATCTCTTCGACGGTCAGTCCGGGTGTGGCGAAACGTTCCTTACCGAGTCGGGCGGCATGGTCCATGAGTTCCGCGGTGAAACGCAACTCTGCTTGCAGGAGGCTTGCATCCCCGGTTCGGATATCGGCGCGATCCAGCAGCGCAAGGGCTTGCGCAACTCCCTCTTGCTCACGGGAGAAATCGTAGCCCCGGAAACGCTTGAGATCTTCCTCGTGGTACTGTTGAAGATCCGGGAGAAGCAGTACGGCCAGCACGCCGGCGTTGTGCAGGCGCGCGATCCCGTCTTCGTAGAGATTTTCGAGTATCATCAGCCCCCCGGCTGCGTTTCCCGTTTCGTCCTGAAAGATATGCCGGGACAGATTGGCTTCGATGTCGAGGTCCGCGGCGGCCTGCGGATCCCACCCGGCCGCAGCGGCCAGCAGGTAAGCGGGGTAGGAGACGGGAAGCTGCTGCCAGTGCCCGTTGTCCCCCCAGTCGGTGAGCATCACTCCGGCGGTTCCGGCGCTCCGGCCCTCCACCGCGGCGCTCAGAATGTTCTGCCTGGCATTGTTCCAGCGGCCGCCCAGAGAGTTCCAGGAGGAGGTGCCGGGACAGACGTAGAAGGGCACACCCGCCCGGGCGAACAGGCGGCTCTCTTTGACAAAGGGATGGTCGGCTTCGTATCCCCAATCCCAGGCGACAACATCCCGGGGAAGCTCTTCGATCAGGTCGGGATGGTGAAGGATGATGTCGCCGCAGAATTGCATGGTCTTGCCCCGCCGCGACAGCTCCTTATGGATCTTCAACATGAACTCGAGATAAACCCGTCCCAACCCCCTCCGCTCGCAGGCTTCCCTGCTCCGGCCCTGACCCAACTCGAAGGGTTCGTCCGCACCCACGTTGACCATGTCGCTGGTGAAGTGGGGAAGCAGCTCGTCGTACAGGCCGCGCAGCAGATCCAGGGACCCGGGATCCAGGGGGTTGAGCGTCGTGGGCTGCTGCCGGACTCCTCCCCAGGGATCGACGAAGCTACCCGTAACTTCGGCCAGGCGATCGTACGGATCGTGCCTGAGCCAGCGCTCCATGTGGCCGAAGGAGTTCTGGGTGGGCACCAGCTCGATGGCCCGTTGTAAACAATAGCGGTCCAGCTCCTCCGCCTGCTCCGGGGTGATGGGGGAGGCCTCCTGCCACACGACCCTGTGGGCAGGGTAGGCAAAGGTGTGCTCCGTGTACAGCTGAACCTGGTTGATCTTCAGCTCCCCCCAGAGATCGATCAGGCGCTTGAGGGTCTCCATGGTCGGCACGCGGTCGCGGCTGATATCCAGCATCACCCCCCGGACCGGAAGCTCCGGCCGGTCCTCGATGTGGAGGAAGGGAATGCGCCCCGCTTCATCCGCCTGGCGGGCCAGCTGGCGCAGGGTCATGAAGCCGTAGAACAAGCCCGGATTCCCGCCGGCTACGAGAGTCAGGCCGTCGGAGCCGGCCGTCAGCCGGTAGCCCTGCTCGCCCTCGACCAGTCCGGGATCAATCCGAGCCGTTACCCCTTTCGGGTACTCCGCCCCGGTTGCATAGCGGGAAAGTTCCTCCCTCAGGGTCACGGGCAAGGTGTACAGGCCGTGCCGTTGGACGATCTTCCTCGGTCTGGGGACTAGAACAGGTTCTCTCATGGTTGCTCCTCGCGACGGGGCGAATCATCCCTGCATTTTGAATCCGGGACTCCCATGGTTACCTCAACCTGGTGCAGGGCAACATCCTCCGGCGCCGGAATCAGATTGTCTTTCAAAAGCCGGCCGTCCAGGCGGATCTCGGTTGTACCTTTTGACAGATGTCCGGGGTTCTTCACCGCGATGCGGTAGCGGGTGCCCCGAAAGGTGCGCTGCACCGTGAAGCCGTTCCAGTCCGGAGGTATGCAGGGGTCGATCCTCAAGCCCTCATACTCCGGCCGGATGCCGAGAGTCCATTGGGAGATAGCCACGAAATTCCAGGCCGCTGTTCCGGTCAACCAGGAGTTCTTCGCCTCCCCGGGCCGTGCCGCCTCCTTGCCGGCGATCATCTGAGCGTACACGTACGGCTCGGTCTTGTGGAGGGCACTCATCTCCTCCAGATAGGCGGGGCAGATCTTGCGGTAATAATCGAAGGCCCGTTCTCCCCGTCCGAGCAGGCACTCGGCGATCATGATCCAGGGGTTGTTGTGGCAGAATACTCCGCCGTTTTCCTTGTAACCGGGGGGATAGCTGGAGATCTCCCCGAGGTTCAAATGGTAGCGGGAATAGGCCGGCCAGAGCAGTACGATCCCGTACTCGCTGTCCAGATGCTGCTTGACCGCATCCAGTGCCAGGCGGGGATAACCGTTCTCCAGCCCTATCCCCGCCATCGAGCAGAATCCCTGGGTTTCGATGTAGATCCGCCCTTCCTCGTTTTCCCGGCTGCCGATCCCGGCGCCGCTGTGGTCGTACGCCCGGAGGTACCAAGCGCCGTCCCAGCCGTGCTCGATCACGGCTTTCTCCATCGACTGCAGCGCTTGCCGTGCTTCCTCCGCCAGGGCGGGATGTCCGCTTCGCCGGCAGATCTCCTGGAACTCCCGGCCGATATAGACGAACATGCCGGCGATCAGCACGCTCTCGGCGATCCCGCCCTCTCTGTTCTCCGCTGTCTGGAAGGATTCATCCGGGTCGATGGAGTAGCAGTTCAGATTCAGGCAGTCGTTCCAGTCCGCCCTGCCGATCAAGGGAAGCCCGTGGGGTCCCAGGTTGTCGACCACGTGAGCGAAGGAACGGCGCAGGTGCTCGAAGAGACTCCCCATGCGGTGGGGATCGTTGTCGAAGGGAACCTCTTCCTCGAGGATCGACCAATCGCCGGTCTCCTTGAGGTAGGCGCTGGCGGCCAGGATCAGCCAGAGCGGATCGTCGTTGAAGTCTCCTCCGATCTCGGCGTTGCCTCTCTTGGTCAGCGGCTGGTACTGGTGGTAGGTGCTGCCGTCCTCCTTCTGGACGGCGGCCACGTCCAGGATCCTCTGCCTGGCTCGCTCCGGGATTTGATGCACGCAGCCCAGCAGGTCCTGGTTGGTATCCCGGAAGCCCAAACCCCTGCCGATGCCTGATTCGAAGTAGGAGGCGCTGCGGCCCAGATTGAAGGCGACCACACACTGGTAGGGGTTCCAGACGTTGACCATCCGGTCCAGCCGCTCATCCCCGCTTTCCAGATGGAAATGGGATAGGGATTCCTGCCAGTGGCGGGTCAGTTCGTCGAAAGCCTGGTCCACCGCCTCAATTGTCTGCAGGCGCCCTATCATCCGCCCGGCCTGATCCTTGCGGATCACGCCGGCAGCCTCCCATTTGTCCTCAGGATCGTTTTCCGCGTATCCCAGGAGGAAAATCAGGGTCTTCCTCTGCCCGGGAGCCAGGCGGAGCCGAAGCTGGTGGGAGGCGATCGGGGCCCAGCCGTGGGCGACCGAGTTCGAGCTTTCGCCCTGCATGACCGCCTGAGGTGAGTCGAATCCGTTGTGCGGCCCCAGAAAGCCGTCCCGGTCGGTGTCGAAGCCGGCGATCGGCTCATTGACCGAGTAGAAGGCGTAGTGATTCCTTCGTTCCCGATACTCGCTCTTGTGGTAGATTACCGACCCCTCCACCTCCACTTCAGCCAGGGATAGGTTCCGCTGGAAGTTGGTCATGTCCTCCAACGCGTTCCACAGGCAAAACTCGACCAGGGAGAACAGCTGGATGGTCCGCTCCCGGTTGCTTCGGTTCTCCAGGGTAAGTTTGTGGAGCTCCGCGTTTACGCCCAGAGGAACGAAGAACAGCAGCTCCGCGGCCAGGCCGTTTTTGCTGCCGCAGATGCGGCTGTAGCCCAGACCGTGGCGGCACTCATACTCGTCCAGCTTCGCGCTTGCCGGCTTGAAGCAGGGTGACCAGAAGGCGCCGTCCTCCCGGATGTAGAAGCAGCGGCCCCCGCTGTCCAAGGGGACGTTGTTGTAGCGGTAGCGGGTGATCCGCCGCAGGAGCGCGTCCCGGTAGAAGCAATACCCGCCGGCGGTGTTGGAGATCAGGGAGAAGAAATCCTGACAGCCCAGGTAGTTGATCCAGGGGTATGGGGTCCGGGGATCGGTTATCACGTACTCCCGGGCCGCATCGTCGAAGAAACCGTACTTCATGTGTCTTTCCTGGCGCTCCGGCCGGCGCATCTAATCACACGGGGATCGTACTTGTAGTCCGAGCCGGGCAGATCGGGCTCGCCATCCGTGAATACAATAGGCTCGTGGTCCAGCTTGCAGTCGATCCCGTCGTCGCTGAACCCACGGTGGATGTTCATCCTCCTGCAGATATCGTCGCAGCGGAACACGCCGGCAAAGCCGTTTTCGAAAGGCACGACGGCGCTGTTGAACACGCTGTTGGGTACGGCCTTGCAGTGGACCTTTATTTTCATGAGTGCTTCAGCCTCTCCAAAGCTCCGGTTTACCCCTTGACCGCGCCGGCGAACACGCCCTTGGTTATCTGCTTCCTGAAGATGATGTAGAAGATCAGCATCGGCGCCATGCCGATCACCAGGGCCGCGAACTGCTTGCCGTAGTCGGAGGCCATGGTTC
>CAZPQC010000003.1:0-56587 GCA_964588525.1 uncultured Spirochaetaceae bacterium
GTTTCCTACGGTGCAATATGCGGGGTCAACACCATTGGGCCTGTATTCCTCTTTTCTGATCGACTCCAGCAAGCCCCTTCTGGAGTTCGTCACCTAAACCTATACCAATTCCTCGGCGTAGTCAACTATTAAAAATTTTGATACGGTGGGGCAGGAGAAAGAGCTGAAAATGAAAGAATACAAGATGCCTCATCCGAATCACGAGAATCACCTCTGCTACTTAGAGAATATCGGCTATATTCAGGAGTTTCCCGAGGTTTATAAAGATCTTGTGAAACGAGGGAAGTTTTTCTGCAAGGTCTGCGGCCGGGTCGCTAAGAGCGAGGAGAACCTCTGCGTTCCCGAGAAGCTGTAGCATCCAATCGATCAGATCCACTTCTTGGCGAGGGCGCCCAGACCGCCTGAGGCTTTGGCCAGAACCAACGGTGTCGAACACTGGCGGGCGATCTGTTCTGCAAGCGTGGGCACACCCACCTGGCGAAGGAAGGAACCTGAAAGCCCCAACACGACCAGATCGTAGCTCTCGCTCTCCCTGAGTACCGCCTTCACCGGATCCATGGGCGGTATGGCTTTGAGTCGGACCTTGACAGCCCGGTGCTCGACCCGGCGCAGCAATCTTTCCAGGTAGCGCTCCTCCGACCAGATGCCTCTGTACTTTCTGATCGCACGCCGCAGCGGCATGGCCGCAATCTCCCCCTCCTGCTCCTGTACCATCCGCTCGGCCGTGTCCAGGGCAAAGGCGTCATTGGCGTCGCCGAACAGGGGCACCAGGATATTCTTGAAGGTCTTCGAGCCGCAGTTCTTCAGGATCACGATGTTGCAGGGAGCCCGGGAGATAACCGGATCCAGGGTGCTGCCGATGTGAAAGCGTCTGTCTCCGCTCTCCCCGTGCCAGCCCATGATCAGGAGGTCTACCCTCCTCTCCCGGACGGCACTGATGATCCCCCGGGCGATGTTGCGGCAGTAGCGAACGGTCGTGGTCACGGGAAAACGCTGCACCAGGTAGAGCATGGCCTCGACGATACCCTCCCGTCCTTCGGTCATGTAGGTCTCCGCGTCGCTCAAGGCCACCTGATCCGGGACCGGCACCATGTGCAGCAGCTTGATCCGCGTCGGTCGGGATCGGCCGATCTTGTGGGTGTTCCAAACCAGGGACAGGGCGTTCTCCGGATTGGCCACCGGCACCATGATGGTGTACTCCCCGCCCTCCGGTGCCTGGACCTCCTCCAGGATCCGGATTTCGCTTTCCGCCGGCAGAGCCCGGCTGCGGGAGTAGAATCTGTAGATCAGTACGCCGGCTACGATCCAGACAGGAGCAACGATCAGGGCGATCGGGCTCATGAGCCGCAGCTCCGCTACCAACACCACCTGTACGGAGATGGCCACCAGGGGTACGAAGGGGAAAAGCGGTGTCAGGTAGCCGTACTGCAGCTCGTCGCTCATGTTGAGGCGGATCTTGATCACGCAGAGATTCACCAGGAAGAAGAGGAACAGGAACATCAGGCTGGCGCTGGAGGCTACGTCCATGGTCGGCAGGGCTGTTGCCACCAGCAGAACGATCACACCCGAGGCCAGCAGGGCGAACCAGGGAGTCTTTCTGCGTTTTGAGATCCAGGCAAACAGCCGTGGAAGCATCCGGTCCCTGCCGAGAGCGTAGGAAGCCCGGGTAGCCGAGTAGATCGTGGCGTTCAGGGCGGAGGTGGAGGCAAAGATAACGGCCAGGGTCAACAGGAAGTTGCCGAAGGGGATCAGCCGACCCACCGCTTCGCCGAACCCCCGCTCGCGAAAGCTGCCGATCCACTGCCACGGCTCAACCGTAACGCCGGGGGAACCCGCCTTGACCGCGATGACCGCCGCGAACGCGACGGCCACGTAGGTAAGGCCAGCGATGTATACCGAGTAGAGCATGGCTTTGGGCAGGTTCTTCTTCGGTTCAATGGCCTCGTCGCCGGCCTGCGCGATCACCTCGAAGCCCTCGAAGGCGACATAGGTGAAGCCCATGGTGACGAACAAGCGGGACCAGCCGAAGGGCAGGAACGGCTGGAAGTTCTGCAGCCGGGAGGGATCCCGGACGGCCACGACCAGGCCGACCGCGCCGATCACGATCAGAAACAGGGTCTGCCCCGCCGTCATGATCGCCCCGGCCTTCCCCGTTTCCGAGGCGCCGCGGTAGTTGATGTACAGGAAGAACAGCGCAGCCAGCACGGCCACCGGTTTCACGAGGAGCGTAGGCACGGACAGCCAGGACAGCACTCCGAGCTTGTCGAGGTAGCGCACCGTGTAGATGGCGAAGGTGATGGCGTACATGCTTCCCGCCACGCTGGAGGCGAACCACTCCATCCACCCGGCCAAGAAGCTCGTCCCTCTGCCGAAGCCGATGCGGGCGAAGTTGTACGCCCCCCCGGCTCTGGGAACGGCCGAGCTGAGCTCGGCATAGGACATGGCCGTGAACAATGCCAGGAGCGTATTGAGGGCGAAGGTGAGCAGCACGCCGCCGGACCCGGCGATGCGGATGGCATTCCCGATCCCCAGGAACACGCCGGCACCGATCATCATGCCCAGGCCCATCATGGTCAGGTGAAAGAGATTCAGGTCCCGGGACAGCTCGGTGGTGACTGCAGGTTTATCCATGCCTGTCCTGCATGATGTCGCGGTAGCTGCTGTGCTTCATCCGCGAGATCCTGTCGATCTGTCTGCGGCTGTAGAACAGCAGCGCCGAAGACGCGCCCAGGCAGATTGTGATGATCGTGACGCCGATGATGATTTCCAACACTTCAGTCCGACTCCTGGCTCCAACTTTTCAAAACTCGGATACCCCTCGATGCTGCCTGGCACCCATCATAGAGCAAAGCTACTATACTAGAAAGTCTTTCCGTTAAGATTCTAAAACAATCCGAATGGTGGATGTTATAACATCAAGCGCTTTCTCATCTCTTGAAGAGGTATCGTCTTTTCTTTGCGTCGCTTGCCTATTAGCTTCCAGAAAGGTGCATTGGCCTGGATGACCACGCTTTCCCAGTCCTGGCCTTCGATTCCTATGAGCAACACTGCTGGTTTACCATTACGGGTAACTACTACACGATCCTTTTGCGCCTCATCTACACTCTTGCGAATCTCCTTTTGCAGGTCCCTTACGCTGATTGTTTTCACAGTATCTCCTCCGTTGTCGTATGGGGAGGTTTCTTCCTCACCGCCCGGACGTAAACCTTCTCGGAATCATTATCAACATCATAAAACACTCTGTAATCACCAATCCGCAATTCCCAGACTGGGGGTATGGACTCGAATGGCGGGATCAAGTTTACAAGGATCTTTCGATTCTTTGTTTCAAGATTCGGCCTATGTGCAAGCTGTTGCTCAAGCGCATCCATAATGATTTTACGATTGTAAACCCGTATCTTCTTCAGGTCCTTCTCCACGCTTTCTGAAAATTCGATTTCATACATGCATTATTATTGCATATGCATATAAAAAGTCAATCCCTGTTAGCCAAAAATGGAATGGAAAACACATTTGGGCACATGCCTGCTGAGCGTCCCCGTCGCACTGGAATATGCCGGCGCACTCCCGGAGCGGTCCCCTGGACCTACAAAAAGCGTTCCATGAGGGAGGGGATGGAGGGGACCTTTCCGCTGGAGCTGTAGCGCTTCAGAGCGCTGTTGTGCAGTTGCCGCAGCCGAGCATCCAGCGTTGGCTTTTGAACACGGTAGAATATCCCCGTGTACAGGGGGTCGCGACTGTAGGCCAGCCGGAAGGCAGCGGCCTTGTCCCCGGGCAAGTGATTTTCGGGCAGGTGTAAGAGGCGTTCCCGCAGCGCCTTCCAGGCAAGCACCGGGTAGGTGATGCAGGGGGAGAGGATGTGCACCACCGCGAATCCGGGGTGCTGCATCGCCTCTGTGATAATTCGGGCCATCTCCTCGATCTGCACGCTGCTGGCCCGGGCTACGAAGGATACGTCGTAAGCCAGCAGGATGGGCAGGACTTCCAGGGAATCCTCCGGAGAACCATACGGAGAGGTCTTGGTGATACATCCCCAAGGCGTGGTCGGCGATGACTGGCCCTTGGTCAAACCGTAGGTATTGTTGTCCAGAATCAGGAAGGTCAGATCCACGTTCTTCCGGGCCGCATGGGGCAGGTGGCCGCCGCCGATGCCCAGGCTGTCTCCGTCACCCCCGACGACCAGCACGGTCAGGTCGGGACGAGAGGTCTTCACGCCCGTGGCGATGGGCAGAGCCCGACCGTGGGTTCCGTGCAGAGAGTAGGTGTTCAGATAGTGGGAAAAACGACCCGAGCAGCCGATCCCGGAGATGACGACGGTTTGTTCGGACCGCACCTCGAGCCGCTCCAGGGCTTTCTCCACCCCCCGCAGCACCCCGTAGTTGCCGCAGCCGGAACACCACACGGGGCGGATCTGTTTTCGTCTATAGCCGTGCGATGCTGTATTCATCGATGATTCCTGCTACTTTCTCTATACCCCTCAGGATCTCCTCCGGTGTGATGGGGATCCCTTCGCACTTGTGCAGCTCGATCGCCTTGACTCCGAAGTGGGCCTTGATATGGTGGGCGAACTGGCCCGTGTAGTTCTCCTCCACGATGATCAGATGCTCCAGCCGTACCAGGAAGTTGGAGATCTGCCGGTAGGGCATGGGAGACAGGGTATAGGGATGCATGTGCCGCACGTAGATGCCCCTCTCCTCGGCCAGGCAGCGGGCCTCCCGAATGGCCCCGGCGGTCGAGCCCCAGCCGAGGATGCCGATCTTGGCGTCGGGACGCCCCCAGATCTCGATCGGGTTGGCGTCGAAGGAACGGGCAATCACCTCCATCTTGCGAAACCGCTTCCTGCTCATCTGAAGGTGATTTTCCGGGGAGTAGTCGGGGTGCCCGCTTTCGGTGTGTTCCAGACCCGTGGCCAGATACTGGCCGCCCGGAGTACCGGGACGGGCGATGGGAGAGACACCGTCGGCGGTTATCCGGAAGCGGCGGTAGTCCTCCAGGTCTTTGTCCGTAGGTTCGGCACGGTCAATCAGATTGATGAACTCAGGCCGGGGAATCTTGACCTTGGTGCGGGCTACGTGGCTGTCCAACTGGATGATATGGGTAAGATCGGGCATGCGCACCGTAGCTTTGCGCAGGCCGATCGACTGATCCGTGAGCATGATCACCGGAAGCTGATAACGCTCGGCCAGATTGAAGGCCCGGATCGTCTGGTAGAAGCTGTCCTCCACGGATGTAGGGGCCAGGACGATCCGAGGGCTCTCTCCGGAGACACCGTAGATGGCCAGGTTCAGATCCGACTGCTCGGTCTTGGTGGGCAGTCCCGTGCTGGGTCCCCCTCGCTGTACATCCACCACAACCAGAGGCACTTCGATCATCGAGGCCAGATTGAGCTGCTCGGTCATCAGCTGAAGCCCCGGACCCGAGGTTGAGGTGAGGGCCTTCTGACCGGCGAAGGAGGCGCCGATGGCCGCGGACACCGCCGCGATCTCATCCTCCATCTGCAGGGCTCTGCCATCCACGAGGGGAAACAGCCGGGTCAGAGTCTCGAAGATCGGAGTGGCCGGAGTGATGGGGTAGCTGGCGGCAAAGCGGCAACCCGCGACTAAGGCGCCGAGGGCGATTGCCTCGTTTCCCGAAAGCAGCATGTACTGGGGTCCCTTGGGCTTCAGATCCGCCATGAGCAGGATCCGCGGCCAGCTGTGCTCGGCTGCGTGGGCATACCCCGAGCGCAGAGCCGCCAGGTTTCGCTCGACGACTTCTCCGCCTTTGGCGGCAAAGCGATCCCGCACCAGCCCTTCCAGCACCCCTCGCTCCATCCCCACCAGATAGCCCAGGGCGCCCAGGGCCACGATGTTTTTGCCCAACGTGCCGCCCGTTGCTTGCTTGGAGAGTGTTGTCAGGGGAAGGGACAGGGCCGAAGCCTCCAGGTTGACGGGGAGTTGCACGGCCTCGGGATCGTAGATCAGGGTACCGGTGGTTTTCAGCTCCTTAACCGTGCGGTCCAGGGCCGCTTGATTGAACACCACCAGGCAATCCAGCCTGCTGCCCAGGGAGTAGATCGTCCAATCCCGGACCCGGACCTGCACCATGGCGAATCCGCCCCGCATCTCCGCCGGGTAGGTCAGGAAGGTAAACACATGATACTCGGTGCGGGCCGCCGCCCGGGCGAACAGCTCGCCGCAACTGATTGCTCCCTCGCCTCCCTCACCGGCAATCCGGAGGATGAAGTCGACTTCCGAACAAAAGGCTTTCTTTCCCGTCGTCATGATTCACCACACCAATCTCAGTAGTACACGAAGGGGATCAGATCCCGCTGTGTCGTCTTGCACAGTTTACCATTAAATCCCAAGACGAGCTCTTCCGCCAGGGTCCGGGCTTTCTCGGAATACTCCCGGTACAGATCCTGCAGATCGACGGCGGGTCCCTGTTCCACCGTCCGCTCACCGGCAGCCGGCTGCTTCCGGGTGCCGCGGCCGTCGTTTCCAGCCAACCCCTGCTCCAGAGCAAACTGCACCGGCTGCTCCGTGAAATCCCGATGCTGCCAGTTCCCGCTGTGGATGTCGAAGCTGTAGAGGGGAAGAAAAATCTTACCCTGTTCGGAGATGAAGCGGATCGCCCCGCAGGTGAACTCCAGTTCTTCGTCGCTCATCAGGAAGTGAAGACTCAGACGAGCCCACCCCGGCTTCAAACCCAGGTTGCCCTTGGATATGAGGCGGCTGTAGCGGTTGGAAGCCTCGTCGCTGATATGAAGCAGACGGTGTCCGTAGGGACCCGCACAGGAACAGCCGGCCCGAGCCTGAATGCCGAACAGGTCGTTGAGGAGCTTGACCACGAAACGAGGATGAAGGTAAGAGCCTTCGGCGCGGATATTGAAGGATATGATCGGCAGGTTGTGTTCCGGGTCCATAGGTGCGATCAGCTCGATATTGGGACAGCTGCGCAGATGGACCAGCGCCGCCTCCAGGAGCCGCTTCTCCCGCTTCTCGATTTCCTCGCAACCCATCCGTTCCTTCAGCTCCATGGCCAGGGCTGCTTTGAGGATCTGGGGAATCCCCGGAGTACCCGCCTTTTCCCGGATCTCGATGTCCGGATTGTATTCCTGCATATAGGCATTGACGAACTCTACGGTACCGCCTCCGGCCATGGAAGGAGGAAGATTCTTGTGATAGATCCTCTCGTGGATTATGAGAATACCGCTGGAACCAGGGCCGCCCAGAAACTTGTGGGGGGAGAAGAAGATTCCGTCGAAGTAGGATTTGCTGTCCCTGTGGATGCTGATCGCCATATAGGGGGCGGCGGCGGAGAAGGAGCCGATCTTCATCCGTCCCTCGAAGCGAGGATCCGAAACCTTGGCCTTCAGATCCGCCAGATCGAAGCGTCCTTCCCCGGTCAATCCGATCTCCACCACCTCGGTGAAGCACTCCCGCCAGGAGATCTCGTTGCTGTGATGCTCGTAGGGTCCGACAAAAACCACGGGTCTGTGGGCCAACAGATGGGCTTCGAGCTCGGCAAAGCGCTCCTCCCCGAGGTACTCGGTCAAGGTGTCTGTGAAAAGCTCCTTGGCGGCGGGAGGGATGTAGATCCCGAGGATCTCCTGCAGCCGATGAATAGCCGCCGTGGCACCGGATCCCGCTTCGATGATCCGATACTGCTTGCCCGCACCCACCAGGCGTTTGATGGTCTGTTCGGCCTGGTACAGGCTCCGGGTAGTGATGCATCCGGTAGCATCGTCTTCGGTGTGGGTGTTGCCGTACAGCCGGAGAGTCTCTTTCAGGTACTCTTCAACGAAATCGACGAGCCTCCCCGTGGCTGTATAGTCGCAGTAGGTAAGGCGGCGGAAACCGAAGGGGGTCTGCACTCCGACGTTGCCTCCAACGATGCTCTCTTTGACGTAGCGCCAAAACTCTCCACGTTCTTTCGCACTCACTGCTGCTCTCCCCTCCGGGCTGAGCTCCTTCGGACCGAGGCAACAACCCGCCGGTAGCTGTGTCTGTCTGTTTTCAGGAGGCCGAGCCTGTAGATGCGCTCGAGCAACGTTGCCCAGTTGGGATGAGCGCCGAACAGCTCCGCGAAGACGGGGAGAGCCTGCTCCAGCTTCCCCGCATTCACCATGGAGACCGCACTCCAGAAGCGTATCTCCTGACTGTCCGGGTACAGCCGCCGAGCCTCGCCGTACTCCCGCAGGGCGCCCTCTCCATCTTCGGCCTCCAGAGCCTCATCACCCAGATTCATATGCTCGTAGGCTCGGAAGACCCGAAGCAGGCGGCTCAGCTCTTCAAGAGGATCCACGTGGTCTTCCACCCTCAAGTCGATCAGCCTGTCTTTCCAGATCCGGCCCGAGCTTTGATCCCGAACCACCACGATCGCCGCCGACTGTTTGCCCCGCAGGTCCCCGCCGCAGGCCTGAGCGGCTTTCAATGCCTCCAGCAGACGCTCGGCCAGCCGACCCGAGCTCTGTTCGAAGCTCCGCGCCATGGCCGGCCAGACCTCAGGTGTTGCCATCAGGTTGGCCTGTACCGAGAAATTCTCCCCCAGCGAATGCCCCGCCTCGGGGATGCAACGGGTTCCTGTGCGGACTGCGGCCCTGCCCTGCCGGTCAATGACAGCCAGCTGGCGCATCTCCCTTGCCGGATCGCTGCCGAGCAGCTCCTCCACCACCTGCTGCGGGCTGCGGCCCTTCCTCAGCAGCTCCAGCCCACGGGGACCGAAGGAGAGATTAACGAAGGACTGGGTGGCCACCGCTCCGACCCCTGCCTGGGCCCAGGGGGCGGCCGTTCCCACGTTGAACCAGTGAGATTGAACCGCTACACCGATTTCCCCCGCCTCCCGGTCCACGGCGACTATCGAGTAGGTGTGGACGGGACGCTGGTTTATTGTGCTCTCCAAACAACAACTCCTGCGCAGGGAAGCTACGAACAATTCTAGCCGATTCGTCGTGTCTGAACAAGGCGGAGGGCGGCCCGGCATTGCCGATTACAGCTGGTCGGGGCGAAATCCTTTGCCTCCCCCGAAAAAAACAGCTACATTTTGGAAACAACCCGGGATTCGACTGCATAACCTCTTCGGCCGAGCGGTCTTTGTGGAGAAATATGACGAAGCGAGAGTTTCAGGTCGAGAACGAATACCAATACAGCCGCAGGGGCCCCGTCCGCTGGATCGTTTCCCATCTGCTGCGCTATCCCCTCTTTCCCCTCGCCCTGGTAGTTTGTGCGGTTGCCAACAACTTCGCCTACGGCTATATCCAGATATCCGTAGGTCGGGCCTTCGACGTCATCCGGATACCGAACTTCGAGATGGTTGCTCTGCTCCTGCCCGTGTTCGGCATCCTGGCCGCAGCGACCGGTCAGGGCGTGATGGGGATCCTGCGTAACTTCTCCGTGGAGCTCCTGGCCCAGAAAATCGAGAAAAACTCCCGGGAAGAGCTGTACGCCAGCCTGTTGGGAAAGAGCCAGACCTTTCACGGTCATCAGCGCATCGGCGACATCATGGCTCGGGCCACCAACGACGTTCACATGCTGAATATGATGTTCAGCCCCGGAGTGATGCTGATCATCGACTCCTCTCTCGCGTTGATTGTACCGGTGGTCATGATCGGATTGATCGATCCCGCCCTGCTGCTGGTACCGCTGATCTTCACGGGTCTGCTGGTCGTCACCTTGGTCGACTACAATCGGCGTTTGAAACCGGTGAGCATCGCCCAGAGAGAACAATTCGGCGTGATGAACGCCGGATTGACAGAGGCGGTGGCCGGCATCGAAGTGGTCAAGGCCAACGTGCGGGAACGCTACGAGTGGGACAAGTTCACCGGCAACGCCCGGCAGTTCCGGGAGTACTTCGTACAGGAAGGGATCATCCAGGCCCGCTATCTGCCCATGCTGATGTTCAGCCTCTGCTGGGGCGCGGGACTTCTGCACGCCCTTTTACTGTGGCGAAGCGGCGCCATAACCCTGGGCAACGTCGTGGCCTTCATAGGGCTGTTCGGGACTTTGCGCTTCACGACCTTCATCTCGATCTTCTCCTTCAACCTGGTTCAACTGGGAATGGCCAGCGCCGGGCGGATACTCAATATGATCAAAACGGAGACCGAGCTGGATGAGAACCGGGAGGGGGCGGATGAGGAAATCCGCGGCGAGGTGGAGTTCGAAGGGGTGAGTTTCGGCTACAACGGCGCAACCGTGCTGCAGAACATCAGTTTCCGCGTAGATGCCGGGCAGACCATCGCCATCGTAGGCCAGACGGGAAGCGGGAAAACCACCCTCACCCGGCTGATCAATCGCATCTTCGACACCTCTTCGGGGAGAGTGCTGGTCGACGGTCGGGATGTGCGAGAGTGGAGTCTGGAGGCTCTGCGCTCCCAGATCTCCACGATCGAACAGGACGTGTTCCTGTTCTCCCGCACCCTGCGGGAGAACATCGCCTTCGGCTGCACCGAAGCCGGCCAGGAGGAGATTGAAAACGCGGCCCGGGAGGCCCAGGCGGATGAGTTCATTCGATCGTTTTCCGAAGGCTACGACACGGTAATCGGAGAACGAGGGGTAACCCTCTCCGGCGGTCAAAAGCAGAGAATCGCCATAGCCCGGGCATTTCTCACAAATCCCAAGATCCTGATCCTGGATGATTCCACCAGCGCCATCGACAGTGCCACGGAAGATCAGATCCAGCAGGCCATGCGCCGCATCTCCAGCGAGCGCACGACCTTCATCATCACCCACCGCCTGAGCCAGATCCGCTGGGCCGACCGCATCCTGGTACTGGATAAAGGCAAGTTGATCGACCAGGGAGCGCATGAGGAGCTTCTGGAGCGTAGCGCCGCCTACCGGCGCATCTTCTCCCGCTACGAGAAAAGAGAGAGCCATGCCCTTCATACTTGACGGACTGGACACGGAGGACTACGACCGCAGTTACAAGGACTCCGAGCTGCTGCGGCGCATCGGCGGATACTTCCGCCCTGCGCGACGACAGATGCTGCTGGCCTCCGTGATGCTTACCCTGAACTCCGCAGCCGGTACGGGGGGTCCCATCCTGATCTCCCGGGCGCTGGATCTGGTGGTGGTAAATCCATCGACCTGGAACCTGCTGATGCTGTCCCTCGGCGTACTGCTTCTGGGTGTGTTTGCCTGGAGTTTCAACTACATCCGCCAGGTGGTGTCGGCCAAGTTGGTCGGAGATGTGGTGTTGAATATCCGTAAAGATGTGTTCCGCACTGTCATGGCCAACGATCTGTCCTTTTTCGACGAACACCCCTCGGGCAAGATCGTCAGCAGGGTCACCTCGGATACACAGGACTTTTCCGACGTCGTGACCCTGGTCCTGGATGTGGCCAGCCAGCTGCTGCTGGTGCTGCTGTTGGCCATCTGGCTGCTGTTCATCAACGTGCGCCTCACCCTCCTTATATTCGCCATGAGCCCCCTCGCCTTCGGAGTCGCCCTGGCCTTTCGCCGCATAGCCCGCAGGGTCACCCGCAACGCCAAACGGGTGACTGCGGTGATCAATTCAGAGATCCAGGAGTCGATCAGCGGAATCGTAGTGGCTAAGAGCTTCCGCCAGGAACAGTCCATCTACGACCGCTTCCTGAAGAACAACCGGAGGGCATACCGGGTAGGCCTGGCTCGGGGTCTGGTCATGAACAGCATCTTCCCGATCCTCGGGACCGCCTCCGGACTGGCCATCGCCCTGCTGGTGTACGCCGGTGGTGCGGTGGTTCGAAGCAGTGCCTTCACACCCGGAGAATGGTACCTGTTCATGCAGGGGGTGACCTTTTTTTGGTGGCCCCTGATCAGCATCGCCAGCTTCTGGAGCCAGTTTCAAGACGGCCTGTCCGCGGCCGAGAGGGTCTTCGCCCTGATCGACGCCAAACCCAAAGTGGTTCAGTCCGGCCGGGATTCGATCAGGCGCCTGGAGGGGAAGATCCAGTTCAAGGACCTGTCCTTCTCCTACTCGGGGCGAGAGCAGGTGTTGTCCGGTTTTTCTCTAACTATTCCGGCCGGCGAAAATCTGGCCGTGGTTGGGCACACCGGAGCGGGAAAGAGCTCTCTTGTCCGGCTGATCGGACGATACTACGAGTTCCAGGACGGAGAGCTGCTCATCGATGGTACAGATATTCGGCGGCTCGACCTGGAGGCCTACCGCAGACAGGTGGGCTTTGTGCCTCAGGATCCCTTCCTTTTCTCCGGGACCGTGAAGGAGAATATCCGCTACGGTTTCCCGGAAGCGGACGACGATCAGGTCTGCGCCGCGGCTATGCGTATTTCAGATGGAAGCTGGCTCGAAGCCCTGGCCGGCGGTTTGGAGACCGAGGTAGGCGCTCGGGGGATGAGCCTCTCCATGGGGCAGCGCCAGCTGGTGGCCCTGGCTCGGGTGTTGCTGAAAAACCCCAGGATCCTGATTCTGGATGAAGCTACCGCGAGCGTCGACCCTTTCACCGAAGCCCAGATCCAGGAGGGGCTGGAGACGGTCATGCGCGACCGAACCTCCATCGTGATCGCCCACCGCCTGTCGACGGTGCGACATGCCGATCGGATCATCGTCATCCGGCAGGGCCGGATCATCGAAACCGGAACCCACGATGAGCTGCTGGATCGAGGCGGTCACTACGCCGAGCTGTACAACACCTACTTTCGCCACCAGAGCCTCGAGTACGTGGAGAGCTTCGCCCGACTTGGCTAATGGCCCCTTGCCGGGCTTCGCCATTTTGACCCTTCGACACTTCGCCGCTTCGCCTGCTTGACATCCATGCTCGCCACCAGTAATATAAACATTATCAATACGATCAACTTTGTACATTAGGCTATGAAACGATACAACAAAATCACCATCTTTCTTCTCATCGTCGGTTTCGCCCTGGCCGGTCTGCCCGGTTGCTCGGGACAAAAACAGGCCACGGCGAATACCGACACCGATGAGTCAGCTCCGTGGATATCGGGTATCGGCGGCTCCTACCCCCTGGTCGAAGGTCTTCACGTCACCGGCACGCCCGTGGACATAGACATGGAAACCTACCGGTTGAAGATCAGCGGGGCTGTGGACACGCCGCTGAGCCTCAGCCTGGAGGAGATCCAGACAATGGAGGCGCAGCGGGAGCTCGTCACCCTGGTCTGTCCGGGTTTCTTCACCGATGAAGGACACTGGACCGGAGTGCGAATTGCCGATCTTCTCGCCCTGGCCGGGGTAAAGCCGGGAGCCGAGCAGATCAAGTTCGTCGCAGCCGATGGGAACTACGGCTCAAACCTGAAGCTCGATGAGGTCATGGGTGAGGGCATGCTGATCGCCTACGCCTTCGAGGACAAACCTCTGCCCAGGGTCCACGGCTATCCCCTGCGGGTTGTGGCCAAGGATCAACCGGGAAACCGCTGGGTCAAGTGGCTCGGTGAGATCGTGGTCCAGTAGCGCCCAGTAGCCGTCGCAACCGCGTCCGGTTTTGGCTTCGAGAGCCATGAACACCACTACATGCCGGCGACCGAACCCGGGTTCCACAGATACCTGGAAAGATTGACGCGGCCCTTCTGATCCAAGACGATCCCCTCGGCCTCGAGCAGCATCTTCTGCTCCTCGAAGCCACCGCCGATCGGCAGGGAAATACCGCCCCGGCTGTTGATGACCCGGTGCCAGGGCAGCTTGTCCTTCCTGGAGGAGGAGTGCAGCAGCCAGGCTACCTGCCTGGAAGCCCGGTGGTTTCCGGCGCAGGCGGCGATCAGCCCGTAGGTGGCGACCCTACCGCGGGGAATATCGGCGATCAGGCGCTTTATCCGAACGCTGAACGCAGGAACATCCATCGCGTTTTCACTCCAACCGCTCGGCCAGGTCAGATCCAATGATCAGTCCTACGACCTCATCCGGCGTGGTTTTTTTGGTAATCCGCTCCGCGACCTTCTGCCCGCGACGCATGATTACCAGGCGGTCGCACACGGCGAAGATATCGTAGAGCTGGTGACTGATGATGATCACTGGGATGTTTTGGGAGCTCAGTGTTCTGACCAGGTTCAGTACTTTCTTCTGCTCTGCAACACCCAACGCAGCGGTTGGTTCATCCATGATAAGCAGCTTGGCGTTCCAGTAGATCGACCGTGAAATGGCCACAGCCTGCCTCTGGCCGCCGGACAAGGTCATGATTTTGCTCCGCAGGGAGGGGATCTCGATTTCCAGGCGTTGCAGGACTTTCTGCGCTTCCTCGTGCATGGAATCATTGTCCAGTACCGAAATGATCCCTAAAAAAAGTTTTTTCGTCTCCCGACCGAGGAAGATATTGGCGGGGACGTTGAGGTTCTCCGCCAGAGCCAGGTCCTGATAGAGAGTCTCTATGCCCAGCTCGAGGGCGTTCGCCGGGCTGCCGAGCTTCAGCTCGTTGCCCTCGAAGAAGATCTGTCCCTCATCCGGATGGTACACTCCGGAGATCATCTTGATCAGTGTTGATTTTCCCGCCCCATTGTCCCCCAAGAGTCCGACTACCTCTCCGGGATAGACCTCCATGTCCACATGGTCTACAGCGGTCAGACCGCCGAAGTGCTTGGTCAAGCCTGTAACACGGAGTGTGGGTTCGATATTTTCGTTTTCCCCCATGTCATTCCCCTTTCCGGACCAACTCCGGGAAGAACTGATCGATCAAGACAGCGATTACCAGAATTACACCGATGGCGATATAGCGATTGAACGACGGTATGCCCAGGTTCACCATACCTGTCTCCAGCGTGGCGATGATCAAAGCTCCGATCAATGTCCCTCGGATCGTACCTGTTCCCCCGTACAGGCTGGCCCCCCCGATCACCACGGCAACCACCGCATCCAGCATCCGGGCGCTGCCGGCATCGGCTCGGCCGGTCACGAATTTCAGTACGTAGATCACACCGGACAGAGAGGCGAAAAACGAAGAGAGGATGTAGGTCTTGGTCAGGTGGGCTCTAAGGTTGATTCCGGCTCTTAGCGCTGCATCCCTGCTGCCGCCAACGGCGTACGTGTGTCGCCCGAAGCTCGTGCGGGCAAGGATAAAGGCGAAGATCCCCACAAATATCAGGCTGATGACGACCACGTTGGGAATGATCGGGATGAGGCGGCGCAGCTCGAGAGGCGCAAGGCCCTCCGGTCTGGAAAACAAGCGAAGGAACTTCCCGGGCAGCCAGTACAGCACATACCCATTGCCTATGGCGCCGGTCAGAGCGGGAAGACCCGAAATCGGCGTATTCTTGGAGATGATCTCCGAAGATCCGAAGGCGATACCGTACATCCCGAAGGTAGCCAGAAAAGGAGGCACATTGAGCCGGGCCACCAGAGTGCCGTTTACCAGACCGGGAATCAGCCCGATGGCCAGGGCGGCTGCGGCGCCTAATAGAATAGCCATCCAATCCGGCACTCCCTGGCTCTGAAAAAGCACCATCGCTTTGGCGCAGTTGACGGCTCCGAACCCCATGACGAAGCCAACGGAGAGATCGATCCCCCCCGAGATGATGACGTAGGTTTCGCCTACTCCGAGCAGCAGGATGGTGGTGGAGGCGACCAGTATGTTCTGGAGATTTTCCAGGCGCAGGAAGCGCACGCCCAGGATACCGAACACGGCCAGCTCCAGGACCAAAAAAACAAAGGACCAGTTTCTTCCTGTCCAGAGCACAAACGGGGAAAGACCGGGATTGCTGGCTGCCGACACCTTTTCAGCCACTGCGGGTCTCCCTCTCCGGCGACAGCTGGTCGATCACAACGGCGGCGATCAGGATCACCCCGGTGGCGATGTACCGGTAGAAGGCCTGGAGGCCGGTGATGTTCAGCCCGTTTTCCAGGGTCATCAGGATGAGCACTCCGATGATGGTACCCCCGATCCCGCCTTTTCCTCCGAAGAGGCTGGCTCCGCCGATCACCACCGCGGCGATGGCGAAAAGCTCGTAGGAGGCGCTCATCGTGGTGAAATTGCCGATGCCCGCCCGGAAGACGTAGAGCACTCCGGCGAAGGAGGCGAAGAACGAGGAGATCAGGTAGACCCGAATCAGATGTCCGGGAACATCTATCCCCGCCCGGATCGCGGCGTCCATATTCCCGCCGATGGCGAAGGTGTGCCTCCCGAATCCTGTGCGCACAAGCACGAAGGCAAAAACCAGCAGAACAACGCCGGTGACGATCACCGTCGTAGGGAGGATGCCGACAAGAAGTCGCAGGTCGTCTCCGCCGAGCCCTTCGGGCCGCTCCAGGAAAGTGAAGCCCCGGCCGGGAAAGAAATAGGCCAGGAAGCTGTTGCCGATCTCTCCGGCCCGCGGAGGAAGGAAGGTGATGGGGAATCCTTTGGAGAGGTTCAGGGCCACGCCATTGGCGATACCGTACATCCCCAGGGTGGCGATGAACGGCGGAACCCGCAGGCGGGCCACGAGCAGGCCGTTTATCAGACCCGGGATCAGGCCCAGGAGCAGACCGACGAGGGCTCCGGCCAGCAGACAGACCGACTGCGGAGCCCCAAGGGCGTAGAGATCCCGCATGATCGTCGAAGAGAACACCGAGACGAATCCCATGACGAATCCCACGGACAGGTCGATTCCTCCGGAGACGATTACGAATGTCTCCCCGGCGGCCAGCAGCAGGTAGGTCGTGGAGAAGTAGAGGATGTTGGAGAAATTCTTCACCGCGAAGAAATTCGGCGCCACCAGGCTGAATACGAATATCATGAAAACGAGGAAAAACGCCGACCAGCGTTCGCCCAGGAAGGTTAGGAGTCGTTTTGAAAAGGAAGAAGCCTCCACCGCTTTGATCCTCGAAGTATCGTTTACTATATCACCGTCTCGAGCGCAGCGCAAACTCGGAATTCAATCGGGTCGAAAATCCGGCCGGCGGACGCCCGGACCCCCCTTCGCGGAGCGTGGAGTCCTCGCCAGGCGCACCACAAAAAACAGGCGGCTGTTAAACCGCCTGCTTCGTATTGCGTTTCAAGCAGCAATCACTTGTAGATGTACTGCTGGGCGTCCGGATCGTTGACATTGTCCTTGGTGAAGAAGAAGAAACCCGGGACCACCCTCTTGGGAACTTCCACCCCTTGGGTTAGATACTTGTAGCCCCACTCCACGGCCAGATAGCCGATCTCGAAGGGCTTCTGTGCCAGGACCAGGTCTACCTTGCCTGCCTTGAGGGCTTCGATCAGATCCACCGTGGCGTCCCAGGTGGCGACCTTCACCGCGCCGGAGAGCCCTGCGTTTATAACCGCCTGATAGGCGCCCTGGGCGCTGAACAGGTTGGTCCCAAAGATCCCTTTCAGATCGGGGTTGGCCTGCAGGACCGCGGCGGTCTGGCGCTGGGCCGTCTCCTGAACGTCCAGGTTGTAGTCGATGCCGACAACCTTGATGTCGGGAAACTCCTTCATGGCTCTGAGGAAGCCGTCGCGGCGTCCGGATACACTGGAAACATCGGGATTGGTGGTGTTTATGTACACCTTCCCTTTCTTGCCGACCATCTCCGCCAGGCGCTTGCCTACCTCATAGCCGCCGAGCTCATTGTCGGTGCCGATGTAGGCCAGGGGGAAGGAGTAGTTGCTCGGCTTGGAGTAATCCCCGTCACCGAGAAAAGTGTCGGTGGTGATCATCGGGATGCCCTTGTCATAGATCCTCTTCAGGGGAGCGATCAGGGCTTCCGTAGATGTTGGAACCACGATGAGAAAATCAAATCCGCCGCGGGCCGAAAGGGCTTCCAGGATCGGTACCTGGATGTCGGGCCCCCAGGCCTTGGGATACTCCGCCGTCATGACCTCCACCCCGACCTCCTCCGCCTTGGCCCGGGCACCCTTCTCTATCATTCGCATGAAGGGATCCTCGATGCCGGACATGTAGGCGAAGGTGAGCTTTTTCTCCTCCTGTCCGGGACTGGCGTATAGCACTGAGGTGCAGATGAGCACCGCGAGCACGATGAGAACAACTCTTTTCATGACTTGCCTCCTTGTAGAAGAATTGTCACATCTAATTCTCGTACATGCGTATATTGGTGTCAATAGATTGTTTACACTTGTCTGTTCCGTTTTACCGCATCCGCAGTATTGGATATCCGGGAACAACAATGTACCATCTGACAAAATGAATCATGAGCTTTCAATCGCAAAAGGAGAGATCGATGCAGCTGAGTGAGTTGGTCAACAACGGCTATATGGAGAGAGAGGATCTGAATTGCGCAGAAACCATGCTGTTCGGCGCCAATAAGGTGTACGACCTCGGCCTGGATCCACGGGCCCTGAAGTTAGCCGCAGGATTCGGCGGGGGCATGGGAATCAAATCGACCTGCGGCGCCTTGACAGGGTCGGTGATGGTGTTGGGCAGGATCTTCGCCAAAGACAAGGGACACGACACACCGCGGCTGAAGGAGCTGTGCGCCGAGTTCCTCGAGGAGTACCGGCGGCAGATGGGCTATATCGACTGCGAATCCCTCAAAGACCGTTATTGGACCGAGGATCGGGAGTGCCGCAGGGTAGTCCTGAGAGCAGCCGAAGTCCTGGAGCAGTTGATCGGGAGAGAATCAGAGGGCTGATCCTGCGGCATCCTTCCCCTTTTGAAAGGCTTTGCGGTTGACCTCGACGACTTTCTCCCCCTTGCGTGAAAAGAGCTCCTCGATCGCGGCCAGCAGATTCCCCTCCCGTATGGGCAGGTAGGCCGAGGCCGCGCCCACCATGACCATGTTCGTCGAGCGGGCGGAACCGGCCGCCTGCGCTAGATCGGCGGCTCCGATCAGGCGGGTGGAGGGCAGGGAGCGGATGCGGGCGTAAATTCCCTCCGGATCCGGATAGTTGGGAATGTTCTTTACCGGATCGGAAGAGGTGATCAGAACGCCCTCCGCCTTCAGGTACTCGAGGTAGCGAAGGGATTCGATCGGCTCCATGCTGAGAATCATATCGGCGCTGGCCTTGCCGATCAGGTCGCTCACGATCGTCTGATCGGAGAGACGGAGATGCGCCTGGACCGCTCCCCCGCGCTGAGCCATGCCGTGAACCTCTGACTGGCGAACCGAAAGCCCGTTCTTCTTTGCACCCAGGGCGATGACCGCGGCCACGGACAACACCCCCTGACCGCCCACCCCGGCCACGATCACATCGTACTTCACTGCCCCGCCTCCTTCTTCTTTCTCTCCTTCAGGGTCTGGATGCAGTCCCGCAGGGCGATGATTACCGAAACCCCTTTGTATTCTATCTCGCGACGGATGATCCCGGCGTTCTCCTCGGTATGCTTCCTGAGCGGAACGATCAGCTTGATATGGTCTGGTTCCACCCCCAGGCCATGGACCAGTTTCTCCAATCGGGATGATGTCAGAATTGTACGCTGCCCCCCGGTCATGGCCGTGGTGCTGTTGTCCAGGATGAGCAGGGTCATGTCGGCTCTCGAGGCCACCGCATCGACCAGGGGGGTGATCCCGGAGTGCAGAAAGGTGCTGTCCCCGATCACCGCCACTACGGGATGGAATCCGGCCTGGGCCGCTCCCTTGGCCATACCCACGGAGGCGCCCATGCAGAGACAGGTTTCGATGGCCTGGTGCGGCGGAAGGTAGCCCAGGGTGTAGCAGCCGATGTCGGAGGTCACGAGTTTCGGATCGAAACCGGCCAGCGCCTGATTGAGGGCGTCGTAGCTGTCCCGATGCGGGCAGCCGGCGCACAGCTGGGGCGGGCGGCTGGGAATCTCGACACCGGCTGCGTCGATCCCCTGTTTCGGCTCCAGGCCCAGGATCCCCCGCACATTGTCGGGAGTCAGCTCTCCAGTGCGGGGCAGCGCGCCGTCCTCCTTGCCGGAGATCTTCACGGGCTGCGGCAGAATCCCCAGCAAAGCCCGCTCCACGAAGGAGAAACCCTCCTCGATCACCACGATCCTCTCCACCCGCCCGGCCAGCTGCCGTATCTTCTCCACGGGCAGCGGATAAACGCTGATGTGCAGGTGAGAGGGGTGCACCGGGAGCTCGTCTCGATTCTCCATGTAATAGTTCCAGCCCAAGCCCGCGGTGATGACCCCGAAATCCGTGAACCTTTCGTTCAACTCCAGGCTGTTGTAGGGGGAGCTTTCGGCGTACTCGAGGAACCGCCCCTGATTGGCCAGGAGCTCGTCCCAGAGCTTGCGGGCCGTTGCAGGAAGCAGCATCCATCCCGCCTTTTCCGTCGATTTGTTCACCGGATTCTGAGCCCGGCGCTTCCCGGTCCGGACCACGGCTCGGGAGTGGGCGATCCGGGTGGTCAGGCGCACCATGATCGGGATGTGAAAGCTTTCCGAAAGATCGAAGGCTTCCCGGGTCATCGCGTAAACCTCTTCCTGGCTCCTCGGCTCCAGGCAGATGATGCGGGCGAAGTCGGCGTAGAAGCGGCTGTCCTGCTCGTTCTGGGAGGAGTGCATGCCCGGGTCGTCGGCCACGGCCAGGACCAGCCCGCCGTGAATGGCCAGCAGCGCCGAGTTGATGAAAGGGTCGGCGGCCACGTTCAGACCTACGTGCTTCATGCTGACCAGAACCCGCCGTCCCACCAGGGAGACCCCCACCGCCGCTTCATAGGCGGTCTTCTCGTTGGAACACCACTCGGCGACGAAATCGCCGTACTGCGGGGCGGCTGCCTGCAGGTACTCCATGATCTCCGAAGAGGGGGTACCCGGGTAGGCATAGGCAGCCGAGATTCCGGCATCGATCGCCCCCATGGCCAGGGCTTCGTCTCCCAAGAGGACCATTTCAGGCATCAGGAACTCCTTGTACGTACAGCAAAAGATAACCCTCGCATCATACACGCTCTTGGTGAGGGAATCAATACGGAACGTTCAATCGACGACTAAGGATATTTGTCGAACGGGCTTGTTTTAAAAAGAATCTTTGTTATAATCGCCCTATAGTCAATCTTTATTCGGATAACCAAAGATGAAAACCATCGACAAAACGAATCGCAGGATCCTGAACATCCTACAGGAACGAGGGTCGATCACAAACGCCGAACTGGCCGGCATCATCGGCCTGGCCCCGGCCACGATCTTCGAACGGGTGAAAAAGCTCGAGAACAGCGGGATCATCAAAAAAACAGTTGCCCTGGTGGATCCTCAAGCCGTCGGCAAATCCATCATCGCCTTCGTCTTCATCACGATGAACGACTACACCCAGGAAACCATTCAGCATCTGTCCGAGGAAATAAGCAGGATGCCGGAGGTGCTGGAGTGCTATCGCCTGTCGGGAGACAAGGATTACCTGCTGAAGGTGGTGGCCGACGACATCCCCGGCTACGACGCCTTCGTTTTCAACAAACTGGCCCGCCTTCAGAAGGTCGGCAAGTTCAGCAGCATGTTCGTTCTTTCAACCGTGAAACATCAGACCAAAATCGAGCTGGAAGAGAGCGCCTCCGGCACGATCTGAGAGGGTCGCAACTCCACCCGCTCCCGAGCCGAGCAGACGATCCGATCGATCAGCTCCCGATACTCCATGCCCACGGCCGTGGCGATCATGGGAAGATCCGAATGCGTCGGATGCAGTCCCGCCAGAGGATTCAACTCGAGAATTGCGGGTACGCCATCGGCATCCAGGCGGATGTCGATGCGCCCTGCATCCCGGCAGCCTAAAACCCGCCAGGCCCGCAGGGCGAGGTCCTCCACCGCCCGGATGGCCGTCAGCCGCCCCTTGCGCCTGTCTGTCGGTGAATGCCGGGTGGCCGTACCCCGGATGGCCGTACCCCGCTCAAAACGATACTCCACCAGCTCTTCGCACCTCTCCTTGTTGAGATAGGTGTACACCCCCGGTTCTCCCTGTTCCCGTATGATGACCTCCAGGGTGCCGAGCACCGAAGCCCGGCTTCCGGTACCCAGGATGCCCACGGTAAACTCCCGGCCGGGGAGGTAGCGCTCCACGAGCACCGGCTGGCGGTAGCGCGCCAACAGCTCCCGGCAGCACAGCTCCAGTTCCAGGGGAGTCTCGATCCTGGAAGCCCCGGTGATCCCCTTGCCCGTGCCCTCCGCTACGGGCTTGGCGAACAGGGGATAGGGCAGATCGACGGAATCGATATCCGCCGCCTCCCCCACCAGGGTGAAATCCGGTGTGTGAAGTCCCGCGTCCCGGAGGATGCTCTTGGTAAAGCCCTTGTGCAGGCTGACGGCCATCACGCAGGGATCGGAGAAGGTGTAGGGGATCCGGTAGGCATCGAGCAGGGCCGGGATCAGAGCTTCCCTGCCCAATCCATGCAGGCCTTCGGCGATGTTGAACACCAGGTCCCAGCGCTCGCCTGCGGCGAGACGGCGGGTCAGCTCCTGAACATGACCGATCTGTACAGGCGTATGGCCAAGCTCGGAGAGAGAGGCGGCAATGGCTTCGATCGTGGCCGGACTGTCGAACTCGGCGGTCTGCTCCTCCGTATAGCCGAGCTCCAGATAATGGTTGCGCAGGTCGTAGGTCAGGGCGATTTTCATTCCACTTCCTTCAAATAGATGATTTTCCCGTCCCCCGGAGCGTAGAACTCCGGGATCAACGCCACCTGGCGGTATCCCCTCCGGGTGTAGAAGGCGCGGGTCGGCTCGTACTGGCTGCGGCTGGAGGTCTCCACGTAGATCCGGCTTCCTCCCATCCGCCGGATGATACCCTCACTTTCGGCGAGCAGAAGTTTTCCC
Organism: uncultured Spirochaetaceae bacterium; assembly: GCA_964588525.1. Classification (GTDB taxonomy): domain Bacteria; phylum Spirochaetota; class Spirochaetia; order SZUA-6; family DRHE01; genus JAFGQJ01. The sequence goes on from CAZPQC010000003.1 coordinate 22,551, forward strand.
AGCCCGATGCCGCGGTAGCGGTCGTGGACCGCGATCCAGTACAGGTCAAAAGAGCCTTGCGTGCAGGGGATCGGACCGAAGCAACCGTAGCCGATCGACTCTCCGATCGGCGCTTCCGTGTCGGCGAACAGGAAGTGATAGCCGCTCGCGATGCCCTGTGTCAGGCGTGCCTGCACGAGCTCGACGGCCATATCGATCTCCGGAGCACTGAAGAATCCGCTGGATTCGGTGATGCGGCGCACAGTCGCGGCATCTTCGGGCCGGACCTGTTCGCGCAGGGAGACAGGGATGCCGCCTATGGTGAGCCTGGAGGGGGAAATCATCGCGCTCATAGTCCCCTCCTATCGCCGCCCGCCGGAACGGAAGCTCGGGCGCGGGGGGAAGACCCGGCGGCGTTCCTCTCCAGTACCGGCTGCAGGATCCGCTGCACGAGATCCCTGTAGGACAAGCCGGCACGGGACGCCGCCGCTGCCAGGCCGGCATCCGGCGAGATGCAGGGATTGGGATTCACTTCCAAAACAAAGGGGGTGCCCGTTTGGTCGATCCGGAAATCCACCCTGGCGAAGCCGCCGATCTCCAGCTGCTCCCAGCAGGCCAGGGCCAGCTTACCGAGCTCCTCGATCAGCTGCCGATCCTCCTCGCCGAAATCGAACCTGCGGATCGTGTGGGTGTATTCGAAAGAGGAGGGGTTCCACTTGGCCGCGTAGCCCACGATCCGGGGCTTCTCCGGCGGGTAGTCCACGAAGAGCATCTCCGCCGGCGGCAGCACCTCGGCGCGGTAGCCGCTCTGGAGGAGTGAGAGGTTGAACTCCCGCCCCTCGATGTAGCGCTCCACGAACACGTCTGCGGGGCGACCCGCGGCGCTGAAGGCAGTGAGATGTTGATAAAGCTGCCGAGTGCTTTCAAAGATCTCCTCCAGCCCCTGGGAGGCGTTGTCCCACACGGACTTCACCAGGTAGGGGGGGTCGAAATCAAGGCCTGCGGCCGGCAGCTGCTCCGCTGCCCTCCAAGGGGGCGTTGCGATCCCGGCCTGGGTCAACAGCCGCTTGGCCAGCAGCTTGTTGGATGACAGGTACAGCCCTTCGCCCTGCGTGCCGGTGTAGGGGATTCCCAGGAAATCCAGAAGGGTGGCGGCCAGATGTAACAGGCGATCCTGCCCCTCGATTGATTCCACCAGATTGAATACGGCCAAAGGCGACAGTTCCCGCAGCTTACAGGCCGCCCGCTCCAGATCCAGAGACAGGGTCAATACGACGGGTTCATAGCCGAGGCTGTCGAGGGCGGCGGCGACCTCACGCACCTCCTCCAGAACGTCCTGTTCATCCGGCCGGGCGCCGGCGGGAACCTCTCCGTGGAGGATCACGATCCGATTATTCTTTTTCAAGGGTCATGACCCTATGCGAAGGGAAGGTGCGCCTCGGAGTCAACAGATGCCGGACTGGAGGCGGAATCGGGATAGCGGAACAGACGGCCTTCGTAGTTGCGCAGGATCAGATCCTCTCCGTCTTTGCCCACCACGTATTCGGGCAGAAGCGGGATCTTGCCGCCGCCTCCAGGGGCGTCGATCACATAGTTGGGCACGGCATAACCAGAGGTATGGCCCCTCAGTCCGGCGATGATCTCCAGACCCTTCTCCACGGGCGTACGGAAATGGGCCGAGCCGAGGATCGGATCACATTGGTAGAGGTAGTAGGGCTTGACCCGCAGGCGCAGAAGCCCTTGCATCAATGCCTTCATCGTGTCCACGCTGTCGTTAATACCGTCGAGCAGCACGGTCTGGCTGCCCAAAGGAATACCCGCGTCCACCAGACGGGCGCAGGCGGCGGCGGTCTCCGGAGTCAGCTCCTGGGGATGGGTAAAGTGGATGCTCATCCACAGCGGATGGTGGCGTTTGAGGGTACGCACCAGAGCCGGGGTGATCCGCTGGGGGAGCACCACGGGCACCTTGGTCCCGATACGAATCAGTTCCACGTGGGGGATCTTCCTCAGTCGGCTCAGCAGCCACTCGAGCTTCTCGTCGCTCAGGGTGAGGGGATCTCCGCCGGAGAGCAGCACATCCCGAACCAGGGGGGTGTTCTCGATGTACTCGATAGCCCTCTGCCAGCGGCGCCTCAACCCGGACTGCCCGTGATCCGCGCATACGATTCGGGAACGGGTGCAGTAACGGCAGTTCGTCGAACAGAAGTGGGTGACCAGGAAAAGAACCCGGTCCGGATAACGGTGCACCAGACCCGGAATGGGGCTGTCATCCTCCTCACCCAGGGGATCTTCCGCCTCTCCGGCAGAGCGAAGGTACTCGTCGTTGACCGGCACCACGGTGCGGCGCAGCGGCTGGCCGGGGTCCGTGGGATCGAGAAGGCCGGCGTAGTACGGGGTAATCGCCAAAGGCAGGGTTCCCCGGTGACGCAGTATCGCCGTCATCTCGTCCATGGTGAGCTCAAGCAGAGCAGTGAGCTGTTCCAGGCGGCGGAGCCGATGGCTCAGCTGCCAATGCCAGTCATTCCACTGCGAGACAGTGCACTCCGGGAAATGAGTCTTTCGAAACCCATCGGACTCGGGACTGATTGGAAATCTGTGGACAGGTTGGGAAGATCTGTGAACTACGGTGGGGTAATAGTCATCGAAAGGAAAGCTAGGCTGGCGGAAAGCGGTGCGCTCCTGCCGTGATCTGCGTTGTGAGCTTCCATCGATCCGGCGGTCAGACAACGGCTGATCGGATCGTGTAGGCTCCACCTCGACGACCTCATTGAATTCCGTTTCAACGAAGGCGACTTTTGCGGGTTTTGGACGTAAGTCCGGAGGTTCGTCCTCCTCGGTGGTACAACGTTGCTCTGTCTCCATGTTTTATGGGACTCCTTTGTTGTTGAAGGGTTTGAGGGAGCCTTCTCTCCCTCAAAGTCTTCCAACAACAGGTTACCACCAAGGGGCAGACCGGCAGGTTCTTCAAAACGCGACGCGTTCACTGTTTACCAGCACCTCACACTGTTCTTAAGCGTGTATGATAGTATAATATACGGAAAATACAACTAGCCGGATCAACAAATTTAAAAAATTTTTCAAACGGTGGTGTAGGCAACATGATTTCCATTCGGCGGGTATACAGCGGAGCACTTGTCAGGGACGCGGACACGATCCGCCAGGTCCAGGAGATTTTCCGCAGCAATTTTTCCGCCATCGCCTCCTACGCGGACAAGTTTCCCGATATGCTCGACAACCCCTTCCGCTACGGCTACCGGACGATCCTGCTCACCTCCCAGAGCGCAGATCGGAGGGTCACCGGATTCTCGCTTATCCTCCACTTCCCGGAGATCAACAGCTCGCTTCTCGATTTCATCGCCATCCGTCCGGCGATCAAGGGAGGCGGCCTGGGGAGCGCCCTCTACGAGGCCTCTCAGGACATGCTGCGGCGCCTGGGCTCCCGGGGTATGTACCTGGAAGCCCTGCCCGATGATCCGAGCGCTGTGAAGGATCCGCGACTGCTCGAAGAAAACCGCAAGCGCCTGAAGTTCTACGAGTACTACGGTGTCTACCCCGTCGTAGGAACGGCCTACGAGACCCCGATCGACGATAACCCCGCGCCTTATCTGCTCTTCGATTCTCTGGGGAGAGTGCGACCCCTGGGCCGGCGGGAATGCCGGGCTGCGGTTCGGCTGATCCTTCAGCGCAAGTACGGCCAGGTGGTGACCCCGGAGTATATCGAGATGGTGGTGCGCTCGATCAAGGACGATCCCGTGCGGTTCCGCGAGCCCCGCTACAACCGGGTCGAAACATCGATGGGTCCTCCTGCTCGGAGCGAACGGCTGCAGCGGGGGATGGCGATGATAAGCTCCTCGCTGCACCGCATCCACCACGTCCGGGAACGGGGCTACGTCCAGCGCCCGGCCCGGATCGAGATCCTGGAGCAGGTTCTCACCGAAACGGGACTTTTCGATCGTATTCCCCCGAAATCCCACAGCGGCAAGCCGCTGCGGGAAGTTCACGATCCCGATTTCGTCACCTATCTGAAAACCGTATGCGAGAAGCTCGCTCCCAGCCGCCCCGTGTATCCCTACGTCTTCCCGGTTCGTCGCCCCGAACGCAAGCCCAAGGAGCTGGCCGTGCGGGCCGGCTATTACTGCATCGATACCTTCACCCCCCTCGATCAGAACGCTTACCGGGCGGCCCGGGCCGCCGTGGACGTGGCGGTGAGCGCTGCGGAGGAGCTGTTGGAGGGCCGCCCGGTGGCCTATGCCCTCTGCCGGCCTCCGGGACACCATGCCGGCCGCCGCGTGTTCGGCGGCTTCTGCTACTTCAACAATGCCGCCGTAGCCGCGCAAGTACTGTCCGGGGAGGGAAAGGTGGCGGTGCTGGATATCGATTTCCACCACGGAAACGGCACGCAGGATATCTTCTGGACCCGCTCAGACGTGCTCACCGTGTCGATCCACGGCCACCCGAACTACGCCTATCCGTATTTCTCGGGTTTTTCCGATGAGATCGGCGAGGGATTCGGACGCGGCTGCAACAGGAACTTTCCCCTCCCCGAAAACGCGGGGGACGAAGTGTACCTGCAGACACTGGACAAAGCCCTGGATGTAATCGGCAGGTTCAAGCCCACATTCTTGGTTATATCCCTGGGATACGACACGATGACCGGGGACCCCACGGGTTCCTTTGCCCTGAGCGTGAAGGCGTTTCAGACCATCGGATCCCGCCTGGTTGCGCTCAACCACCCTCTACTGATCGTTCAGGAGGGCGGATACAGCCTCAGGAACCTGCGGCGCGGCTCGACCGCGATCTTTCGCGGGATCTTCAAGGCGTTGCAGCAGGAGTTCAGCGGCGTCTGATCAGAAGCCGGGCGCGTGCTGCTCGAACGCATACAGCAGAAGCTGCTCGGTTTTCTCCCAGCTCAGGCAGGGATCGGTTATGGAAACCCCGTACTTGAGCTGGCTCAGGTCGCGGGGGATTTCCTGACGGCCTCCGTACAGATTGCTCTCCATCATGAATCCGATCACCTCCCGGCAGCCGCTGCGCCGGGATTCCAGCAGGCTCCGCAGGACCTCCTCCTGCCGCTCCGGATGCTTATCGGAGTTGCCGTGGCTGCAGTCCACCATGATGGCGGGCAGGAATCCGGCCTCCTTCAGCAGCTCGGCCGTGTACACGATCTCCGGCTTCCGGTAGTTGATGCCGGTGCGGCTTCCCCGGAGAATGATGTGGGTATCGGTGTTGCCGTCGGTTCCCAGAACGCTGGTCTTCCCCTCCTGATCTATACCGATGAAGTGATGCGGATGCCTGGCCGAAGCCATGGCGTCGATGGCGATCTGCAGATTGCCGTCGGTGCCGTTCTTGAATCCAACCGGCATAGACAGGCCGCTGACCATGTTTCTGTGGGTCTGGCTCTCGGTCGTCCTTGCCCCGATGGCAGCCCAGCTGATCAGATCGTCCACATATTGGGGCATGATCGGGTCGAGCATCTCCGTGGCGGCGGGCACGCCCATCCCGGTAATCTCTATGAGAAGGCGGCGGGCCAGGTCCAGACCCTCGGATATGCGGTAGCTTCCATCCAGATGGGGATCGACGATCAGGCCCCGCCAGCCGATGGTTGTTCGGGGTTTTTCGAAGTATACCCGCATCAGAAGGTAAATCCGCTCGCCTATCCGTTTCTTCAGGTCCTCGAGACGTCTCGCGTAGTCGATTGCAGCCTTGTAGTCGTGAATCGAGCAGGGACCCACCACGGCCAACAGCCGTTCGTCCTTCCTGGCCAGGATTCGTTGAATCACTGTCCGGCTTTCAGTCACCGTGTCGGCGGAGTCTTCGGGCAGAGGATGAACGTTCTTCAGCTCCTGGGGACTGATCAGGGGGTCGACGAAACGAATTCGCAGATCACTCGTTTTCTTCAAAGGGACACTCCATCTGATTTGGAAGTCCTAAGTATGTCATGTTTGTCCCAGAGTGTACAGACTCATAACCCCCATCCTGAAAGCTTCCCTCCTTGACTTCGCTCCGCCTGCTTTCCATTTTCTAAGCAGAACATCGGCATGATCAACGCCTATCGAGGCGCACCGTACCGCTTTCCCGTGGTCGGGGATTTTGCGCCGCCGGCAGATCCGGGACTAAATCGACAAACCCGGGGGGTTACCTCCTTTTCCCTACTTTTCTCAGGGGTACTCCTTTTTCATTTTTTTTCTTACGTTTCTATTGACAATCGAATTTAACCATGTTATTTTAACCTTGTTAAGTCGATGGTAAGAGGAGCCTAAAAAGGAACATGACCAGACTGGCGAATCCCGAGCTTCCGGAAAGAATCTTGAAGGAAGCCGAGCAGATCGTGAGCGACTCGGGCTACGAATCTCTGAACATGCGGGATCTGGCCCGCCGCGTCGGCGTGAGCGCCACGGCCATCTACCACTACTTCGCGAGCAAGGATGCCCTGCTGCTGCGGCTCAAGCTGGCCGCGGCGGAGAAGCTCAACCGGCGCATCCGAGCCATCGACCCGAAGCTCGATGCCCACGAGAGCCTCCACCGGCTGGGCGTTCAGTACGTCGAATTCGCCGAAGAACATCCCAACCTCTACCGGCTGCTGTTCGAAACCCCGATCGGCAGCACGCCTCTGGGGGAGAGGGACCAGCCGGTGCTTTACTACACCTACTACGCTGCCCGCAACGCCCTGGAGCGCATGGCCGTGTCGAAGACCCATCACCTAGATCCCCGTTACGGCGCCATGATGGGCTGGATCATGCTGCACGGCTTTTCCTCCCTGCTGATGTCCGGAACCCTGCAGCTGGCCGAAGGCATGGACCGGGAGGAGCTCAAGCGGCTGTTCCTGAGCTTTTACACGAGCGGCGGAATGACGGATCAACACGAGGGCGGAGCAGGTTGATGAGTTTGATAGATTTTATTTACATTTTTAGTTAACAATGTTATTTTAACAACGTTACTTTAGGAGGAACCAAAGATGAAGATTGTGGTGTTGAACGGAAGTCCCAAAGGACCGGTCAGCGTGACCATGCAGTACGTCGAATACATCGCCAGACGGCATCCCGAACATGAGCTTAAGGTGTTTCACGTTGCCCAGAAAATCCACGGACTGGAGAAGGACCCCGGCCGATTCGAGGCGATTGTAGAAGAGATCGGCAGCGCCGACGGCGTGCTGTGGGCCTTCCCCCTGTACATCCTGCTGGTCAGCTCCCAGTACAAGCGCTTTATCGAGCTGATTGCGGAGAGGGGCGCCTCAGAAGCCTTCCACGGCCGCTATGCCGCCGCGTTGTCCACGTCGATCAACTTCTACGACAACGCGGCCCATGCCTACATCCGGGGAATAAGCGAAGATCTGGGCATGATGTACCTGGGCTTTTACTCCGCCAACATGCACGATCTGATGCGAAAGCCGGAGCAGGAACGTCTGGAGTTGTTTGCCCGGAGCTTTTTCCAGGGAATCGAAAACAAGGAGACGCCCCAGCGGATGTACCATCCTGTGCAGTACGTGCGGAGCTCGCTGTCGCTGACACCCGCGCTTCGCCGGATCCCGGTCTCGAACAAGAGGGTTGTTGTCTTGTCCGACGCTCGGCCGCAGCACCACAATCTCCGCGCCATGACCCACAGATTCGCGGAGAGTTTCGAAGATCCGGTTGAGCTCTACAACCTCTACGATCTGGATATCAAGGGAGGCTGCATGGGGTGTCTGCGCTGCGGTTCCGAAAACCGCTGCGCCTACACCGGGAAAGACGGATTCATGGACTTCTACAATTCCGTCCTGAAACAGGCCGACGTAATCGTGTTTGCAGGGACGATCGTGGACCGGCAGCTGTCCTGGAAGTGGCGTCAGTTCTTCGACAGAAGCTTCTTCAACTGCCATACCCCCTCCCTGGTCGGCAAGCAGATCGCCTTTCTGCTCAGCGGCCCCTTGAGTCAGCTGCCAGAGCTGCGCCAGGTCTACGAAGCCTGGATGGAGATCCAGCGCTCCAACCTGGTCGGCTTCGTCTCCGACGAGGAGTTCGGCGGCTGCGGGATCGAAGAGAGGATCGACTCCCTGGCCGGCCAGCTGCTCCGGCAGGCTCAAAGCGGCTACGTCCGGCCTCGAACCTTCCTGGGCATCGCTGGCATGAAGGTCTTTCGAGACGATATCTGGGGGGGCCTGCGTATCGTGTTCCGGGCCGACCACAGGGCCTACAAACGACTCGGGGTGTACGATTTCCCGCAGAACAAGATCGGCCGGCAGATCCTTGTGCGCCTGGGCTGGTTCGTCACCGGTCTTCCGGGCATTCGCAGGCGCTTCCCGCAGATGATCAAGCAGCAGATGATCCAGCCGTATCGCAAGGTTCTGGACAGCGTGTAAGCGCGGAATATCACAACTAACGGAATCCTAATACTTCCGTAATCCAACAGAAATGATCCCCTGCCTACATTGCCACCAACAAAACCATTACCCAATTTTCATAAGGAGGAGTCTTCATGAAAAAGACCACCCCAATCGTCCCGGTTCTTTTCCTTTCGGCAATCCCTCTGCTGTTTTTGGCTGGATGTAAGAAAAAAGAGGATAAGGTGGATCTATCCGGTTCGGTGAAGATCGCCGGTAGCAGCACCGTTTATCCGGTCTCCGTGGCCGTGGCCGAGGAGTTCAACAGGCTGCATCCGAACGTGGAGATCCCGATCCAGTCTACCGGGACCGGCGGAGGATTTTCGAATTTCTTCGTTTCTGGCAAGACCGACATCAACGACGCCAGCCGCCCGATCAAAGACAGCGAGCGTGAGGCCGCCAAGGCCAACGGCATCGAGGCCCTCGAGCTGCGCGTCGGCACCGATGCGGTGACGATCGTAGTCAACCCGCAGGCGACATGGCTGGATGACATTACCGTGGAGCAGCTCGCCATGATCTGGCGCCCCGATAATCCGGCCCGCAACTGGAGCGATGTGAACCCGAGCTGGCCCGACGAAGAGATCGAGCTGTACGGACCGACCAGCGCCTCCGGCACCTTCGATTTCTTCACCGAGGAGATCATCGGAGAGGCCGGCGCCTCGCGCAGTGATTACCAGGGCACCGAGCAGGACAATACCATCGTGCAGGCCGTCAGCGGCTCCAAATACGCCATGGGGTATTTCGGAATGGCGTACTACCTCGAGAACCAGGGCAAGGTAAAAGCCCTCAGGGTAAACGGTGTAGGCCCGAGCATCGAGACCGCCAAAACCGGACAGTACACCCCTCTTTCCCGCCCCCTGTTCATCTACGTGAGCAGCGAGGCGCTGAAGCGTCCCGAAGTGGAAGAGTTTGTTCGCTTCTACATCAGCCAGACCTCCACCAGCATGATCAAAGAGATCGGCTACGTGCCTCTGACCGAGGCGGAGATGAAGGCGAATCTGAAACGCTTCGAAGAGTTCGTTTCCGATCTCCAGAGCTAGCGATCGGCTCGTAATTGACAACCGTATACGTAAGAAAGGGAGGGGCTATCCCTCCCTTTCTTTTCATTTCAAATATGTTTGTGATAACGTGCGCTGTGCCATGAAAGGGAAACAACTGCTCAACGATCTGCAAAAAAGACCGGGGCGCTATCTCGGGGAGAACACCATGAAGGGTATCTTCGTGGCCTGCGCGCTCCTGTCCATTATTACCACCGCCGGTATCGTACTGGTTCTGGTCTTTGACGCCGCAGATTTTTTCAGAAACGTTTCCATCCTGGAATTCTTGACCCGCACCCGCTGGAGCCCGACGATAAAACCCACGGAGTTCGGCGTGCTGCCCCTGATCAGCGGCACCCTGACCTTCACCTTCTGCACCGCCCTGATCGCCCTGCCGGTGGGACTTCTGGCGGCTATCTTTCTCAGCGAATATGCCGGTGACAGGGTTCGCGGGTTCATCAAACCGGCATTGGAAGTCCTGGCCGGCATTCCAACGGTAGTCTACGGATATTTCGCCCTGGTATACATCACCCCCCTGCTGCGAAAGATCTTACCCGGCATCAGCACTTTCAACGTGCTCAGTGCTTCGATCGTGGTCGCCATCATGATCATTCCTACCGTAGCCAGCATCAGTGAGGACGCCATGCGGGCCGTACCCAATTCCCTTCGACTGGCCGGGTACGGGCTGGGGGTTACCAAGTTCCAGGTATCGACAACCATCGTGCTTCCGGCGGCTCTCTCGGGAATCATTTCTTCGTTTATCCTGGGGATCTCCCGGGCCATCGGCGAGACCATGGCGGTGACGATCGCCGCAGGGAACCTCTCCCGCATCGTCAATCCGCTGAAACCTGCAGAAGCGTTCCTGGAGCCGATTCAGACCATGACCGCCGCCATGGTTGAAATCGGAACGAGCGACGTTACCGGGGATTCGGTTGCTTATAAAAGTCTATTTGCCATCGGTTTGACTCTGTTCCTGCTCACCCTCGTGCTTAACATCATCAGTCAATTCATCAAGGCCCGGTACAGAGAGAAATACGAATGATCGGTTATACCCGCCGAAACGTACGAACAGAGATGACCCGCAAGGCCGTGTTGGAAGCGGCCGGGGACAACATCCTGTTGGAAAAGACTAAAGGTCATATTTTCACCGGCCTGTGCGTCGCGGCCACACTGTTCGGCATTGTCTCCCTGGCGGCGTTGCTGGTGTACGTTTTCCGGGATGCGGTGGGGTGGCTCGACTGGCAGTTCGTCACCAGCACCCCCTCCCGTTTTGCCGAAAAAGCAGGGGTTTACCCGATGATCGTCGGCTCTACCTTCGTCGTCGCCCTGGTGGCGGTGTTCTCCCTTCCCCTCGGCGTGGGAGCCGCCGTCTGGCTGGAGGAGTACGCCCGGGACAACTGGATGAAGCGCATAATAGAGATGAACATTGCCAACCTGGCCGGAGTGCCCTCGATCGTATACGGGCTGCTTGGTCTGGGCTTCTTTGTTTCCACCCTGGGACTGCCCCACGGAATCGTGCTGGTAGGGGCGTTCACCCTGACTCTCCGGGTCCTCCCGATTGTTATCGTCTCTTCCCAGGAAGCGATTCGAGCGGTTCCCGTTTCCCATCGCCACGCCTCTCTGGGGCTCGGGACCACGCAATGGCAGATGATCCGAACGGTCGTCCTGCCCGAATCCATACCCGGGATCATGACGGGAACGATTCTGGCACTGGCGAATGCCATGGGGGAAACCGCCCCGCTGATCATGATCGGCGCCGCCACGTCGATCTTCACCGCTCCACGGGGTATATTCAGCTCCTTCAGCGCCCTGCCGCTGCAGATATACGCCTGGTCGGACTTTCCGAAACAGGAGTTCCAGCATGGTGTGACCCCGGCGGCCATCATCGTGCTGCTGATCATCCTGCTGAGCATGAACGGAATGGCGATCTACATCCGCCACAGGTTCAGAACCAAAAAAAGCTAAAAAGGAGGATCTATCCTCAAGTGTCAGAAGAATTGATGCAGGTACAAACGGAGATCGGCGAAGAGGACGGTTTATCCACGATCCTGGAAATTCGGAGCCTCCATTTCCACTACGGGGAGAATCCCGCCCTGAAAGATATCAACATGAAGATCTACCGCAACCGCATCACCGCCCTTATCGGTCCGAGCGGCTGCGGCAAGTCCACCTTCCTTCGCTGTCTCAACAGAATGAACGATCTGATCCCCAATACCCGGGTAGAGGGAGAGGTGCTGCTGCACGGGCGAAACATCTACGACCGGGACATCGATCCCGTGCGACTGCGGCGCAACGTAGGCATGGTATTTCAACAACCCAATCCGTTTCCCAAGTCAATCTACGAAAATGTCGCCTACGGACCCAAGATGTACGGGGTGCGAAGCCGCACCGCTCTGAGGGAGGTCGCCGAGAAGAGCCTGCAGCAGGCGGCGCTTTGGGATGAAGTAGCCGGACGGTTGCAGATCAGCGCCCTGTCCCTGTCCGGGGGACAGCAGCAGAGGCTCTGCATTGCCCGCACCATCGCTGTAGAGCCGGAAATCATCCTGATGGACGAGCCGGCTTCTGCGCTGGATCCAATCGCTACAATGAAAATCGAGGAGCTGATGCGACATCTGGCTGAGGCGTACACCATCATCATCGTGACCCACAACATGCAGCAGGCATCCCGGGTTTCCGACTACACGGCCTTCTTCATGGTCGATGAGAACCGTTCCGGATATCTGGTCGAGTATGGTAAAACCCAGGATATCTTCATCCAACCCCAAAACAAGCAAACCGAAGACTATATCTCCGGTCGTTTCGGATGATCGGAGGGGGGAATATGATGACGGTTCGCGAACATTTCGACCGGGATCTACAAGGGCTGTCTCTCAGCGTTATGAAGCTGGGCAGCTACGTCGAGGAAGCGTTACGTAAAGCCCTGGCAGCGCTCAGCAATCAAAATGTACAGCAGGCGGAGGTCATCCTGGCCGAAGACGCCAAGATCAACAAGCTGCAGCTGGAGATCGAGGATTGCTGTGTCAGCCTGATCGCCCGGGAGCAGCCGGTAGCCAGGGATCTGCGGGAAATCATGACCACGATCAAGGTCGCTTCGAACCTCGAGCGGGTCGGTGACCTGGCGGTTCACCTGGCCAAAGCGACCAAGCGTCTGGCGGGCAAGCCCTATATCGGTTCGTTCAAAGACATCCACAAGATGGCTGAAATAGGCATCGGCATGGTGCACGATGCTGTAGATGCTTTTACCGAGCAGGACGGCACCAAGGCCTGCGAGGTGGCCCGCAGGGATGATAAGATCGATTCGATTCACGATGCCCTGATCCAGGAACTGCTCGCCTCGATGCACAAGGATGACGAGCAGATCGAGATGTCTACATCCTTGCTTTTCATCAGCCGTTTTCTGGAGCGTCTAGGCGATCATGTGGTCAACATCTGCGAGTGGGTGGTCTACGGAGCTGAAGGTACTCACGTAGATCTGAACAGTTGACGATCCTTCCCGGCACACTACTCCCGGGGAAAGAGAATCAGGAACGTGCTCCCTCGGCCGGGCTCGCTTTCCGCCTCCACACGGCCCTTATGGGAAAAGGCGATGTGCTTTACGATTGCCAATCCCAGACCGGTCCCGCCGAGAGCCCGGCTGCGCGCCTTGTCCACTCGGTAGAATCGTTCGAACAAGCGCGGCAGATGCTGCCCTTCGATACCGCAACCCTGATCTTCAACCGAAATCACGATTTCGCCGCCCTGAAGCGATGCGTTTATCCTGACCTCCGATCGGCTGTCGCTGTACTTGATTGCGTTGTCGATTAGGTTTATCACGGCCTGTTCGAGCAGTTGCGGGTTGAGCTGGGCCTCGAGCCCTGCGGAGCATTCAACCCGCAGGTCAATTTCTTTTGCCGCTGCAGCCTTGGTGCATGCGGATACAGCCGATTGGAGGACGGGAAGGAGCTTGTGATTAGCCAGGCTGATCTCCTCCCGCTCGATGCTCTGCTCCAGACGGGCCAGGCTGAGAAGATCGTCGACGATTGCATTGAGTCTCTCTGTCTGCTGGGCAATGATTGCCAGAAAGCGTTTTGTCTCTTCCCTGTCCTTCAGCTTGCCGTCGAGCAGGGTTTCCACGAACCCTTTTATAGACGTGATTGGTGTTTTCAGCTCGTGGGAGACGTTGGCTGCAAACTCCTTTCTGACAATCTCCAGTTTGTGCAATCGGGTGATGTCGTACAGCACGACCAGCGCTCCGAGGTCTTCTCCGCGTCCATCGAGGAGCCGCGTTCCGTGCGCCCTCAGGTACCGCTCTCCTTCTTCACCGTAGATCTGCAGATTTTCGACTATGGGAGCACCGCTGTCCAGGGCCCTCTGTATGAACTCCAGAATACCTGCGAAGCGAATGACTTCTTCGATACGGGTACCGAGCGCCGTCTCCGCCGGGATTCCCAACAGATCCACGGCAGCCTCATTCAGGGTGATGATCCGCTGGTCGGAATCGATGGCCAGAACGGCTTCGATCATACTTGCCAGTATTGCCCGTTCCTGGGACTGCTGACGATCCACCGTGTCCATTCTCTCCGACAGCTGTGCCGCCATCGAGCTGAGTGTTTCCGTCAATTCATGAGTTTCGTTCCATCCCGGATCAATGAGGCCCGACTCGAAGTTCCGCGTTTTCAAGGAAACCGCCTCCCTGCCCAATCTCCGAAACACCGCCCGCACTCGGCTGAAGGCAATCCACAGCACGGCTGCTGCAGCGCCAGCTATGCCGAGCAGCAGGGGCAGCAATCCCAACCAAATTTCCCGCAGGTGGACGTTGATGGTACTGACCGGAACGCTGGCTCTCAAAACGCCGACGATGCGGCCGGATACGGTCATCGGCGCGGCAACGTAGAGCATTTTCTGCCCGGCGGAATCACTTAAACGGACCGATACGCCGGTGGATCCTCTGAACACCTCCCGTATCTCTTCTCTCCCGGCGTGATTTACCAGACCGGCGGGATCGAAATAGGTATCTCCCACGACCACGCCATCCGGGCGGATCACGGTCAGACGGAGCTGCTCCCTTCGACCCAACTCCTTGCTGAGTCTGTCGATCCGCCCTATGGCTTCCGCCGTGTCCGCAGGAAACAAAGCGCTGAAATCCTCCTCCAGCAAGCGCAACCTGCCTTTGAACTCCTCCGCCTCCCGATGATAGGCGAAGTCTCGGAAACGTAGCCCTGCAACCACCAGCGAAGCGATCACCGCGGCGGCGATCAGGATCGCCGCAAGACGGTACAGGCCCCCGGTCAGACTCTTGCCGTTCATGCCCCGGTTTCCCCGTTTTCGTCGACGAAACGGTAGCCTATGCCCCTGACAGTTTCGACGTATCCGCCGTATTCCCCCAACTTCTTCCTCAATCCGAATATCGCCACATCCACGGCCCTGTCCGTTACGTGATATTCCCCGCCCCGCACCGCCTCGACGATCTGCTGGCGCGTGAACACCCAGCCGGCACGACCGGCCAGGAAGACGAGAATTTGGTATTCCGTGACCGTAAGATCCAACCTCTTACCGGCCACCGTAACCTGATAGCGCTGAGGATCGATGCTCAATTCCCGCACCTTGGTCGGGCCCGCCGTTTTCTCACTCGCAACACCTTCTCGGCTGCCCCGTCGCAGAACAGCCTGCAGGCGGGCCAACAGCACCCGTGGACTAAAGGGTTTCGTGATATAGTCGTCGGCCCCCGCTTCGAGACCTTCAACGATATCCTGCTCCTCCCCCTTCGCGGTGACCATGATGATCGGTATCGCCCTGGTCTTCTCTTCCTCCCGAAGCAGGCGACATACCCGGATTCCGTCTATCCCGGGCAGAAGAATGTCCAGAAGAATCAACTCCGGCATGTCCGCGCCTGCATGGAGCAGAACTTTTTCCCCCGAAGCATAGCGGGACACGTGAAAACCGTGCTTCTCGAGGTTGTAGCGAATCAACTCCGAGATGGTCTCGTCGTCTTCGGCGACCAGGATGTGCTTCTTTTTCATTATTCCCTAGTATTTTTCCCCCGTGCACACATAGACCACCTCTTTGCATATATTGGTGGCATGGTCGGCCAGCCTCTCCAGATACTTCGAACAGAACAGCAAAGCAGTACCCTCTTGAACGTGTTCCGGGTTCTCGGTCATGTCGAGGAGGATCTTCTGAAAAAAGCGGGCGTACAGCCCGTCCACCTCGTCGTCTCGCCCGATCACTTCTCTGGCCAGTTCGACGTCCTGCTTGAGAAAAGCCTGGGCGCCGTCCCGGATCATCGTGGCGGCTATCTCCGTCATCTTGGTGATCTCCCCGCGGGTACACTTCACAAAGTAATCCGAGACCTTGGAAGCCGCATTGGCAAAATGGGCCGCGTAGTCGCCCATTCGCTCCAGCTCATTGCTGACCAGGAGGGCGGCAACAATGATCCGAAGATCCCGGGCTACCGGCTGCTCGGTGGCAATCAGCGCTGTGGTCCGAGCTTCTACAGCCCGTTCCCAGGTGTCTATCCGCCGGTCTTCCTCCATCACCTGAGCCGCCAGCTGCTCGCTTCTCTGCACGAATGCCTGGGTCGCCTTTCCAACAGCCTCCTGAACAAGGGCAGCCATCTTCATGATGTCCAGCGTCAGGGCTTCGATTCTTTCCGCATAGTGCTGTCTGGCCAACATCTTTCAACTCCGATCTTGAGATTCATCATGGCGCAATCTTCGCCCTGTCATCATAATAGCGAGTTTACGATTCTCCATCAAACAGGCACGGGGACCGGGACTGCACCTTTCGCCGAAAAACGAAGTACGGATCCTTGCAAAGTGTATTCATAGTCCGAATAAGTTAGGAATTGAATAGGAAACGGTTAGAGTTTCTTTGCCGATCGAACTATCGAGGGCAACCCTCAGCCGAGAGATCCCAGAAACGACTGCACTTTCAGGCGAATTTCATCGCGGATGCGGCGCACTTCGGAGAGTTTCTCGCCGTGGGTACCAGCTGCCTTCGAGGGATCGTCGAGGGGCCAGTGCAGATGCCTGCCTCCCCCGGGGAAGATGGGACAGCGCTCCGCGGCATCCTTGCCGCACACGGTAATCACGAAATCGTAGCTTCTGCCCTCTTTGTAGAACTCATACACACTGCTGGTGCGCTTGTGGGACAGGTCGATGCCCTCTTCCTTCATCACCTCGACCACCAGCGGATTGATCTCACCGGGCTCCAGGCCCGCGCTCTCTGCGATAAACCGCTTGCCCCCGTATTTCCGCAGGTACGCCTCAGCCATCTGACTCCTGGCGCTGTTGTGCACGCACACGAACAGGACTTTCTGCATGCGGATCCACCTCGCCTTCAACTGAAGTTGCTGCAACCCCTAGTGGCAACACCCCTAATATAATCAATACCAAGTGAAACAACCATTAGGATTCGGTCAGAGCAATCGACTCTCGAGAAACCCCTACTCTTGTTCATCTTCTCTTGTGCATCTTCCCAGTCTCTGCCAAAATGCGGTCAAAGAGGAACAGTTGCATGAATACCAACTCCCGGGCGGGCGCTGCCGCCTCCACACCCGCCTTCCAGCTCCAGGAGGTCCGCTTCAAAGACGTGCTGGACATCGAGAGCCTGCAGATCGATGCCTGCAAGGTATCGGCCGTCGTGGGCCCAAGCGGCGGGGGCAAGACCACCCTGCTGCGCATCCTGAATCGGATGACCACCCCGGACTCCGGCAAGGTTCTTTTTTTCGGGAAATCCGTGGAGGAGATCGATCCTGTGCATCTGCGGCGCGAAGTCGTGATGCTGACTCAGATGCCGGTGATCTTCGCCGGCACTGTACAGGAAAACCTCCTGATCGGCTGCCGTCTGGCGGATAAGGAGGAACCGGTGGCGGAAGCTGTTCAAGCCATCATGACCCGGGTCGGTCTGGACAAGGAACTGTCCGCCGACGCCGCCCAGCTGTCCGGCGGGGAGAAACAGCGCCTGGCCCTGGCCAGGGTCATGCTGATGGAATCGGAGGTGATGCTCCTGGACGAACCTTCAGCCTCCCTGGATGAAGAAACGGAGGTCCTGATCTTCGATCTGGTCACCGAGTTCTGTTGTGAACGCTGCAAGACCCTGATCATGGTTACCCATTCGGAGAAAGGCTTCACCGGGTACTACGATACCCTGATAAGGATCCGGGACGGCCGGGTCGATCAGGTTGCCCACGAGAGCGGAAGGTAAGAGGGATTCAGTTATTATGGAAGGAATCATTCAAATAGAGATCCTCTATCTGGCGTTGGGCTATATTCTCATTCTACTTCTGCTGCTCCTTGTGCGCCTCAAGCGGCTGGGGAAGGAATGGGAAATCACCCTGGCATCCCTGCGCATGACCGCTCAGCTGGTGCTGACCGGTTTCGTGCTGACCTACGTGTTCTCCTGGGAGAAAATCTGGATCACCCTGATCATCTTCGCCGTGATGGAGGCCTTCGCCGTCCACACGGTGTTCGGGCGGATGAAGAAGAGCCTGTTTCCCGCCCTGCGCATCGTGATCGCCGGCTCCATGCTCGTCGGAACAACGGCGGCCTTGGCCTACTTCCTCTTCGTGATCGTCCGGGTCAGCCCCTGGTTCGCACCCCGCTACTTCATCCCCGTGGCCGGGATGATCATCGGCAACTCGATGAACGGGATCTCCATCGGCATCGACCGCCTGTCCAGCGGTATACGCTCGCGGCTGGATCGCCTGGAGGGCGCCCTGATGCTGGGCGCCTCGCCCAAGGAAGCGGCCCGGCCCTTTGTCAAGGAGGCCTTCTCCGCCGGCATCATGCCGATCATCAACAACATGATGGGTATGGGCATCGTCTTCCTGCCCGGGATGATGACCGGTCAGATTCTGGCGGGAATCGCCCCCCTCGATGCGATCAAATACCAGATCGCCATCATGCTGGGCATCGGCGGCTCGGTGACCATCACCGTGTTTCTGGTAACCGAGCTGGGATACCGGCGCTTCTTCAACCGGTACAGCCAGGTCCGCCAGGAGGTCCTGGATCTGAGGTTGTAGCCGAGGAAGTAATCGAATCATGGAGCACTTCGCCCTTCTCTACTACGGGCTGTCCTTTACCACCGGATGTGTTCCCATAGGCATCGCCCTGCTGATCAACCTGCTGCAGACCAACCGGCAGGCTTGAAATAGGGAGAAAGGAGGTCTGAAATGGCCAAAACAAAGACAAGACAGCGAGTACGAAAGGCGCTCCTGCTGCTGTTCTTCATCCTCTTCCCGGTGATCATGAACTACCTCTCACCCTACCTGAGCATTTCGGGTGCCTCCAAGGGGATCATCAGCGGCAGCCTGCTGTTCTTCGGTCTGCTGTTTTTTTCCTCCCTGCTCCTCGGGAGAGCCTTCTGCGGCTGGGTCTGTCCCGGAGGCGGAGCTCAGGAGGTGTGCACGCTGGTGAACGACCGCCCGGTTCGCCGCAAACGACTCGACTGGATCAAGTACCTGATCTGGATTCCCTGGTTTGCCGTGATCCTCTTCTTCCTGATTCGCTCGGGGCGGGCTCTTTCGGTCCGGTCCCTCTACCAGATGGATACCTTCGTGTCGGTGGATTCGGCAAGCCGGTACATCATCTACTACTTCGTTCTCTTCCTGATCGTGATCCCCGCAGCGGCAGTTGGCCGCCGGACCATGTGCCACTCGATCTGCTGGATGGCTCCCTTCATGATCCTGGGCCGCAAGCTCCGCAACCTGGTGCGCTGGCCGGCCCTGCGCCTGAAGGCGGAAACGGAGAAGTGCACCAACTGCGGGACCTGCACCAAGAACTGCATGATGAGTCTGGAGGTGCAGGAAATGGTTGAGAAATCGCGGATGGAAAACAGTGAATGCATACTCTGCGGGCAGTGCGTGGACAGCTGCCCCCAGGGGGTGATCCGCTACAGCTTCAGCAGAGGAGTATGAATCATGAACAAAACCGCGACGATAATCCTGCTGGCCCTCAGCCTGGCGGTCACGGCAGTTGGCGCTCCCGGCCGGTAGAAGCTACGGACCGGCCAATGCCAGCTGGTGGCTGTTTCTCAAGCGCAGGCCGCTGATCCCGAAGGAATAGATCTTGAGGGTGTAGCTGCCTTCCACACCGGTATCGAAGGAGGCGGTGTTGATGATGTACTCCCCTTCAGCGGGGCCAAACATCTCGATACGGGAGATGTCGATCTGATCGTTGTAGTCGTCGTTTTCGGCGTAGAATCCGTCTGGTCCCTCGACAAAGAGCAGGGTATCGAGCTCATCCGAGGTCATCTCCAGTATGATTCGCTGCCCCTCCTCCAGATGGAGGGGGTGCATCTCGTAGAATCCATAGTCCTCGAGCTCCGGGTCATCGGAATCCAGATAACCGTCGATCTCCTGGACGTTCATCCGCTCCCCCAGCAGGATGCGCAGAGAGTACTCTCCCCTTTCGTCTCCCGCGTAAGAGGTGGCAAAGACTTCGTAATGCCCGCTGTCCTCCACGATGAAATCGATGCGGCTCTCGCTCTCCGTATCGTGGTCATCATTCACGATCCTTCGCCCCCGGGGCGGCTTGAGAACCAGGAAGGGATCGAACCGCTCCGAGCGCATCGAAACCACGACCCGCTGATTCCGCTGGAGAAACAGCGAATAGCCGTCGAAGTACTCCCCCTTCACCGAAATCATGTCCTGCTCGTCCAGAATCCCGGTGTAGCTCTCCAGCTCCTGCAGCCTTTCCCGGTCCACGATCAGCAGGTACTCCCCCTGCTCCCCTTCCTCGTAGGAGCTGACCTTTATCTTCCAGGTTCCGGAAACATCGACCAGCGCGTCGATGCGAGCATCGCTACTGTCGCTGTAGTCGTCGTTTTCGATCTCCCTACCGTCCGGGGATTCAAGAATCAGGTAGGCGTCGAAGTCGTGGGAGCTCAAGGTCGCCACGATCCGCTCTGCCGCGGTGAGCTGAAGCGGATAGGTATCGAAATAGCGGCCGAGCTTGGTGTCCCCCGGTCCAAGCTCCCCCGGGAAACTCATGGACTGGGAGAATCCCAATGAGGCGACCAGCAGACTTGTTACGATCAGGAGCGAACGAACGTCGCTCCGCGAGGACCGGTTCGGCAGGCTCATAACATCCTCCAAAGACGATTGGCTGACAATAGACAGTATAGTCCCTCTCCTACCGATTATCCGCCTCTGACTCGGCTTCGTGGATAATTCCAGCCAGGCGGTTCTTCACCTCAGCAGCCAGATCTTCGGCGCGGTGCGTCTCCAGGATCTCCTTCACCCGCTGATTCAACCGCTCCCGCAGGGGAACACTCCCCCTGCTCTGCCAGATCTCCAGAGGATCGCGGTTCAGCAGCTTTGGCCGCCAGAATTCCGAGCGAAAATGGGTAAGGGTATGCTCATCTGTGAGGAAGTGTCCACCGGGTCCGACCCGGTCGATCGCCTCGACGGCCAGAGATTCAGGATCGACGGATATCCCCTGCAACATGCGTTTCACCATGCCGATGATCTCGTCGCTGAGCAAAACCAACTCGCAGGATCCACAGAGTCCATTGGAAAGGTAGCCTACGTCGTGAATCAGATTTGTCCCGGCCATGGCGTTCATCATGATGGAGAATGTGGCTTCCAGGGCCGCCTGTTCGTCCAGTACGTGGGCATCGCTGCAGCCGGCGAAACCCCAAACCGGTATCTTGTAGTAATGATACAGCTCCGTATACGCGGCGATCGCCAGTTGAAACTCAGGGGCGCCGTAGGAACAGATCGAGGTCATCAAATCCATGACCATGCTATTTCCACCGGAGATGATCGGTGCCCCTTTTGATTTGATCTGGTGCAGTACCAAGCCGCTGAGGGATTCGGCGTTGGAGATGACTACGGCTCCTGCCCGGGTTACCGGGGCGGTTCCCCCTGTCATGCTCCCCGGTGTGAACAGCAGGGGAATATTCATCTCCGCACAGAGCAGCAGTTTATCCGTTGCCTCCTCTGCGAGCATCAGGGGACTGTTCGGTTCGGAATAGTGGATGACGAAGGGCCTGGCCCGCAGTTCGTCGTGGCCACCGGCAACCGCTGCGGCCATGTCGAGGATGTGCAGCAGGTTCCTGCGATGATGGGCGGTAAAGCAGATCGGCTTCGAAGAGTTTTCCACCATCTGCTGGAATTGTACCAAGTCGTTCACCGTCTGGGGAACATCGTAGACAATGCCCAAAGACATCAGGTAATCGATGTGTTCCAGTTTGTCCGCAATCACCGCGGTCCGTGCAACGTCCAGGGCGGCGGCGCGCTTCAGCTCCCGGGTGTAGGGATCGTAGGTATAGAGGGTATCCGATCCCATGCCGAAGTAACTCCGCGAGCCTTCCAACACCATGGCCCGCTGGCCGCGGCGGTTCCAGATCACGACTCGCGAAGGCGCACTGCGGATGCACTCATCCACCAGAGCAGCGGGGTAGCGGACCCGTTTCCCCTGGACTCGACAGCCCGCATCTTGTAGCAAATTCCGCGCCTGCTCGTGATACACATCGACGCCCGTGCGTTCGAGCACCTCCAGCGACGCGCTGTGGATCGCTTTCAGCTGGTCCTCGGAGAGCACGGAAAAGGAGGGTGTGCGGTGGATCGTATGATCAGGCTGCATAGTTGATTCCCCTTACATCGAGAAAGTAGCTTTCAATCCAGCCCTTTGAGAATCCTCAGCGCCTGGTTGAGATTATCTTCTACGAATGCCCGTCGGGACGGTGCAACCTTGTGCTCCCCCGGATTCCACCGGGAATGCCAGTAGCCGATTCGTCCATCGGAGTTGTGGGACAGGAGCAGGTGCTCCCAGGCACGCTCCACTTCTGAGGAACCGGGATGGGCTAGCTCGGCTTTTAAAATCATCTCCCGCACCCGGCGGGTGAGATCCCAGAGAGATTGAGCATCCCCCTCGGTGAATGTCTCTATTGTTGTGTTACCCAGAAAATCTTCAAGGACCACCTCCCGCTGCGGAGGGTGTTGTTGGATGAACTCACCGATGGTCACGAAGCGGACCTCCGGGAGAGCCGCCAATCCCGAAAGAAATTCCTGGAAAACGGCTTCGGTTCCGCTAAAACCGCTGTTGTAGGCATCGATAAAGATCGTTTCGGCATCCCGCTTGAACAGCAGCAGTGCGTCGTGATGTTCATCGGCAAAACCCCTTACTCCATGGATCATCTCCCCAATAGGCAGCTGGCCCTTCATCATCACTTTGAAAAAGCGTGCAGGCAGGCCCGGGAGCTGATAAACCGCAGGTACCACGGTTATACGCACATCCCGGCTCACGGCTGTATAGGATGTGTGGATTTCCCCCCTCCTTGTGCTGCCCTTTTCGTTGCCCGAATCCGCAGTCAGGGCTTTTTCGAGCAAGCTCGACAATACGACAACCCATTTCAGTCCCTCACTCTTCAGCACTTTGACCATGTCGTAGGTGTAGGCCATCTCCGAGGGAAGAAATCCTGCGGGTTGGATACCGAACACCTCCCGGTCGATCTCCAAACCCCTCCGTATCTGGCGGGCCATCTCCTCCGGCAGGAGCAGCTGGGGGATCGGATGCGTGTAGGTATAGGTTCCCAGCTCGAAAGACCGCTCCAGATTTTCCGTTATCGTGGCTAATACGCCGGGCTCCATCTGTTGCAGTGTACGTGTTGAATAACCGGAGAGGAACAGATCGGCCTTGGCGCCGTGGTCGAGAAGCAGGCGGAGCAGCGGTATATAGCCCCTGTCGATGATCGGCCGCTCTTCTCCCACCTCGATAACACTGCGTTGAATGTTGAAGTTGAATGCAAAGGCTACATGAATCATTGAATCCATTGTAATGGTGCCGCGCGTTTAGGCAAGAACACGAATTCACACAGGTTTCCAGCCGCTTAGCCCATAAGCACATCCTCGACCAATCGAGAACAAACAAACCTTTACGTAGATGAACTTGACAGCACGAATTTCGATATCTATAATTTTCTATACTCAATAATCCAAGGAGGTGGGCTATGAAACGTCTCGTTTTCGTCGCACTCCTGGCTCTTTGTGCAGGCTTATTGTTTGCCGGCGGCAGCCAGGGAGAAACAGCCATGGCTGAGAAGATCGAGCTGCGCTACATGATGTGGGATCCCCAGATCATCGAGAAGGAGCAGGCTCTGGCACAGAAATTCCACGAGCTGAATCCGAATGTCTCCATAACCGTGGAAGGTATTGCCTATGCACAGTTCTGGGAGAAGATACAGGCCATGGCCGCCGCCAAGACTCTGCCCGACGTGTTTTGGATGGCGGTAGATAGGGTTAAGGACAATCAGAGGATGGGAGCGCTTCTTGATCTGCAGCCTTACGTGGATAAACTCGACAAAAGCAACTACTTCGAGAGCGTCTTCAATGTCTTGCGGGCCCCTAATGCCAATGGCGACATGTACGCCTTTCCCTATGCCTGGGTAGTCTGCATTTTTTATTACAATATGCGCCTCTTCGATGAAGCAGGACTCCAATATCCACCGGAGAAGTGGACGTGGGACGAGATGCGGAACTTGGCCATCAAGCTGACTAAGGATATCGACGGAGACGGCAATGCAGATCAGTGGGGCTACTGGGTCAAGGGACGGTACACCCACACCTGGTCTTATGTGTATAACAACGGAGCGCAGATGGTGAGTGATGATTTCAAGAGATGCCTTCTCGATGAAGGCAAAGGCAAGGAGGCGATGAAATTCCTGGCGGACCTGGTAATAAAGGACAAGGTATCTCCTACGCCGGCTCAGACAAAGGGCGTGAGTACGTTCTTCACGACCGGGAAAATCGCCATGTGCACCGAGGGCAGCTGGCGCATCGACACGTATAGAAAGAGTCTGGCGGATCCATTTGGCATTACCTACCTTCCGCTGGGACCGGGTTCCGGAGGCAAATACGATAGCTTCGGATGGCCTGACTCCTACGCCATTTCCGCCTATACGAAACATCCGGATGAATCCTGGGCCTGGACCGAATACATGGCCGGCCCGGGAAGACCTGTAGACTCGGTCCTGGGAGGAAAAGTATCCATCTGGAAAAAAAGCGCTCTCTCCGATGCCTGGGCGGAGAAAAACATGCTTCCCGAGAACAAGGACCTGGTGCTAAAAGCGGGAGCGCTGATCGGCAAGAACGTTACCTTCGCCCCGGGTTGGCCGGAGTGGAGCGATCAGATCGCGGCCTCTGATTTCGATAAGATTCTGCTAGGGGAAGGTGATTTCGACACAGTGATGGCGGAAATGACAGAAAAGATAGATAAGGTCCTAGCTCGGTACTAGGCAGGATCACCGTTTATACGGCTTCGGTTCCCGAAGGAACCGAAGCTGTTTTTTTAAAGATGGCCATAAAGAATCTTTTGGGCTCGACCCGCTTCGAAAAATACGTCGCACCCTATATCTTCATCCTTCCCATGCTGGTCGGCCTTTTCGTATTCCGCCTGGGACCTGTTGTCTGGTCTTTTCTCCTTAGTTTTCAAAAGTACAATCCCTTTCAGGGAGGGGCATGGATCGGTCTGCAGAACTACAAGGAGCTACTGCAAGACAAGGATTTTCATCAAGTATTTTTCAATACCCTCAAATTCACCTTAATGTACCTGCCGCTCGGTGTGATCTCCTCCCTTATTCTGGCGGTTCTGGTCAACAACAAGCTGAAAGGAATCGTAATCTTCAGGGCCATCTACTTCCTGCCGGTTATCAGTGCCGTGGCTGCGGTGGGAACGATCTGGGCCTGGTTGCTCAATCCTTTATTCGGCCTTGTCAACTATCTGATCAAAGCCGTCTTCGGTATAATCGGTCCGGAGTGGCTGGGAAGCCCCAAGACGGCTCTGTTTACACTGGTTTTGGTGAATATCTGGCTGACCATGGGATACGCCATGGTCATCTTTCTCGCCGGGCTTCAGGGGGTTCCTCAGGAGCTGCTGGATGCCGCTTGGGTGGATGGAGCGGGAAAAGTTAAACGCTTCTTTCGTATCGTGTTGCCCCTCCTGTCACCGACCACCTTCTTCGTGATCATCATCACCATCATCCGCTCCTTCCAAATCTTCGATCTGGTCTATATTATGACGGCCCCGGCTGCCGGTGAAGGAGGCGCTGTCGGTGGACCGGCCAATTCTACAAACGTTCTGGTTATATCCATCTTTCTAAATGCCTTCAGCTTCTACAGGATGGGTTACGGTGCCGCTCAGGCCTACGTTCTGTTCCTCATGGTAGCGTTTATCACTTTCTTCCAGTTCCGTTTTCAGAAACGGTGGGTGCACTATCAATGATATCTACCCGAAGAAAGATAAAAATTTTTCTTGGTCACTCCCTTCATTACCTGATTCTAACAGCCATAGCCTTGACCATCCTGGTACCGTTTACCTGGATGCTGTCAACCTCTCTGAAAGGCAGGGGTGTGCTTCAGGAGATTCCTCCCCGTCTGATCCCTGAAAAATTCCATTGGAGTAACTATAAGGATGTCCTGCTCAAGTACCATTTCCTGCGTTACAGTCTAAACTCGATCTATGTGGCCCTGATGACGGGGATCGGCCAACTTTTTACCTGCTCCCTGGCGGGGTTCGCTTTCGCCCGGCTTAAGTTCTGGGGCCGGGATGTATTGTTCGCCCTTCTTTTAGCCACCATGATGATCCCCCTTCAGGTGATGATCATCCCGGAATTTCTTATAATGATGGGTTTGGGCTGGATCGACCATCCCCTCTTCCTCGCCCTCATCGTCCCTTCCTGGCTGGCCGGCTCTTTCGGCACTTTCATGCTCCGGCAATTTTTCATGACCGTTCCGACAGATCTTGAAGACGCTGGACGAATCGACGGCTGTACGATCTTCGGCATCTACTGGCGGATATTCCTGCCTCTCTCCCTGCCCTCACTGGCCACTCTGTTCATTTTTGGGGTCATGTCCTCTTGGAACGACCTGCTGCGCCCGATCCTTTACCTGAGCTCCCAGAAGAGGATGACTTTGACCATTGGCCTGGCCGCTTTCTCCCGCCAGTACGAGGTGAACGAAAACCTGAAGATGGCAGGCTCTCTTTTCACCCTACTGCCTCTGTTGATCCTCTACGCCTTTGCCCAGAAGTACTTCGTGCAGGGCATTACCCTGTCGGGATTGAAGGGATAGCCGGCATACCAGGTTCTGGGCCTGATGGTTTCAAAACGGTACCGCGGAGTTCCTCTGTACACCTTCTTTCGGAAATAGCAGCGGCACTCTCTCCCTCCGGTGCCGGTACGACGACAGATCTCATACCGATCGCCGCAGCGATTGATTTTCATGAAAAACGAAGCGCTGCGGCTGTCCCCCGCTTCAACAACCGTTAAAAGCAAGCACCCCTTTGCGTCGATCCGTCGTTCCACAATCAGGAACGGTCCGTCCGAACGGGTCGATTGGGTATATGAATTATAACAGACCCGAGATCCATCGGTCTTCCAGGTCACTTCCTCGTAGTGGTGTAACAATCCGTCGTAGTCCGAATAAATCCAGGTACCGATAAGGACGTCGAATCCCGGATCTTCCAGGAGAGAATCTGCAATAACAGGACTCAAGCAGCCAGTGACGAAAATAATTAAGGCGAAGATCCAAAAAACAAATAATCTCGCAGCCTTCTTCCGCTTTTTCCCTGAACTCATCTCGGAAAATCGTACTCAGTCGTAGTTCCAGAATCGTGGCAAGAGGCGTTGCAGGATCGTCCGGACACATTTTTTTTCGATATGTTCTAAGACAGTGGTTTGTACTATAATTTCAGTACAGTCGTGCACCAATCGTCAGGCTCCAACAGGCGAATAGAGCCATGGACGACCTGCAGACCGGAAAATCCGACTCCGAAACACGATCCCGACACCGCCTTTACCTGCTCGGACCTCCGGACCTAAAACGCCATGGGCGCACGGTGAAAATCGAGCGCCAGAAAACCATGGCACTTCTTGCCTACCTGATCGTGACCGATCAGAGACACAGCCGCGATGAATTGGCAACACTTCTGTGGCCGGACTGCGACCAGAGCCATGCCAGGGCGAACCTGCGTCGCTGCCTCTCCGAGCTGAGACAAATCTTCGGAAAGGGATTCCTTCGATCGGACCAGGGAAACCTGAAGACCTCCGCTTCTTCGGGTCCTTGGACCGATGCGGTAGTCTTTCAGAAGCTTCTGGAGGCCTGCAGGAAACACGGTCATCCGGTTTCGCAGGTTTGCCCTGACTGCATCCCCCGCCTCGGAGAAGCCGTGGACCTCTACCAGAATGATTTCCTCTTCGGATACAGCCTGAGGGACAGTCCGGAGTTTGACAGGTGGCAATTCGACCAGGCCGAGCGACTTCGGCGTGAGCTCGCTTCGGCCCTGCAACGTCTGGTCCTGGCTTTCACGGATCGGGAGGACTACGATCTGTCCCTCAGGTATGCACGGAAATGGTTGGCTCTGGATCCGCTGTATGAGCCGGCTCACCGGGTCATGATGGAGCTCTTTATAAGACTAGGACAGACGGCGGCGGCCATTAGGCAATATCACGAGTGCGTCCGGGTTCTTAAGATCGAGCTGGGCATAGAGCCCGAGGAACAGACTTCGGAACTGTACAGGGCAATTAGGGAAAAACGTTTGAAACCACCTGAGGTCGAGGAACCAAAAGAACGGCCAGGTTTTAGTCGGGAGGCGGAGGCTCTCGAAGAGATCCGCATCGTGACCGCCCTGCACATCGGCTTCGGGCCTCGCAGGGACATAGCCTGGGAGAACTGCATCGATCAAAGTCCCTCGGTGGTCAATCCTCTAATGACCCGCATTAGGGAAGTACTGGGCGGGATCAAAGCCCATGTGGCGCCCCTCTACGGAGAGGATCTGCTGGCCGTGCTCGGAATGTCGCAGAGTCACGAGGATGACCCGGAGCGGGCAGTTCTCGCCGCTCTTGAAATTCGCGATCTTGCTGCCAGGAGCGGCTTCAGTATTACGGCGGGCATCCACACCGGTGCTGCTTACATAGGAGCAACCGACAAAGACCCTGAACCGCCTTCCTCTGTAATGGGCCCGGTCGTGAACCGGGCGGCCCGTCTTCGCTACAGAGCCCTGGAAAACCAGATTCTCGTTGGTGAGGCAACCTACCGCCATATCAGGAAAGCCTTCCAGTTCGATTCTCTCGAACTGGGTTCTCCCGGCACAGGAGAGCCCCTGAAAGCATATTCGGTTATCGAAGTTCTGCAGCATCCCATGAAATCCTACGGCATCGAAGGCCTGCAAGTGCCTCTCGTCGGCCGGGAGCGCGCCCTCGGCGATTTGAAAAGCGCCTTCGGCGATGTCACCCACGGCCTTGGCCGCTTTGTTGCAATTATAGGAGAAGCGGGCATCGGGAAATCGAGGCTCATCGGCGAATTAAAGCAGACTGCCGAAGCCGACATCAACAAGCCGCTGTGGCTGGAAGGGCGCTGCACGGAGTTGAGCATGACTACCGGCTATGGGCCTTTTCTCGACCTGTTTCACAGGCTTTTTGGCTGGTCCCCGCAAGATGATGAGGCCGGTCAGGCCTCGCGTATCCGGCGATTCCTGCAAACGATGGGAGACCACAGGGAGCTGAGGCAGGAACAGATCGGAGAGATCGGTCCTATTCTGGGAAAGCTCTTTTCCGTACGCTATGAAAACGAGTGGGACCAGGTTTTGGCCAGCGCCGATTCTCATCAAACCCGACACCGCACCTTTCAGGGGATCCGGGATTTCCTGATTGCCCTATCCCGAAAACGGCCCCTGATCCTGGTCCTGGAAGACCTGCACTGGGCCGACACTCTTTCCCTCGACCTGATCACGCTGCTGATGGAAACGCTGCCCGGGGCGGCAATCCTACTCATATGCCTCTTTCGCCCGGTAAAAGATCACAGTTGCCGCGATCTGATCACCATCGCCTCGCGGAAATGTCCGGGACGTTATACAGAGATTGTTCTGCGCGAACTGACCCAAAAGGAGAGCCTATCCTTCACGGAAGCGCTCCTTGGGAGAAAAGAACTCTCCTCGTCCTTACAAAGCTTCGTCTTTCAAAAATCTCTGGGCAATCCGCTTTACCACCAGGAAATCCTGCGTTCTCTGCTGGAAGAGGGGATCCTGCATTTCGGCGACGGCAAATGGACATTTGAACCGGCTGAAGGCGAGGGTTTTCCGGTTCCCATCACGATCCAAAGCATCATCCAAAACAGGATGGACCACCTGCCCCCCAGGCTGAAACAGCTGCTCCAGCGCGCATCCGTGATCGGTCAGAGCTTTACGGAAAATGTCATCGAGGCGATTGCTCCACCCGCTGTGGAGCTTAAGCCGGCACTGCAGGATCTGACGGATTTCGCCTTTATCTTTCACGAGCGGAGCTTTCCCGAGGTAGAATATTCCTTCCGCCACGTCCTCCTGCAGGAAGCGGTATATCAGAGCATTCCGCAAAAACGCCGGTCCCAGCTCCACCGGCTGACCGCGGAAACGATAGAGAGACTGTTTTCCGACCGTACTGAAGAGCACTACGACCGGCTCGCCTATCACTTCAGCAGAAGCGACGAGACTGGCAAAGCCGTGGAGTATCTGCTCAAAGCCGGTGAAAAGGCCCGCCGGAGCTACTCCAACAAAGAAGCCTGCCGCGACTACAGTGAGGCTCTGAAACGACTGAAATCGCTTTCCCGCAGAACGGATCTCGACAAACAGCGGCTGACTGCACTCCACGGACTCGCTCAGGTGTACCTGCTGACTTCACAGCTGCGGGAAGCTGAGACTTATTTTCGCCAGGCCTTCGATCTCGGCCAAGAACTGGGATTGGAAGCAGAGGACTTGGTCCATCTGCTCCATGGACTGGGGCAGATCGTCTACGCTCAGAGACGATCGGATGACATGATACGCATCGGCAAACAAGGAGTGGCTCTCCTGGGAAAGGAAGGCGCATCCGCCGAGGCAGCCCTGATGAATCTTTCTATTGCCAGAGGTTTCAGAAACAAAAGGGAAAACCAGCGGTTCCTGAACTATACGAAGAGAAACGCGAAGTTCATCAGAAACCTGCCCTACTCTTCGGATCTCCTCTGGCCTTTGCTCGAGATCGCCCGCAGCCAGCTGGACCAGAAAAACCCTGACAAGGCCATGAGTTGGTTCCGGTACATTGAGGAACAGGCGATCGAGCAACAGGATATGCGTGCCTTGGCGTCGGTGCGCGGTGAGATCGGACTGCACATCTACCGTCTCCAAGGAGAGCACCGGCGGGCTATGGAACAGCATCAGAACAATCTTGCGTTGGACCGAAAAATCGGTGCGGGCAGGCTGGCTTTCGACCTGTACCAAGTGGGGCGGAATCGGGAATTAATCGGGGATCTGCCAAAAGCCCTGCAGTACTTTCGTGAGTCCCTGCCCCACACCTATAGGCATGCAAACGAGTTCCCCGGAGTCGTACACAAGAGTATAGGGGTTGTTCTGTTCTGCCTGGGCAAGAAACAAGAAGCCCTGCAGAGTATTTATGAGGGATACCGTCTCCTGCAGGCGGTGGAAGGGGAGTACGATCCTGCCCGGGGCAAGGTGCAGATCGGACAAGATCTGCTTCTGGTCAACGAAATCCCGGAGGCGGTGGCGATGCTGAAAGATGCACTGGAGATACTGAAAAAGCCTGCAGTCAATCCCACCCACGACCAGATGCCCCTGTTCGTCCGGGCTTTGAACGGCCTGGCCGAGGGGCTTAACGACGACGGCGAGTTCCGGGAACTCTGCCGCCGGTTTCTGCAGAAGCACCCGGAGGCCGCGGATTCTCCCTTCCGCCAGTGGTACCTGGACCCGGCCGAACCGTTCTCTTTCGCCGAGCTGATTCTACTAGATCGATTCAAGACTTCCCTATCCGAGGAATGGTTGTGTCAGGATCCCCCGGGCGCCTCCACATTTTCGATCGACCACGGTATCGAGATTCGTGCCTGCAACGGCGGCGAGCTCTGGAGGATCAATGTGAGCAGTCCCCGGCTGACGCGCCCTGTAAGCGGCAATTTCGCCGCCCAAACGGTATGCCGGCCAGCCCTGGAAGACAGACCGTCCATCGGCGGGATCGTGCTCTGGAAAGACAGGAAGAATTTCCTCACCCTGGTAAAGGGAGCGAGGGGTAGAAACGAGATCACCTTCTGCGGCTGCCGGAAAACCGAGGACCTTATCGTGGGCCGCGGACGCCTGCCGGTTGACCTGCTGCATCTTCGCCTGGAACGAAAGAACGACTTGTTTCGAGCCCTCTGCAGTGCCGACGGTGCATCCTGGTGGACCGTCGGCCAGGTTGAGTTTCCCGCTTCCGATCCTCTCGAGATCGGCCTGTTCGCCGTGGGCAAGATAGAGCGCTACCTCTATCCAGGGGCGTTTCCCGAAGGCTCGGCGATCCGATTCGATGAGTTCAGGCTGTATCAATAAAGATAGCAAGAGACTAGAAGTGCTGTACGATCCGGACGGTGCCCGAGCTACCCATTCAGTCCCAGCAATCGTTCCGCGTTTTTGTGAAGGATCTTCTCTATATCTTTCTCGGGGAAGCCGAGGAAGCGCAGGATGCGGTGCTGCTCTTCGAGGTAGCTTATGGTAAAGGTTCTCGGAAACCAGCTGGAATCTGTGGCGAAGAGGATACGATCCGGTCCGACAGTCTCGTAGAACTTGCGGAACAGATCCTGGAGGGTCAGGGTGTAGGCCATCCAGCGGACCCACTGGTTCGAGCCGGAGCTGTCCACATACACGTTCGGGCAGGTCCAGCAGAGGTGCAGTAGTTCCGTAGGGTAACCGGCACCGAAGTGAGGCACAATAAAGTTCACCCGGGGAAAGGCTTTGACCGCATCGTGCAGGGCCAGGGGATTGATGTTCATATGGGAGCTGATCCCCCCGGAGCTGCCGAGAACGCCGAAATGGATGAGCACCGGCGCTTCATACTTTCCGCAGATCTCCCAGAGAGGAAACAGTGCGGGATCGCTGATAGGCCGATCCAGCGAGGGACCGAGGAGCTTGTAGCCTTTCAACCCCAGATCTTTGAGGGCATGCTCCAGCTTGTCGGGGGCGTTTGCTGCAAAGGGATGATGGTGTGCGAAGCCGATGAAGCGGTCGGGGTGATAGCCCACGATCTTTGCCAGCCGTTCATTCCCGCCGCCGGAGACAAAAACCACCCGTTCGATCTCCTTCTGCATGATGTCCCGGTACCAGCGGTCTGAAGCCTCCCTGTCGTCAGCCACTTCTTCCCGTTCCTCCGGGAAATTCCAGGCTTTCCTCCAAATCTCTCCGGGGATATCCGGGACATCCGCTGTTTTCTGCTTGGTGATCTTCTTGGACACCTGAGCGTACCCCGGAAACCAGTCCCCCACAACTGGGAAGTGGGAATGGATGTCGATGACTTTGACTCCTTGGATCATGTTTTTCTTCCCTCGATCAATCGCAGAAGGTTACCTCCCATGATCAGGGAGATCTCCTCCTTTCCGAGCTCCAGGCTTCTGAGAATCGACAACTGCTGGTCCAACACCATCTTGCGATAGCCCCGGGAAAGCATCCGGGAATCGGTACCAAAGATGATCCGCTCTGGACCGAATACTTCGAGGCTTTTCTCGAACACCTGCGAAAGGGTGATTCGGTAGGGAAGATAATCGACCCAGACGTTTTTCCCGCAGGTATCTACGTAGAGATTGTTGACGTGATAGGCCAGGAAGAGCACTTCCCGGAAATATCCGGCTCCGAAATGGGCGATGATGAAAGGAAGCTCGGGGAAATCCTTGAGTACCGGATGAAGCTCGATCGGATTGGCATAGCGCAGGTCCGAATCGTACTGCAGGGTTATACCTAGATGAAAAAGAACGGGAATGCCGAGAGATCGACACTCCTCGTATACAGGATACACCACCCGGTCGGAAGGCAGGAATCCCATGGTTGTGGGATAGAGTTTGAGCCCGACGTATCCCTCTTCCAGCACTCGGCGGCGAAGGCGCTGCGGTGCGTTCGGATCCCTCGGATCAACCGTGGCGAACGCGTAAAACCTCCGGTTATCCGCCCGCACGACCTCTGTCAGCTGATCCTCCTCCGGATAAAGGGAGACGAACACGGCCTTATCCACCCCATGGCGGTCCAGCTCCTCAACCCAGTCTCGGGCGATCTTCTCCGGAGGATCATCATTCTCCTCGCCGAGCTCACTGTTGTATTTCTTCTGAAATCCCTCCGACCACAATGCAAAAGCCCGCCTGTAGCCGTCATCCCTCTCAGTCAACTTTTCTTTGACCCAGCGGTTGGTCCTCGCCGTCATGAGATGCATGTGGGCATCTACGATTTCTATACCGTTAATCATTGCCACTCCACTGCTTCATCGTGTTACTACACACTGTTACTCCCTCGAAAACTCCAAGGTAGCCAGGGTGCTCTCCATCTCGAGAACCACCGCCGGCATCTGCCGGTAGCTGTAGAGGACCTTGGCGCCCCTGCTGCTCTTCAACCGATATCCGTTCATGCGGATGCGAACAGGCAGCCCCGGAGCAGTGGTGCGGATCTCCAGGCGGTTTCCCTCCAGCCAGCGGTACTCCACTCCGATATCGTCGTAACTCCGCAGCGTTTCGTGGGCTTCCCGCAAACTGACGAAACGAATCCACGGGTAGTGCTTGTTGAGGAAGTCGATCATGCCGGCGAACTCTCGCTTGAGCTCCGCCCAGCTCATGCCCTGGGATCGATGAAGATCGAAGATGTCGTCTGCGTGGATGAAGTGAGCCCAGATCCCGGCACCCGAAGCTGCGGCCACGGTGAGCTGTCGCACCGCCGGGG
>CAZPQC010000004.1:0-8193 GCA_964588525.1 uncultured Spirochaetaceae bacterium
TCCTCAGCTTCTCCTCTTTCCTGTGGGGAAGGCGGATCGTGCGTCGTTTGTTCGACAGGGCACGGACGATTGCCTGTTTGATCCACCAGGATGCATAGGTGCTGAAACGGACGTTTTTTCGGAAATCATACTTGGAAGCGGCTTTGATCAATCCCAGATTTCCCTCCTGGATCAGGTCCAGAAGCGAGACATCCCGAGTCATGTACTTCTTGGCGATGCGTACCACCAGACGAAGATTCGCCTCGATCAAGGTTTGCCGGGCGCTGTCGTCGCCCTGCAGAACCCGGCGGGAGAGAGCAAGCTCCTCCTCGAAGGTCAGCAGCCGGCTCCTCTTGATCTGAGCGAAATAGGCTCGGAGAGCATCTTCTCTGCTGTCGGTACCATCCGCTTTCATTGCATTATCCTACACATTATTTAAGCAAAAAGCGTGCCAACCACAGAAGGCCGGCTTTGGGATGTAACTACTTACCAGGTAGTGATATACCTTTCTATTTTGTTTTGTGCAGAACCGATGCAGAATTCTGTATACTTTTTTATACAAAAAGGGGTTGGCAGGGTGTACTAAAGTATTCACTCCGTGCCGTTCGGGTTCAGCTGCCTGTAGATCATATCGGCAATGCCGAAGCTGCCGCTTTCCGCCATTTTTTGGGCGTACTCGTCGTACAGCATATCTTCGAAGATCTCCTCCGCCATGCCCCCGTCCAGCAGCCCTGTCTTGCTTACGGATTTTCGCATGACGTTGAGCATCTGCTTGATAAAGATCGCCTCGAACTCCTGGGATACCTTGTACAGCTTGCTCGATTTGTCGATCTGCGGTTGTCTCTGGGCCGGACCGGATGCCCGGGCGGCGCGTGACCCGGATGACGCCCGGGACTGCCCGATACGGGGCAGATCCCTGTTGGGCAGGTACGGTTGATACGGTATGTTCGCTAATTCCATAGTTGCATCCTCATTGGACTACCAAAGTGCCGTATAGGGAGCCGGCCTTATCGATCGCCTTGATGATGTGAATGATCATCTGCGTTTCCAGGCCAACTGTTCTCAGAGTATCCACCAGTTGCTCCACGGTGGTTGTCTGATCGAAAACGAAGTTGTGTTCCCTTTCCTCCTCATCCCCGAGCCACCCCGCGGGACGGCCGTACGGACC
Organism: uncultured Spirochaetaceae bacterium; assembly: GCA_964588525.1. Lineage (GTDB taxonomy): Bacteria > Spirochaetota > Spirochaetia > SZUA-6 > DRHE01 > JAFGQJ01. The sequence continues at coordinate 1,148 of CAZPQC010000004.1, forward strand.
GACATCCACCGAGATGTCCTGATAGCTGACCGCGACCTTTCCGATCCGCACCTGTTCGCCGAAAATGATCACTCCGGTACTCGAGTCGATCACGACCTTGTTCGAGGGCTCGGGGGTCACTTGAATCGATTCCAGCTCCGCGATGAATCCCACCGGATTCGCCCGCCACTGATCCGGGATGGACAGCTCGATCATGGCCGCATCCACGGTCTGAAGCAGGACGTCCGGATACTTCTGGCGGATCGCCTCACTGACCGAGTTGGCGGTAACGAAATCCGGATGGCGCAGGAGGATCGAAAGGGAATTATCGTCCAGGAAACTGGATACGATGTCCTGCTCCAGGATGGCGCCTCCGGGTATGCTTCCCACGGTTTTTTGGCTGCTCCCGGCAGCCGCCTGGGGGCTGAAGATTTGGCCCTGGGCCAATGCGTAGACCTCCCCGTTGGCCGCTTTCAACGGGGTCTGCAGCAGCACCCCCCCGTCCAATGTGCGGGCATCCCCGATACTGGAAACCAGGATATCCACCGTCTCTCCGGCGCGTACGAAGGCCGGTATCTGGCAGCTGACCGTAACCACCGCACAGTTGCGGCTGCGAATATCCGCCGGATCGGTGCGAAAGCCGAAGTTGGACACCAGATTGGCGATTGCCGCTTTCAGCAGCTCGGAGTTCTGGGAGTCCCCTCTGCCGGCCAAACCGGTAACCAGACCGATGCCCACCAGCTGGTTGTCGCGGATTCCCCGTAGATCGGCGATGTCCTTGATCCGTACCGTGGGAACGGCAAAGGCCGAGATGCCTAGAAGAAACAGGGCAATGGATAGTCTAATCGCTTTCAACAAGCACCTCCCCTTTCGAGGTTATCCGGGCCTGAAAACGCTTCGTCGTGGCCTCGGGCCGGACATCGATGATATCTCCGACACTTCCGGATCGAAAAGCCCGGCCTGGAAGGCTTACGCGAAGCCCCGGGTGGATAACGGTAATCATCACCCTGTCTCCGGCCCGAACAGCCAAAACGCGCTGCAGCCGTTGTCCCTCGACGCGTTCCCCCTGCCTGAGGGAAGAAACCGTCTTGTAGCCGTCGATCTCCTCCCCCTGAACGACGAAGGACGATTGCAGCAGGGAAACATCCTCCTCGCTGAAGATCATCACCTCCCGGCTCAAGTCGTGGTTGGCCGGAATATCCACCGCAGCCCGGGCGACCGGAAGGAAATGATGGACCCAGATTCGGAAGGAACCCTCCAGCATACGCCGTCCGGCCGCACGCTGTCCGGACAGGCCCTCACCTGCGGGAGCCAGGACCCTGTAGGTTATCTGCATGGTACCGGCGGGGATCATGTTGGAAGAGAGGGTACTGCGGAAACCCGAGCTGTACGGAGATCTGTTGGACTCGAAGAGGATCCGATCTTCCCAGCCCGAGGCCATCCCCCGCTCTTCCGCCGCAGCATCCCCGAGGCCTTCCAGCAGCAGCGGCGAACTGAGCAGCTCGATCTCGATGCGCCCCTCTTTGTAGGTGTCCTGTGCTTCCACGAAGGCCAACAGAGCCGTATAGAACCACCGCTGATCCTCCGGAATCGCTTTGGCAGGCAGGATTGCGACCCGGCCGCCTATTACCACGGCCCCTCCCGCAGCCGCAGCAATTCGCTCCCGTATCATCCTTGCAGGCAGCAGGGTCGGCCGCCCCGGTGTCGGGCCGAGGGGCAATTGACCGAGCGCTTGGGAGCTTGCCGGATCGGAGCTGTAGACCGAAGCGACCTGCCCCAGAGTGTACTCCGGACCTTCGAGCAGGGCGCTGGTATGGAGGTATACGGTTACGGCTTCCTTAGGTGCGGCTGAGCCCGGAGCGGCGTGACCGGCTGTCGGTCCGGTCATTGTAAGGCTCGAGCCGGCCAGGACCAGGATCGCGAGCAGGATCCGGCGCCAGGTTCTATTCATTCTCTCCTACCGCTTCAAATTGTTTGCGGTGGCCAGCATGGAATCGGAGGTCTGGATGGCCTTGGAGTTGGTCTCATAAGCGCGCTGAGCCACGATCATGTTCACCATCTCCTGGACCACCGAAACATTGGACATCTCCAGGAAACGCTGCACGATCTTGCCCATGCCGTCGAAACCGGGTCGTCCGGGGATGACCTCTCCGGTGGCGTTGGTGACCTTGAAGAGGTTTTCCCCCACGGCCTGCAGCCCCGTCGGATTCACGAACCGGTAGATTTCTATCTGACCGACCTCGACCGGATCTTCGATCCCGGCTATCTTCACCGTCACCCTGCCGTCCTGGGATATCGTCAGGGAATCCCTGATGAATCCCTCCGGCAGGATCACCTCGGGCATGAAGCGGTAGCCGTTGGAGCTGACCAGCTGCCCGTTGGAATCGATCTTGAAGGACCCGTCCCGGGTATACCCGTAGCTGCCGTCGTACAGCAGAACCCGGAAGAAACCCTCGCCCTCGATCGCCAGATCAGCCACATTGCCGGTGGACTGCAGAGCTCCCTGGGTGAAGATCTTCTGAGTTGCTGCGGGACGCACGCCGTGGCCCACCTGGATTCCGGTAGGCACCAGGGTCACCTCAGTAGCCGGTGTGCCGGCAACCCGCAGGGTCTGGTACAGCAGATCCTCGAAGTCGGGCCGATTGGCCTTGAATCCGGTGGTGTTTACGTTGGACAGGTTGTTGGCAATCGTATCGATGTTGAACTGCTGGCCCACCATCCCGGAAGCGGCAGTCCATAGTGATCGCATCATGATTTAGCGTACCTCCTCGTTAGACTCGTAGTGCCTCGTTGATCAGGCGTCCCAACAGGCTATCCTGGGTTTGTATCATCTTTTGATTGGCCTCGTAGGTTCGCTGAACCTCGATCATCTGAACCATTTCCGTGACCACGTTTACATTCGAGCTTTCCAGAAACCCCTGCCGCACCTTGGGCCGACCGTCCCCGGCCGCTATCTCAGCCGGACCGGATTCCTCCGTATCTCTCCAAAAAGAATCTCCCATCTTCTTCAGATAGCGGGGTCGATTGAAATCCACGATCTTCAAGCGGTCAAGCCGTTCCAGGTTTTCCCACTCGTTCTCCTCCAGGGACACGAGCCTGCGCTCATCCCCGGCAAAGGTCGAGTTCTGGTAGATCACGCCGTCCTGATCGATGACGAAGTTGTTCTTCTTGATCTTGATGGGACCGTTTTCCCCCAGGACGAACTCACCGCGCTTGGTGACCAGGAAGCCCTCATCGTTGAGGAGAAACGAGCCGTTGCGGGTGTAGCGCTCGCCGTCGGGAAGCAGCACCGTGAGAAAGCCCTCCCCCTCCAGAGCGAGATCGAAGGGATTCTCCGTCTGCTTCAACGACCCCTGGGTGAAGACGGTGAACACTTCGTTGAGCTCCGCTCCGGTGCCCAGCTTGCCCACGATAGGGGTCGTGTCGATCGAGCCCAGGGGAAAGACGAACATTCCATCGTCGTTCATGCGCCGGAGCAGGATCTCGGGAAAAGCCTTGTTGATGGCCGTATCGCGCTTGTAGCCGTTCAGGTCGACGTTGGCCAGGTTGTTGGAAATCGTGTCCAGGCGGTGCATCTGCACCACCATTCCGCTGGCGCCTGTGTAGAGTCCGCGAATCAAGGGCGACCTCCTCTGTCGGTATCCGGATCCGTTGTCCTCCTGGGAGGACACGGGTATCAATGAGATTATCGGTTCGGCAAAAAAATCCTTGATGAAAGGTCTGGATAAGTGATTTGTTACAGGCGGGCTATTCGAGAAACCGAGCCTTCAGAATTTCGGAATGACGGCGCCCGTCTTTTCCGCGTACTCTCGATACCGGTCGCCGAAGGTATCGAGCATCATCTTTTCCTCGGCCGGTACGCGCAGGATGTAAAAGAAAATGAAGACGATCAGGCCGATGGGACCGGCAAGCCAGTTCTGCAGAAGCAGGATCTGGGCGACGACCCAAAGCCACTGACTGGCATACATAGGGTGCCGGATCTTGCCGTATATTCCGCAGGTCACCAGGATGTGTCCCTCGAAGATTTCAAGTGTGGGCGACCAATTGGACTTCAGATCCAGGTGGGCCCGTGCGAAAACGAATACGGCGCCGGCCAGGAGAAAGGCTCCGATCCAACCCATCCAGGCGGGCAGGAGATAATCTGCAAAAGCCAACCAGCTCGTTACGGAATAGACCAGGGGAAAGAGGAGCCCTGCAACCGACAACGAAGCGAGTAGAACTTTTTCGGTTCGCGGCGCACGCTTCTCGGTTTTAACGGCTTCTTTCCAGCTCTTCCGGAAGGGAGCGCGAATCACCAATTCGATCAGCATTCCTGCCCAATAGATGATCTTGAATACGATCATGGTGACCTTCCGAAGACCTGGATCACAGTCACTAGGCTTAACTTCTTTAATAGCCAACCGAAGCAGAAGATCCGGACCTTCAGTCTGCTTACTTGATATTATCCGATCGATAGAGGGGCATCAACGCCGTTCACGGGGGTTCCCGTGTTTGTTGTAACGGCGACGACTGGTCCTTGGGAGCTCATATCTGCGAGTGTTCGCTATTCCCCAGGTTGGAGAAGTATCTTCAAACCCTTTCGGCTTTGAAAGGCCTCGAACGCGAGCGGATAATCCTCCAAGGGGAAAATTTCGGTTATCATCGGTTTGAGCTGGAGCTCGCCTTGCGCCAGCAAGTCCATACACAAGTGCCAACTTGTCCAATTGTGAGCAAACGTGCCTAGCAGAACGATTTCCTTCAGAGCGATGCTGTCAGTCGGTACTGGCACAGGCTTGCCCGTAAGTCCTACCTGTATGATTCTACCATTCTTCTGTACGAGTTGGATTGCCGAGGCGAGCCCACCAGGGCTACCGGAGCACTCGACCGCCGTTTGGAATCCGGGCTTTCGCGTTAAGGAATCCAGATCATCCGTTGTCAACATGCAGTTTGCACCCAGCTTACCGGCAAGGTGTAAGCGCTGCTCGTCTTCGGGCGTCCCGATAACCGTAACCACAGCACCGCTCAGTTTTGCCAGTTGTGTGCACAAGAGGCCTATGGTCCCTGGCCCAATCACGAGCACCTGCTCACCGGCTCTGATTCTCCCGATCTCCAGGATGGCGCGCACGCAACATGCCAGTGGTTCACTGAGAGCGCCTTCCTCATAATCTATGGTCTCGGGTAAAACATGGAGGTTGTCCTCCGGGATTATCATGTATTCAGCAAATCCTCCGTCGATACTGCTGCCGATGGACCGCCGCGCAAGACATAGATTTGTCTTCCCAATTCTACAGTATTGGCACGTACCGCAGGTCAACATCGTTCGTGCGGTCACACGCGTCCCTACAAGCTCCGGGCGGACGCCCTTTCCGCCTTCCACAACCTGACCTGCTATCTCGTGACCAAGAACGACTGGCGGATTATTAGGATACTCATCAGATAGAATATGAATATCAGTTCCACACAAACCGCAGAATTTGATCTTGATTCGAACCCATCCGGGTGGCGGTACAGGGACCTCCTTATCACATAGCTCAGGTTCTGCGACTCCGGTATGAGTTTTGACAATTGCTCTCACGATTTACGCCTTTCCGAGAGAATTTTTGGTTCTTGAATCCACCTTCAGCTGCACGCCAAAGCACTTACCCGACTTCCTTCTAATAGATCAACCGGCGAGCCCCACTTTCTCCAGAAGCTTTCAGCCGGCTTCACTGAATTGTGTCAGCGTGCGTTGCGTCGCACCGTAGCTGATAAACTGATCAGGGCGCATACCCCTGATGTGGTAGGCCTTTCCAAGCTCATCCGATTGCAGAAGCCTGTCCACTGAATCCTCGGGAATTTCCTGATTGATTCTATCTTCCTTAGGCTGCCCCTGCGACAAGAAGAGTTGTTGATACCTCCGATATATTGTGACAATAAAATCACCACCCGCCAATTCGGTTATGTGATATATGCCCCTGTGCGCAGCCACGAGCAATCTGGTGGGGGTAGCCCCGCTGCTCATACAGAAGGCGGGCTCGTTTCGTAACTGCCAATTCTGCCATCCTTATATCCTCTTCACCGATGGCGAGTTCGGAATCCTCGCAACAGCTTCGTAAGTAGTCGTCCAGCCTCCCCACCATAATCACTGCAAAGCACTTGCCCGCAGCCGTTCTCGCTTTGTCGGCTTCCTGAACTCCTCGGCGGTGACTCTCCGCTACTTCGATAACTTGGGGAACGGTAAAACTCACGGTGGCAGCAACGGTTATTCCCATGGAACTACACACTTCCAGAGCCCTCAGTCCCGCCGCTGTCATTGGAAGTTTGACTGCGATATTTGGAGCCCAATAGCAAATTCGCTCATCCATCCCGATCATGCCGTCTGTGTCGGAGGTAAGAGCCGGATTCACTTGAGCACATACATAGCCATTTGAACCACCACTCCGTTCGAAGATAGGTAGCAACTTTTTAGCTACTTGAACTACAACTACGCGAACCAGCTCCTCTGCTTTTTGTTCTGGCTTCCCATGCTCAGCGCCTGCACGACCTGGCTCTCCTACCGACTCTTGTTGGCTTCGAGGGCCTATAGCATAGTACTGGATTGGTAGTTACACCAACGGCTCCCATCTTAATAGCCGCGTCGACCTCCTCGGGGGCACCAGAGTCACACCACCAGCCGGTTCTCGTGTATCGGGCCAACCATTCGAGATATGATTCTGAACTCATGATAGCTACTGGAAGTACCGTTTCATATCTATGTTGTAGCCCCCATCAAGGGGGATAGTCACTCCGGTGATGTAATTGTCGGTTAGCAAATATAAAACTGCCGGCACAACTGCCCCCGGATCCATAAAGGCAGGTTTCAGATGACATTTGGACTCGACGTCTTCGCGTATCGCCGGGTGGCGATCATAAAACAAACGTGGGCCCGCAGTGTCGGCAAATCCCGGAGCGATTCCGTTGACTCTGATGTTGTGGGGGCCCAAAGAGGCTGCGAGACTCTGCATGGACCACTGAGTGGCCTTCTTGGCCGCGGCATAGGCAAGAAGATCGTCTCTCAGCGGGCAGAGGGAAGCCTCTGACAGCGTAACCACCACTGCCCCTGAATCTGG
>CAZPQC010000004.1:8293-54033 GCA_964588525.1 uncultured Spirochaetaceae bacterium
TCAGCGGGCAGAGGGAAGCCTCTGACAGCGTAACCACCACTGCCCCTGAATCTGGCCGATGACCCGTGGAATCCGGCTGCAGGTGCCCATACCGCGGTGCCATAACACGGGCTGCCGCGAGAGTCAGGGTGGTGAAAGCAGTAGGAAAAACCGCAAATTGCGTGGCCAAACTTTGCTCGATTTCATCCAGTGGCGTTTCCAGCAATGGCCTCTCGAAACGTATTGCAAAGCCAGCGTTTGCGATCACAAAATCCAAACGTCCGTATAACCGCAGCGTCTCGGCAACCATCACCTCCGAAGCACCTGTTGCCAGAATGTCTTTCTTGATAAATGCCGCTTTGCCGCGTTTCTCGCCCTCGATTCCTGCTCTTGCGTCAGCGGGCGGCTCGTCAATGGAGAATACGGCCAGATTTGCGTCCCTCTTAGTGAGCGCTCGGACAATCGCGTAGCCGAAGCCGCTGGTGCCCCCCGTTACGATCCCTGCCTTCCCTTCGAGAGAACTTTGGAAGTTATTCACGCTTGTCTCCCCATCAGCACCTGGCGTACCGTCTCCACGATCCCTTCAGCATCTAACCCGTGTTTGCGTAAAAGCTCCTCGGCCGTTCCAGACTCTCCGTATGTATCACGGATGCCGATACGGCGGAAGACGGGTCTTCGCTCTGCTGCTACGGATTCCATCATGACCTCCGCCAGGGCGGTCCCAAGCCCACCAATGACGCTATGCTCCTCGACACTTATCACCACGGGGAACCCTGAACACATCCTTTTCACGAGCTCCACGTCCAAAGGTTTCAGAGTATGAAAATTGTACACAGCGGCGGACACGCCCTCTATCTCGAGCCGCTCAGCAGCCGTCAACACTTCCTGTAGCACTGGTCCCGTGCCTACCAGGGCTACATGCTTTCCTTCTCTTAGTACCTGCGCCTTGCCTAGCTTGAAAGGCAAATCCTCCGGAACGAAATGTGTGGTCTGGAGCCGACTAAGACGCAGATACACGGGTCCCGACATTTGGTAGACCGCCCATACCGCCTCTACGGCCTGACGTCCATCTGCGGGCACGACCACCACTATATTTGGCAATCCCCTCATCAGGTTCACATCCATAATGGATTGGTGAGTAGCTCCGTCCGGGCCTTGAGTGATTCCTGCACTTGAGCCGCAGAGCTTGACGTTGGTGCGGGCGAGGGAAACCTGCTGGCGAATCTGGTCAAATGCTCTTCCGACAATAAAAACCGCGAAAGAGTTGGCAAAGACAACCTTTCCCTCTCTGGCCAGCCCCACAGCCGTCGAAATCATATCCTGCTCGGCTATTCCCATTTCGAAAAAACGCTGTGGGTCAGCCTCGGTAATCCGGAAAGAACGAGTGGACCGACCCAAATCACAGTCTAGGGCGACCACGCGCTTATCCTGTCGGGCAACTTCCAAAAGAGCGCGGCCGTATCCATCCCGAGTCCCTTCCCGAATCTCCTCAATCATCCATCGCCTCCAACTTCCGCAGAATCTCGTTCTCGGCACGCGCATACTCTTCTTCTGTAAGGCTGTAGTTGTGGTACTTATAGGTGTTCTCGAGAAAACTTACTCCTTTGCCTTTCACCGTACGCGCGATGACGGCTAGCGGTCGAGTGTTTTTCCTATCCAACCGGTCAAGGGCTGCGCAAATCTCACCGACATCGTGGCCGTCAACAATAGCCGTGTTCCAGCCAAAAGCTTCCCACTTCTTGTCAATCGGCTCGATACCCATTAGATCGTCGATCGCTCCCTGACTCTGGTATTCATTGCGGTCGACCAATACACAAACATTCGTGAGGCCGTAGTGCGACGTAGTCATGGCTGCCTCCCAAACTTGTCCCTCCTGAAGCTCTCCGTCACCCAGTAGAACAAAAATCCTACAACTTCGCCCATCGAGCTGTCCGGCCAGTGCTACTCCGTTTGCGTAAGAGAGTCCTTGCCCCAACGAACCCGTGGGGGCTTCTATTCCGGGGGATTTATTGATGTCCGGATGCCCCTGGAGGCGGCTGCCCAGCCGCTTAATGGTCCTGAGCTCTTCCATCGGATACAATCCTAGAAGGGCTAGAGCAACGTACTGGGTCGGCACTGAATGTCCTTTGCTCAAAACAAGCCGGTCACGTGAGGGATCGTCGAAGCACTTCGCGTTGTAGTTCATCTTATAGAAGTACAGACAGCTCAACAGTTCGGCACAAGACAAGGAACCCCCAAAATGGTGAGCCTTGCCGTGGGCAAACATTCGGATCAATTGCAGACGTATCTCCCAGGCACGCTTGGTCAGCTTCCTCAACGTGTCGCTATCCACTTCGATCTAAACGCTCCTGTCCAACTGGCGCGCCATTCGCTCTCCAAAATGACTGCGGGCGAGCGAGCACATAAGCTCAAGGTTTCCCATCTGAGTGTCCATAGGCAGATCGCACCCGGTACTTAACACGAAATTTTCCTTATCTGCCATGTTATGAAGAAGTTGTCTCGTCTCCAACCGAATTTGCTCCGTCTCCCCATAGGCAACTATAGCGACCGGATCCAGATTGCCCAGAATGAGCCTGTCCCGTGGAATCCTTCGTGCAAGCACCGGTAGATCCACCTTCGAATCCAAGCTATAACCAAGGCAATTCACTCCGATCATCTCATCTATGAGCGCCGTCGAATCGCCGCAGATATGGATTATCACCGGTATGGGACAACTCTCACTTAGGTTTTGCATGGGGCGGGCCGAATGAGTACTGAACTGATGGGGAGAAAGGGTAACTGCGGTCGGCTCCAATATGCAGATCATATCGGCACCTGAATCTACCAGGGCATTAATATAGATCCGAATCACGGCTTCCGAAAAATCCACCAATCTCTGCACAAACTCCGGATTTTTCAACACGCTCTTGATCAGGCTGGTGGCGCCGGCCAACAAGCCTGCCAGGGTAAAGGGTCCGGTTACATACGCAACGTTGATGCAATCCAAATGCCTGCTCATTTCTCTTATCACGCGTAGTTTTTTCGGTAATCGACCGTCTCGAAGAGGATTGGGTAGTCGCAGCTTGGAGATATCTTCGCTGCAGCCAATAGGATGATCGGCAATACAGAAAGATCCGTTTTCAGGCTTGATCAGGTCACATCCAAGTGCTTCAGCCTCTACGGACAGATCCATCATGGGAAATGCCGCATCCGGCTCCAGTCTCTCAATTAACATGCTAAGGCTCCGCCACTGCGTTCCCGGGTCTTCGAGATTCTGCCGAAGCGTGGTTTGGGAAAGGGTAATTCCCGGCAATCCCATTAAAGGAGCGAGTCTCAAGTCTTTCCCTCTAATACACTTCGGCATCCGTTGTGCTCTCACGGTAAAGAGTTGATATAAGCCGCCCCCTTGAAGGCATCTTCGCAATACACATCCGCCCCTATCTGGTCGGCCCATTTCTGACTTACCGGCGCCCCCCCGACGATCACCTTGAACCTTTCCCGAATCTTCTCCGCAACTAAGCGCTCAATGACCTCACGCTGTACGTGCATTGTGGTGGTCATAAGAGTGGACAATCCGACAATCGAAGCTCGGTTCTTGACCGCGGCACTGACAAATTCATGGGCAACGACATTGGTGCCGAGGTCAATGACGTTGAATCCTTCAGCCTTGAGAACGACGGACACTATGTTCTTCCCGATCTCATGCAGATCTCCCGCTACCGTCCCCAAAACCACTGTCCTTACCTGGTCCCGATTTTGCTGCAAATGCGGCTCAACTACCTTCATCACCGCGAGCAAGGCATCCGAAGCCAATAGCAGTTCGGGGACAAAAATCTCTCGTTTCTCGAACAGAATTCCCAATTCCCGCATTGTGGCTGTCAGCGTTTGAATGATTTTCTGTGGCTCTAACGTGACGATAATCCGTTCCGCCAGCTCGGCGGATTCCTCTTCTTCTCCGTCTTTTACAAGTATCGCCAACTCTTCTAGTTCTTTAATTATAATCACTTCACGATCCCGTCATTCATTTTTCGCTCAACAAGGAGGTTCGATCCCCCACTTTGCCTTACAGAAAGCCTAGTACTTGTATTCGCTGGCTGTGCTGACCATCGCTCTGATATTCTCTGGAGGACAGTCTTTTGAAATGCTGCAGCCTGAGCACAGAATAAAGCTGCCGTTTTTTCCCGCCTTTTCGATGCACATCCTGCTTTCGTCCGCGATTGCCTCAGGAGAACTATTCAGCAGGTTTGCGGTTCCCACGTTACCGATGATACATGTTCTGTCCCCAAGGGTATTGCGCGCTGCTTCCAGATCTACCTTCTCGCCAAAGCTGATTCCATCCAGATCCAAATCGGCGAACGTTTCCAGGCGATCATTGTTATCACCGCATATGTGAAGATAGATCTTAACACCAGTCGGTCTAAGATACTTGACTAGTTTCTTTACATATTCATGTCCTAACTCAAGCCAGTATGCTCGAGATACTACGTCACCCGAAGAGGTCGGGTCCGATATCACAAGCACATCTGCTCCGGCGTTCACGAGTGCGTTGCCGTACGCAATTTGGCTAATCAGGGTTTTTTCCAGCAGCTGGACGAGATGGTCTCGATTCCGTGACAGATCCTTGTATACATCGTTACCCCGCAACATGGCGGCGTTTCTAAATGGAGCCTGTATGTATGGATTCACCACGAAAGAGCCAGCGCAAAGTTCCTTGAGCCGGCGTACCATCTCGAGGATAGAAGGCAGTCTTCCATCTCGGTAAGGATCAAGAACTTTCAAGCCCGACAGATCCTTCTCGTAGTCCCGAATTGGATGATCGATCACTGTCAACGGAAACCCTTCCTCGATACGAAGGGTGCAGCCCAACGCTTCGGACTCGGCACTAATCCCGTGAGGATCCTGCACTGCATCGTAGCCGAATTCAATAGCACAATGGTACTGTGCGAAAACGAATCGTTCGACTCCATTCATCATATCGTTGACAGTGAATCCGACCTGCTTCATGGCCCAGTCCCGGTTAAACACCATGACAGGTACCTGGTCAGGCTTCTGTCCACTCAATGCTGACATGAACCTCTGGTATGATGTCATTACTTTTCACCTCCCTCCGAACTCTATCGTGTATCGCCATTCCCCTTCCGAATGCTCCCGGTTAATGGTAGCCCAGAATGAGCTTTGGGATTATTAATACAAAATCAGGAACATACGCCACACAGAGTACAGCAATTGTCAGCATGATAATAAACGGAGCTATGAACTTCAGGGACTCCCTTATCTTTACGTCGGTCATAGCCGAGCTCAGAAAAAGCAATATTCCTAAAGGCGGTGTGACCTGACCGATTAACAAAGTCATTATCACTACCAGGGCAAAGTGGATCGGATCGTAGCCGAACTGGCTGCAGATGGGATACAAGAATGGCGTGAAGATAATAAGAGCAGCCACGGTCTCTACGAAACACCCCACAATGAGTAGAAAACCGATTATTATTAGCATAATAACGTTCGGATTCTTGGAGATATTCGTCAAGAAGGCGATTGAAAGTTGCGGAAACTTATTGATCGCTAATATCCAGCCGAAGAGTGTGGCCATCCCCACGATGAGTAGCACGACTGCGCTAGTCTTTGCCGAGGATATCAGGATTTTCCAGCATTTTTTCAGGTCAATCTCCTTGTATATGAAAGCCCCAACGACAAATGCAATCATTACCGCAATAGCCCCGGCCTCGGTGGGCGTAAAAACACCGAAAATAATGCCCCCAATGATAATAACGGGCATAATGAGGGCGATCCAGGCCTGCTTGAACGTCCTCCAAATCTCTCTAATGGACAATTTGAGCCTTTCTTCCTGACCGGTGGGATGTCTCAGCGCGTACAGGTAGCATAGGATCATGAGGACGATACCCATGATAATTCCAGGGAGGAATCCCCCAAGAAAAAGGGTGGCGACAGATAAGCCGGTAATACTGCTGTATATGATCATCATAAGACTGGGAGGTATCACAGGCCCTATGGTTCCTGCCGACGAAATCAGGCAGGCGACGAAACCTTTCTTGTAGCCTTTTCTCACCAACGACGGAATTAGAATCGATCCTATGGCGCTGGTATCAGCCGCCGCGGAACCGGAAATGCCGGCAAATATCATGCTCGCGACCACAGCTACCATGCCCAATCCACCCTTCAAAAAGCCAACCAGTGCATGTGAGAAGTTCACCAGTCGCTGAGAAACACCGCCTTCTTCCATGAACTTACCTGCCAGAATGAAGTATGGAACAGCCATCAACGGGAAGGAATCCAATCCGCCGAACAAACGAGAGGGAATAATCGTCAGCGGGAATTTGGCTGAGTTGAGAAACGCCGAAAAAGCCGAAGCTCCCATGGAGAACACAACCGGGACTCCTAAGAAAAGACAGGCCAGAAAAACCAACAAGAGTACTGTTAGCATGTCATGCCCCCCCTCTACGTTCTACGTGACCTTACGCTCGTGAAAATTTCAACGAGATACGAAATGAGCATGAGAGCGCTTCCAACAGGAATAGCTAAATAGAAATAGATGAAGGGTAACTGCAAGGCGGGTGTAAGTCGCCCCTTATTGGAAAGTGCGACGATAAAACCGTAGTATGTCAAGCCGGCAAGGCAGAGAGCACAAATACCGTTTATTAAGATATCAGCCAGCCTGCGATATAGACCCTTCAGATTTGCCAGGAAGAAATCCATGCGGACGTGTAGTTGTTCCCGCACAGCTTCCACTGCAGCCAGAAAAAACATCCAGATAAACATGTACCGGATCATCTCTTCCGACCAAAACAGCGATGCGTTCAAGACGTAGCGAAAAAAAACCTGGATAAATCCTATTACCGAAGCTAGTGCGAAAAGACCTGCGCTTATATGACTCAATAGCTTTTCTATTTTAGTCCAAACCATACGCGATCCTTCAGATTCGTCGGATGCCGCTTCCAGTGGGCAGGGCAAGGATCGACGGCTGTGCCGATCCTTGCCAGCCAAAATTCGCACTAGGGCTTTGCTTTCTCAATTTCCGCCAGGAGTTTTTCGGCACCTGAAACATTGCTTCGAAACTTCGCGTAGACGGGTTTTACCGCTTCCTTGCAGGCCTCTTGATCGATCTTTAAGAAGGTAATCCCTCCTTCGTTGATGAGCTTGGCTCTGAACTCCGCCATGGCATCACCCCAACTCGCCATTTCCCATTCTGCGGTTTCGCGAGCCGCTTCGAGCAGTGCATCCTGAAACACCCGAGGAAGGTTCTGGAAAAAGGCATCGTTAATCGCGAAGCTCTCGTCGATTAGAATGTGATGTGTTTCCGTACAGTACTTGCTCACTTCATAGATCTTGAAGGTCCATCCAATCTCTACAGTGCCCTCCATGGCATCTACAACCCCACTCTGTAGTGAAGAGTAAATTTCATTACTGGGAATTGGGGTTGGATTGGCACCCAAAGCTTTGAAGGTATCGAGGAACACCGGGGAGGTCGGGGTCCTGATTTTCAAGCCTTCGAATTCGGCTACACTCTGAATCTTCCGATTACTGTAAACATCGCGGATCCCAGCATCCATCCATCCCAGAATCCTCACGCCGGAGGCAGCCAGTAATTTCTCTTCCAGGATCTTGCCCATCTCGCTTTTAAAGGCAGCATGGTAATGCTCCAGGCTTTCGAAAACAAAAGGGAGTGAGAGCACCCCGAATTCAGGGACGTACTCGACGTATATCGCGGATTCTCCAAGAGTCATCTCGACCCCACCCAGCTTCACCTGCTCCAGGATCTCCCTGTTTGAACCTAGTTGTGCGCCAGGAGAAATATCGACTGTCAGTTTTCCGTCTGTCTTGTCAGCAACCGAGTCGGCGAACCTTTCTGCTGTTTTATGAAGCATTGTGCTGGTAGGCAGGTGATGAGCCAGCGTGATAGTTGTTGGCTTTACATCATCTACTTCGGACTCAGATCCTTCCTTCGCGCCCCCGGCGAAGGCGACACTCGCCGCCAGAATCAGGAACAACCCAGAAAAAACCACGAGAATTTTCTTGACCATTTTTCAACCACCTCCAATAGTTTTTTTAGACCTCGCAAAAAAAATTCCACGTCACAACCTATATCGTCATGTCATACATTCCACCCCCTTTCCGAAGTAGCAACATCATGTAACTATTTCCTTCATATTTCTTTCTCAAACTTCTCTCAGCGCAAATCCATCCCCATTCGCCGTCCCAAACGCGCGTAGTTGTCCAGAAGCTTGCGCTCCGGATGTAACTCGAAGGGCCAAGGATAACCCCAGCCATGCTCATCCAAGTAATGCAGTGCCTTCACAAGACCATCCAACTCGGCAATCGGGGCCGAGAATATTATCTCATTATTCTGGGTCATAGCATTTCTACGATCGCCACGGCATGGACAGGCTACTGTCGGTCTATTCTTCTGCAAAACCGGAACAACCGCGTATACACAGGCTGCGTGTCCTGCTAATGCACAATCTACGTCTCGACCATCAATTGCGTTTTGAGCTATCAAAATATGAGTGAGCTGTTCCGGATCGCAATAGACCACGAAGATATCTGGCATAAAAGAACATGATTGAAGGGGTGCTGAGATCACTCCGATGTATTGGTCAACCGGAAGGCGAGGCAACGTAGATTGGGCCCAATACCTTGCTGCATCCCTTGTCATAACCGATGCCGGAAAGCGATTGTCACCATTGAGAAACTCTTCCGGAGGTTGTGACAGTCCAAAGCCAACCACTGGTTCAAAGCACCACATGTCCTCTTTTAGCATTGCAATAGTCAATCCCTCCCACCGAGTGCGGGCGAAGCCCTGGCATAAATCTAAATGCACTCCGAGGTCGCGCAGAGGATGAATTGCTTCGGATGGAATCTCTTTCTCCGATGTTAGCATTTTGACAGCGAATGGATATGTTCTTAATCGATTGATCTTGAATATTTCTTCTGCGTGGCTATGTAGAGCATCTAAATCCATGATTAAACCTTTAATTGAAATATCAGACAAATAATTCAATGAATTATACATTAAATTATATACCTGTCAAGTAGCTACTCACTCTTTTCATCTTTTTTCGACGACTTTTTCCTGATTCGGTGCTATCTTAATAGAAAGACTATTAAACTGATATCTCGCCGACTCCGAATAAGCGATGTCATGGAGTCACTATCTCTATTGACAGACTAGGCAATCGCACCTAGAATGATACCGAAAACCCGGTTTGGACAACACCAGACGAGTAATGCATAAGAATGCATTTAAAACGAGGACGGGTGACTGATACTAATTGTGGATTCAGATTATCGAATTGAACGTAAAACCATAGTTTATCAGGCTATGGACAAGATCAAACAGCTGATCGCTAATGGCAAGTTTACGGTAAACGAGCGGATACCTAAAGAAGCAGAATTGAGTCAGATGTTTGGTACCGGGCGATCAACTATTCGCGAAGCCATTAAAATCTTTAATTATCTTGGCGTTCTTGAATCAATACCTTCTAAGGGTACTTTCGTCTGCGACAGGTCCAGAATCTCATCTGAGGCACTCGCCTGGTCGGTTCTTCTTGGCCACGATGAACTCGATGACCTCCTCGAGTTGAGGGAAATCATGGAGCAGCGAGGATTGCAGCGCCTGTTTGAACTTTTGAGCGACAATCGCGAGCTGGCCGATGCATATATCTCAAAATTAGAGGCACATGTAGAAAACCTACGCCAGGCTATTAGAGACTCATCGGAAGGTGACCTCCTAAACGCAACCTTTGGCTTTCACAAGTCGATTGTCGAGATTACGGATAATGCCTTGTTCGTTTCATTCTACGAAACCTTGAGATCTTTCATGTTTAATGCAGCTATATATAATTTACGGACTACGGAGCACTCTCAGATCCTCGAGGAGCATGCTCAAATTGTTGCCGCTATCAAGAATGAGAATGGCGAAGAGGCATTATCAAAATACAAAGACCATATGGATTCAATCAGCAGAAAGATCTCGACTAAATTCAACAAACTGGTAAATATCAAATTGTAGACAAGACTCCGAAAAAATACTATAAAATTTACCTGACGATTACCTGTGTAACTACATAGATAATTGTGGTATAAATAAATAGATGCCAGAATAGCTCAGTGGTAGAGCAGCTCACTCGTAATGAGCAGGTCCTCGGTTCAAGTCCGAGTTCTGGCTATCCCCCCGCCGAAAACAGATTCCCGCGGCGGAGTCGACCTCTGTCATGCCCGATCTGCGTAACTGGCTGGAAAGCTGCGAACTCTGCCCCAACTTCTGCCGGGTGAATCGTCTCAAGGGAAACAGAGGACGCTGCCGGCTCGCATCCGAGCTGGTCGTCTCATCGGCCAACCTCCACTACGGAGAAGAGCCGGTGTTGGTGGGCAGAGGCGGTTCCGGCACGATCTTCTTCACCTGCTGCAACCTCAAGTGCGTGTTCTGTCAGAACTACGATATCAGCCAGCTGGACCACGGCCGCCAGGTCGATGGAGAGGAGCTGGTGCGGATCATGCTCGCGCTGCAGGACCGGGGAGCGGAGAACATCAACCTGGTCACCCCCACACACCAGGCCGCCCAGATCTTCGAGGCGGTCAAGAAAGCCCGGCGGCAGGGCTTGCAGCTTCCCATCGTCTACAACTGCGGCGGTTACGAAAACCCGGAGTTCCTGAGGGATCTGGACGGCCTGGTTCAGATCTACATGCCCGACTTCAAGTACGGGAACGACGAAGCGGGTCTGAAGTATTCCGGGGTGAGCGCGTATTCCAGCTGGTGCCGGAAAGCTCTGCTGGAGATGCACCGCCAGGTCGGGGACCTGCAGACCGATCAGCGGGGCGTGGCCACCCGGGGACTGCTGGTTCGCCACCTGGTTCTTCCCAACCGCCTTGCCGACTCCCGGGAGGTGATCGATTTCCTTGTATGGTCCGTTTCCCGTGCCACCTATCTCAACATCATGGACCAGTACCATCCGGCTTTCCACGCCTCCGAACACGAGGGATTGCGCCGGCGGGTGTTTCGGCAGGAGATTGAGGAGGTGGTCCAGTACGCCCGGGACTCAGGGATGACCCGCTTTATCTTCTGAACTCACGAAGGTCAGCCTTTCGTAGCTCGGGGTGACTCTCGGCCGGACAAAGAAAATCTTCCAGTCCCTTGACAGGGTAGGTGTTCGCGGTGAATAATTCACAATCACAAAAAACCTATTAACCTAGAAGGAGGCCAAAAGGTATGAAAAGAACGCTTACCATTGTTCTGGTTGTCGTCCTTGCCTTCAGCGTGGTTTTGATATCATGCAAGAAGGAAGAGGCAAAACCGGTAAAGATCGGCATGCTGATTCCCCTGACAGGACCCCTGGCGGAGTTCGGCAAGGGATTCCGCCTGGCCGGGGATCTGGCCGCTGAGCAAATGGCGGCAGCAGGGTTCCCGATCGAACTCAAGTACGCCGACACCGAAACCGCGGCCATTCCCGGCGTAGAGGCGGCACGGACCCTCGCCGATGTGGAAAAGGTCGTGGTAATCATCGGTGCGGCGGCCAGCGGGGTAACCATCCCGGTGGCAGAATCCGTTTCGATCCCCAAACAGATCCCCCAGATCTCCAACGCATCGACCTCGCCGCTGATCAGCTATCTGCCGGCGGACGAGGGTAAAGACTTCTTGTTCCGCACCGCTCCTTCCGACGCCCTACAGGGTGTCGTATTGGGCCAGGTCGCCGCGGATGAAGGGTACAAGACGGCGGCGGTTTTCTACGTCAACAACCCCTATGGACAGGGTCTTTTGGATGAATTCACCAAATCCTTCGAGAAAGCCGGCGGAAAAGTAGTCGCCTCGACACCCCACGATGAGAAACCGGCGCCGACCTACGTGACCGAGCTGCGTAAACTCATGCAGTCCAAACCGGACGTCATGCTGGCTCTGGGATATCCCGGACAGGCCACCGTGTATCTGAAGGAGTTCTTTGAAGCGGGCTACAACAAGACCACGGCTCTGCTTTTCTGCGACGGCACCAAGTCCGTCGAGATGCCCGCGGCGCTGGGTCCCCAGAATCTGGCCGGCTATCTCGGCACCGCCGCCGGGAGCGTAAGCGGTACATCTCTGACCAACTTCCAGAACGACTACAAGGCAAAGTATGGGGATCTTCCGCCCCTGCCCTACATGGATACCCTCTACGACGCTGTCGTCATCGCCGGTCTGGCCGCAGCCGCGGCGGAATACGCGAAAAAACCGCTCGACGGCGTGAATGTGCGTGACATGCTGCGAAAAGTTGCCAATCCCCCCGGAGAGGTCGTCAATGCAGGCGTTGATGGGTTGAAGAAGGCCATTCAATTGCTGAAAGAGGGCAAGGACATCAACTACGAAGGTGTTGCCGGATCTCAGGACTTTGACAAGAACGGTGATGTCGTAACCCCGATTGACGTCTGGGCCTACACTGAGGAGGAGCCGTACATTAAAACAATACGATCGGTCAGTCCGTAGTACCTGGTCAAGTAGAAAATAGGAGACCGGTTGTTTCTTTAGTGACAACCGGTCTTTTTTTATACCGTTTTATGTTCTGCCGTTTTCCCGGCCGGGATACTGCGGCTCAGGTCCGAAACACCGGCCGGAGGCAAAAGCTCGGCTACACCTCTAATCCACGGTAACGATCTTGTCCTCGGAAACCTCGTTCACATAGATGTTTTGATAGCGCCCCGAGGCTACTACCTTGTGGCTGTGGGGTCGGTAGGTGGCGGCGAAGAAGTAGAGGACATCACTCATGTCGGCGTAGGAGGGAATGATCGTATAGCGATAGAAGCAGTCGTGTTTCTCGAGAATCGCTTTCCTGGAGTCCTCCTCTTCCAGCTCCGGATCGGTGGCTTTTCGCAAGGCCGTCCGCAAACCTCCGTACCAGGCCTTGGCGATGTGGAAGAGATTCAGCTGTTTGTGCTCGTCCTGATAGTAAAGCTCGAATATCCCGGAGACCGAAGGGACCTTGGTAATGATTTCGTAGCGATCCGCTTTGCGCAGGCGGGACCAAAACACTGTATAGTACACATCCGGCGCTTCGACGAGCTTGGTTACCTCTGCCTCCAAGAATCCTCCCCAGACGAGCGGAAACGAACCTTTAGCCGCGGAACAGACGAGAAAGAGTTAACTACAGAAGCCCAGGTGGAAGCGAGTCTCGCGAGTGCGCAATCCCTACTTGCACATCTTGCGGGCTGTCGTCTCCAGAGCGGAGCGGTAGGCCGGCCAGGAGTAATTCCCCTTTACCACGGCGAGGGACTCCGCCTTGGCCTTCATCTTGTCCCAGCAGGATCTGCAGACGTCATTGCCCAATACGTTGAAGAAGTTACGATCCAACGACGGGCTCTCTATCTTCTTATTACATGAGTTGCAGACGATCGTAATCATCCAGGAAACCTCCTCGTGCTATTATTAATGTGTACCATAGCCCCCTTATTTTCAAGCAGTTTTTTCCATTTATACGTCGGAAATTGCCGCTCTTAGAAACGGGATACTTGTCTCTCCTCCCCGATGATTCCCTTGGGACGGGCAGCTGTGAAAACAATCAACAGGATGCCGATGATCACATAGCGGATATAGGGTGCCCGGGTCTGGAAGCTCGGGGGCACGACCTTCATAATTAAGAAAGTAGTCCAGGACCAGAGGGCCCAAACGATAAACGCTCCCAGGATCGCTCCCTTGTTGTTCCCGGTTCCGCCTACGGTGAGCATGGTCCAGATGATGAACGTACCGAACAGCGGTTCGAAGACGCTGGGCTGAATCGCCGCCGAGTAGTGGGCGTACAGAGCGCCTCCAATGCCCATGATCATGGCGCCCAGGGCTAGAGATTGCAGTTTAAAGAAAAACACGTTCTTCCCATCCGCTGCGGCCATGACCTCGTCCTCCCGGATCGCCCGAAGGACCCGCCCCCAGGGCGAGCGGATCCCCCGTTCCAGGGCGAAGTAGATCAGCAGAACGAATATCACCACGATCCCCAGATAGACGTAATTGTAGTAAGCCGGGGGAACCAGATCGGCCAGAGGCCGTTTGATGCCGATCAACCCCTGGGCTCCATTGGCCAGCCAGCGTTCGTTGTTGAAGAAGATCCGGATCGTCTCCGCGATCCCAATAGCGGATATGGCCAGGTACCCTTCACTGAGACGCAAGGTCAACAAACCGACCAGCACGGCCACGATGCCGGCGAAAATCGCAGCAAACACCACACCCAGTAGAAAGGGCATGTTGAGTCCGAAGGCCTGCTTCACGTAGATGGCCAGGGTTCCGGTCGGCATCCTGGCCGTGAACAGCGCCGAGGTGTAGGCGCCCACGGCGAAGAACCCGGCGATGCCGAAGTTCAGCAGTCCCGTGTAGCCCCAGTGTACGTTCAGTCCCATGCTGAAGATGGCGTAGATCGAAGCCATAATGGCAAAGGATACTAAGAAATCGAGCATTCCCATTATGCCGTCCTCCTTCCGAAGATCCCCTTGGGTCTGAAGATCAGCACCAGGATCATGATGATGAAGGCCACGGCGGGCTTGTAGGTCGGCACAAGGAACAGGGTGGAAACCTGCTGGGCCAGACCAAGCACCAGACCGCCGGCCAGCGCCCCGGTGATGCTCCCCTTGCCCCCGAGGATGACCGCGGCAAACAGGGGCAGGAGAAAGATCCAGCCCATTTCCGGACGGAGCTGGGTTTCGATGCCGTAGAGAATCCCGGCCACCGCAACCAGCAGCCCGGCAACCCCCCAGGCCCAAATCAGCATGCGTTCCACGTTGATTCCCGACACTCGGGCCAAATTCGGATTATCCGCCAGAGCCCGCAGAGCCTTGCCGGTTTTGGTGCGCCCCATGAACAGGTAAACGGCGGCTACGGCGCCCCAGGCAACGATCATGATAAAAATCTCATCGGTTCGCAGCTTGATGCCGGCGGGAAGAAATACCATGGCCCGCAACCCTTGCGAGTAAAAGTGAAAATCCGCTCCCCAGATGATGTAGATGAATCCCCTTATGGCCCAGGCCACGCCGATCGAAGCGATGAAGGCGGTGATGAAGTGGGCGCCGGCCCGGCGCATCCGTTTGTATACCAATCTGTCCACCAGTACGGCCAGTCCGATCGAAATGATGATCGCGGGGATGAAGGAGATCAGCAATCCCCAGCTGAAGGAAAAGGGTCCGACCGGATTGCCCAAAACACCGATTCGGGAAAACAGTCCCCCGAACAACAGCGCCAGGTAAGCCCCCGCGGTTATTTGATCGCCGTGGGCGCAATTGAACAGGTCCGTGATTCCCCAGATCAGGGTCAGACCCACGCTGCCCAGGGCGATGATGCTTCCGAGTACGATTCCGTATACGATGACCTCGACCATGTTACCTCCCTAAGTAGACTCTGCCGATTTCTTCGTCGTTCATCAGTTCCTGGGCCGTGCCCTCGGCTTTCTTCTCCCCGCCTTCGAGGATATAGGCACGATCGGCGCAGCTGAGCGCTTGTGCGTTCTGCTCCACCAGGAACACAGTCACTCCCTGCTTGTTCAGAGCCTGGATTCTCTCGAAAATCTGCTCCACCAGGAAAGGAGCAAGACCGGTGGATGGTTCGTCGAGAAGAAGCATCTCCGGGTTCAGCATCAGGGCCCGGCCGATGGCCAGCATCTGTCTCATCCCCCCGCTCAAGTCTCCCGCCCTGCTCTTCCTTCGGTCCGTGAGGTCCGGGAAAAATTCAAACACCTCCTCCATGCGCTGCCGGAAATCATCCTCCCGGATGAAGGCTCCCATCTCCAGATTCTCCTGAACGGTAAGTGCGGCAAATATGTTCTCCTCCTGGGGAACGTAGCTCATACCGAGCCGGGCGATCTTCTCAGGATGCAGTCCGGTGATATCCTCGCCTTTATAGAAAACCTTACCTTCCTTAGGAGACAGCACCCCGAAGATCGTTCGCAGTACCGTGGTCTTGCCGGCACCGTTGGGGCCGAGCACCGTGACGATTTTACCCTCTTCCACTTCGAGGGAGAGTCTGTGCAGCACATTCATGCTTCCATAGCCGGAGACCACATTTTCTATTCGCAGCTTGCTCATGCCATGGTACCTCCCAGATAAACTTCCAGCACCCGTCTGTCGTTCCTCACCTGATCGGGAGTGCCCTCCATCAACACCTTTCCCCGATCCAACACGACGATCGGGTTGCAGACGTCCATAACCAGCTCCATCTCGTGGCCGATCAGAAGTACTGTAATTCCCCATTCGTCAACAACCTCACGTATTCTTTTGGCCAGGGTTCGCCTTTCCGAAGGATTCACGCCGGCCCCGGGTTCGTCGAACATGATCATGGTAGGGGAAGCCATCATGGTCCGGGCCAAATCTAGCAGACGTTTCTGTCCCCCCGAAAGATTACCCGCGTATTCGTCCTTGAGGTGTAAGAGGCCTACGGCCTCGAGACTGCTGAGCGCTTTGTCCCGCAGCTCCTGCTCCTGGGACCGGACGGCCTTCGGAAAAAACCAGGTGCGCAAGAGCTTTTCGCCCTGCTGCGCTGGCGGAACCAGCATGACGTTTTCCAGTACCGTCATCAGCTTCAGCTCCCGGCTGATCTGGAAGGTTCGGCACAGGCCCTTGTGGAAGGTTTGATGCAGGGACAGCCTATCGATCCTCTCTCCCTGGAAGAAGATCTCCCCGTCATCGGGTTTGTAGAATCCGGAGATCAGATTAAAGAGTGTCGTTTTCCCGGCTCCGTTCGGACCGATCAAACCGGTGATACAGTTCGGGGCTACGTCGATGCTGACCCCGTCCACCGCTTTGATACCGCCGAAGTACCTGCGCACATTTCGGAGCGACAGAATTGGAGAATCGTTATTCGATTTCAAAGGTTCCTCTCCTCGTGTCGTTTTTTCGTGTGAGACTGACAGCGAATTATAACGTCGGGTTGTTTACGGGTCAAGAAAATAAACGAATAAGATGCGGCTCAGTCTTGCCGGCGGCGGCGGGATTTCACGAAGCGGGCAAAATCGTTGATGTTGCGTACGACGATATGATTCGGGTACAGCTCGATACGCCGCTGATTGATAAAATGATTCACCACGTGGCGACACTTCTCCGGAGAGATTCCTGCCCAGTGGGCAACGTCATCCACCGTGGTCTTGAACTCCATCTTCTCCACCTCGGTCGTGTCCACCGGCTCGTGTTCCGCAAGCATCAGAAACACATCGGCGACTTTGGCTTCCACATCATCGAGGGTGAGGATCTGGAACTTCCTCTTCTGGTCGTGGATCCTCATGGCGAAGAGCTTGAGCAGGGTCAGGGCCACCTGGGGATTTCCCTGCATGAGGATGTCGAAGTTCTCCTGATTGAACTCCAGGGCCGTAACCTGATCCATGGCGATGGCCGTGGCCGATCGGGGGGCTTCCTCCAGGATTGCCATCTCTCCGAAAATCTCCCCGGGATTCAAGACGGCGATCGTCTTTTCCAGATCCCCGAAGATTTTTACGATCTGAACCCTGCCGATCTGGATCAGGTAGAAATTGTCTCCCGGTTCGTACTCGCTGAAGATTACATCCCCGGCCTGAAAGGTTTTTCGAAAACGATTGAAAGCATCGGAGGAACCACTCATTGTCCGCCTCCACCGAGATCGCGCAGAGCTTTTTTGACTTTGCGGCTGACCGCATCCTCATCTCCGGTCAGGGAAAGGATCTTGTTGTAGAAGCCCCTTGCCTTTTCCGAGTCCCCCTTCTCCGCGTAGCAGCTGCCGGCGTAGTACAAGGCTTCCCGAAGGTCGGGATGATTCGGATATTTCTGGATCATCGAGGTAAACGCCTGGATCGAGGCGTCGTGCTGCTTGAGATAGAACAGAGAGCGCCCCATCTCGTATTGGCTCTTGGCCGTATACTCCGCATCTTGGTTTTCCGCCACGATCTTGCGGAACTGCACCAGGGCATCCTGGTATTTCTGCTGGCTGAGCAGGCTGACGGCATTGTAGAACTGTTTGGCAACCTCGGACATCTCCTGGGGCTGGCGATTGTCTTCGGGCTTGGGCACCGACTGAGCTGCGCCCTCCTCCCCGGGTACGACCGAAGGTCCCTTTCCCTGCCCGTACTTCTGCAGGTACTGTTCTGCAAGCTGAATCTTCTGGTTCACATCCGAGGCGTAGCGGCCTGAAGGATAGTAGGTCAGGTAGCGCTGGTACACGTAGAGCGCCTGGGAGTATCGCTTGTTCTTCAGATAGTACTCCCCGATGCGGTATAAACCCTCCTCAGGCTTGATCTGCTCCTCGGAGAAGATGAGGTTCTGGACCTGCTTGTGAATTCTCCTGAGCATGTTGGAGTAGATCCTGAGCATCTTGACGATGATCCGCGTGTTCTGCAGGGCCAACTGCTCGAACTCGGGTACCGTGAAGGCGACCGCTACCGAATCCGTCAGAACCTGGGCGGTTTCCTCCCGGGCGTAGCGACCCAGGGCGGAGCGAACCCCGAAGAACTCCCCCATCTTGATGAGATCATGGATCTCCTGACCGGTCTCGATGTCCGTGTAGTTGAGGCTTACCTGACCCGTTTTGAGGATGAAGATCTTGTCACTGATATCTCCTTTGAAGAAGATGATCGAGTTCGCTTTGTACTGCATGGCCTTCGGAGACACGGGGTTTCAATCCTCCATTACAAGACTACCCGCCAAAGGGTAAATAATCAAGAACCTTCTTGAAGCCCACAGCGCGCCGTACCCGCTCCAGAAGCCCCGCCGGATCTCCTTTGACACACATCCTTCGCCCATCTACCTCGACGGTCGTGTAATCGCGCTGCCTGCGACGAAACAGCTCCTCGTACTTCCCATCTCCATAGATGGGGGTACCCTCCTGAATCATCAACTCGATATCTTCCATCCGTGCCGATACCAGAGCTTCATAGGGATCGTCTTTTCGAGGTCTTATGAACAGCAGATCCGCGTACTTGCCCTCTTCCACGCTCCCGATCTTGTCCTGCATCCAGAAGGCTTTGGCCGGATGGGTCGTCACCATATTCACCAGGGTTTTCGCATCCAGCTCCTCGCCGTACATGCGCCGGTACATGTAGCGGGCAAAGCGGATCTCCTCCAGCAGGTTCACCGAACCGGTGGCCGTCGAGTCGGTCCCGATGCAGACATTAACCCCTTCGGCAATCATCTTCCGGATCTTGCAGGTGACGTTGAACATGAATACATTCGAGGCTGAGCACCAGGCAACACTGGCACCGGCATCCCGGACCTTGCAAATGTCAGAATCACTGAATCCGATGCAGTGTATGAACACGTCGTGATCATCCAGACAGGTCAGATTCTCCAGAATATCCACTCCTGATTGGGATTCCGCGTCAAAGCCCTCTTCCAGGTGGGTGATAAACGGATGTCCCCGCTCCACCGCCCTGCGGTGCTCGATCTCGATGCCGTCACCCCAGTTCAGATCGAAGGAGGAACATTCATGGGCCAGGGTGTAGTTGTTGATCACCCGTATGGGCAGAAGGGGTATCAACGGCTCATTGAACTCATGTGGGAAATGGTCGTTCACCGTCGCCACACCGGAAAACAGGTTCTTGTATGCCGACAGGAGGTACATCTGCTCTACGGAAATCTTCGCCCTCTCTACCAATACCGGGGAGTTGCGCAGATCCCGCTCCCAATACGACCAGTTGAGATAGTAGTCGCCGTTCTGCGGCCCGATGCGGGGTAGATAGTTGCCCCGCAGGTGATCGTGGACGTTGATCAGAGCCGGGTAGCAGTAGATTCCGGATTCCAGCTCGATATCGACTTTGGAGACATCCGTCAATGACTTGATGCGGTTCTTTTCAATTTTGACTCTGCCATCGCGGATGATTCGCTCGGGTGTTACGATTGTCGACCCGCACAGCGAGTAGGTAGCTAGCATCTACAGATTCCTTTCTTTGCTATATTATCGCCACCCCAGTGTAAACCATTCAGGAATAAATTATTGTTACAAACGGCAAAATACAATTCGCCGGGAGCGCGGGAACAGGGGGTGAAAGTCAGGTTGCGGAAACGGGATCGTATGGTCTACCGCTTCCCTACCCGTGCCTGAATGTTGAACGCGATGGAGGACAGAGGACCCAGAGGGATCACGGTGTTCGGCTCCCCGTCCGCGAAAACCGATACGCTCGCAGTGGCGAACGCAAGAATCAACAGTACAGCCAATACACGTTTCATGCCGATACCTCCCCTCTTACTTGCCCGCGCTGAAGGAGAAGTGAATGACCTCCTTGGGGCACACGTCCACACAGCTTCCGCAGAGAATGCAATCCTGGGTTTCCAGCTTGTCGACCTGCACCAGGTCCATGACCTCGATGCTCATCGGGCAGGCATTGGTACAGCTTTCACACTGGATGCACTTCTCCTTCTCAGCTCTCAGGCGCAGCGACGGCCAGGCCAGGATGTTGCGGATTTTGCGGCCGATAACCATGAAGGGGGCCATCCAGCAGATAGAGTGGCACCCGGCCCGCCTGCCGATGGTCGCCGACAGGATCACAAAGATGAGAACGATGAACAGATAGATGATCAGAGAGTAGATGTCGCTGACGGAAACACCGTTCTGGGTCCGCCAGAGGGGATCCACCTGCCGAATTCCGCCGGCCTGCAGCAGGAGGAATATGAAGAAGGTAAACCAGGGGACCCAGATCAGGTACTTGATCCAGCGGATTCGTCTTCGTCGAACCCTCCTGTCCCGGAAATTTATAGCGATCTCCTGAAGACCGCCGGCCGGACAGATCCAGCCGCAGAACGCCCTGCCCAAGACGAGAGAGGAGAGGAACTGCAGGCCAAAGATCACGGCGCTTCCCGCAAGAATGCCGGCGGCCGCTCCCTCAAGAAACAGGACGGGAGAAAAGTAGTAGATCGTGACCGGGAAGAGCAGAAACATGCCGATGATCAAACCCTTTCGCAGCTTTTGCCGTTTCTTCATCTCAAACTCCTCGAACATTCGGTTGCCAAACAGATACCAGAACCGGCACCACAATAGCAGAGAACACGACAAGTTGAAATCATCCGGGATATATGCTATTGCAGATGTGGGGAGCGGCTTATTTGTTACCCGGAGGATCCGAGCACATCCGCAAAACCGGCTGCGACCTCGATTCGCCATGATCGCCAAACTTGGTAAAAACGTCAGCGATGCCTTCGGCAACTTTCTCTACGCCACCGGCTTTCTGTTCAATTTGGTCAAAGAATCCGCCCTGTTCCTGCGGCGCAGGCAGGTAGGATTCCGGGTGCTGGTGATGCAGCTTCTGTTCACGGCGGTGGAGGCCATGGGAATCATCGCCCTGATCTCCCTCGGTCTGGGTGCGGTGATCGTGGTAGAGGGTATTTCCATCCTGCCGAAGTTCGGCCAGGGCAAGCTCATCTACACGATCCTCCTGATCGTGATCACCCGGGAGCTGGGGCCCCTGCTGACGGCCTTCGTCATCATCGCCCGTTCAGGCACGGCCATCGCAACCGAATTGGGAAACATGGTGATATCCCACGAGATCGAGGCCTACGTATCGGTAGGCATCAATCCGATCTCCTACCTGGCGGTGCCCCGGTTTCTGGGAGTCACCCTCTCGATGGTCCTGCTCACTATCTATTTCAATTTCTTCGGCCTGTTCGGATCGTACGTGGTGACCCAATTCATCAATCCGATTCAGCTGCAGGATTACTTCCACAACCTCCTGGGGGCAATGTCCGGCGCCGACATCGCCTCCTCCCTGATCAAAGCCCTGGTGTTTGGGGTAATCATCTCCTTTACGGCCATCTACCAGGGATTCAAGGTGCGGGTTTCTTCGACGGAGATTCCCCAGGTGGCGATCAAGGCGGTGGGCCAGGGTTTCGTCCTCTGCATTCTGGCCGATGCGGTGATTACCCTGATCTACTACGTATAGAGGGAAGATTTGTGGATTCCTTGATCGAGTTGCAGTCCGTTACGGTCCATTCCCAGGAACATATAAGCCTGGACGAAGTGAGTGTCGCCTTTCCCGCCAACAGAAGCACGGTGATCATGGGTCCGTCGGGAAGCGGCAAGAGCATGCTGCTGAAGGTAGCGGCGGCGATCATTCCCCCCGACAACGGCAGGGTTCTCATGCACGGCAAGAACCTTCAGCGCTTCAGCCAGAAGGATCTGCTCCAGTTTCGCCGTTCCAGCGGTTTCATGTTTCAGGATGCGGCGCTCTGGGAGAACAAGACGATCTTCGAAAACCTGGCTCTGCCGATCCAGCTGCATTTTCCCCGCCGAAGCGGAGAAGAGATCGAGAGGCGGATCCGAGAGCTCCTGGAACGTATGAATCTCTTGGATTCGCTGGAGCTGAGACCGGCTGCGCTGTCCGAGGGAGAGCGGAAAATCGTCTCCTTCCTCCGGGCGATTGTGCTGGATCCGGAGATTCTGTTCCTCGACGAGCCCACCACGTCGATCGACCACCAACTCCTGGAAAAAATGCTCACGATGATCAAAACTCTTAACAAAGGCGGCTGCACGATCATCGCCGTCACCCACGATGCCCACCTCACGGCCATGATCGCCAACCATCTGGTCGTGCTCAAAGACGGCCGCGTGCTCGAGTCTGCGGCGACCGCAGAAGTCCGCCGCAGCGCAAATCGCGAGGTGATCGAAATTTTGTCCCAGGTCTTGAGTGAAGCCGCCACCTATGATACGGATATACTCGATCTTCTCGAGGAGTAGGCCCCCTAAACATGTACTGGGAAAAAGATGTAGAAACCATGGATCGCTGCGCCCTGGCTGTTCTGCAGCTCGGGCGGTTGAATCAAAGCTTGAGCCGGGCCAGGCGCTCAGCCTTCTACGGGAAGCGCTTCGCGGCTGATGCCGGTACTTCGGCAGACTCCTCAATGGAGCTTTCCGGCCTGGAACAGCTCACCCGGCTTCCCTTCACAACCAAGGATGACCTGAGAAACGCCTTCCCCTACGGCTTCCTGACCGTGGATTTGCAGGAGGTCATTCGTCTACACTCCTCCTCCGGCACCACGGGCAATCCGACCGTGGTTTTCCACACTGCCGGTGACATCGATCAGTGGGGGAACCTGATAGCCCGCTGCATGTACACCACCGGCGTTCGCAAGCAGGACGTGTTCCAGAATATGATGGGCTACGGCCTGTTTACCGGCGGTTTGGGGTTCCACTACGGAGCGGAGAAGCTGGGGGTGATGACCATCCCGATCGGGCCCGGGAACAGCAAGCGGCAGATCTGGTTCCTGAAACACCTGAAGGCCACAGTCATCCATATACTGCCCAGCTACGCCCTGCGCCTGTACAGCTTTTTCGAAGAGTTGGGCTTGGACCCGAAGAAGGATTTGCACCTGCGCATCGCCTTTATCGGAGCCGAACCCCACAGTGAGGAGATCCGGAGGAAAATCGAGGATCTCTACGGCATCAAGGTGTACAACTCCTACGGCCTGTCCGAGATGTGCGGCCCCGGCGTGGCGTTCGAGTGCGAGTGTCAGGCGGGACTGCATGTCTGGGAGGACCACTTCTACCCGGAGATCGTCGACCCGCACACCGGCAAGGTTCTGCCGGAGGGAGAACGGGGAGAGCTGGTGCTGACAACACTGACCCGGGAGGCCATGCCCCTGATACGGTACCGGACCCGGGACCTGACCCGCTTTCTTCCAGGCAAGTGTCCCTGCGGCCGAACCCACCGCAGAATCGACCGCATCACCGGCAGAAGCGACGACATGCTGATCGTCAACGGAGTGAATATCTTCCCGATCCAGATCGAGAAAACCCTCATGGCCATCCCCGAAATCGGCCACAATTACCTGATAGAGATCCACAAGGAAAACTTCATGGACAAGCTCTCGGTGAAGGTGGAGATCAATGAAGAGGTTTTTCACGGTACGCTGGCGGAGCTGGAGAAATTGCAGGGCAAGGCCGTTGCGGCGCTGCGGGCGGAGCTGGGCGTTACCCCGAACGTGAAGCTGGTCGAGCCTTCGAGTCTGCCGGTGTCCGAGGGCAAGGCCCAGCGGGTATATGACTACCGCGGCTCTGAAGAAGGAGGGCGTTGACATGGGAGTTCAGCTCTCGGTATTCCTGGAGAACAAGCCCGGGAAATTGGAAGCCATCACCAAGATCCTGTTCCGGGCCGGGATCAACATCCGGGGCATTTCCATGGCCAGCGAGGGCGAGTTCGGAGTACTCAAGGTTCTGGTGAACGATCCCGGCAAGGCGCACGAGGTGCTCAAGCAGCAGCATTTCACGGTGTCCGAGCGAAACGTGGTTGTGGCGATCGTGGATGATCGCCCCGGGGAGCTTCACGATCTGCTGCTGACCCTCTCTTCCCACAAAATCAATATCGAGGACTGCTACGGGATCGTGCTGGAGGAGGGAGACAAGGCCGCCATCGTGCTGGACATCGAGGCCTATCCCCAGGCGGAGAAGGTGCTTATCGAGAAGGGTACTCGCCTGCTTTCCGATCGCGAGCTGTACTCGCTGTAGGCGACTGTCCGGACAGCGGTTGCCGCTTCCTCCTGCACCGCCAGATCTCGATCCGGTTGAAGCCGCTGCCCGGCACGGCACGATCAACCGGTGCGATTGTCGATCACCCGGCGTGCCTTGGCTCCGCTGTCCCTCAACAGTGAGCGAGGTTCGACCAGGGTGACCTTGGCCACCACCCCAAGAACCACTTCGATCCGGCGGGAAATCGTATCCCGCAGCCTCTCGAGATTCTTCAACTCGTCGAAGGCGGGATAACTCTCAGAGATCTCCACCTGCACCTCCATGGTATCGTGGCCCTCCTGCCTGTCGAGGAGTATTCGATAGTGAGGGGCGGTACCCTCCGCTTCCAGCAGGATCTCCTCGATCTGAGAGGGAAACACCTTCTGACCCTTTATGAAAATCAGGTCATCGGTCCGTCCGGTGACCCTGTGCATCCTGCGGGTAGTCCGCCCGCAGGCACAGGGCTCTTGGATCAGTGAGCTGATATCCCCGGTGCGATAGCGAATCAGCGGGAAACCCTCCTTGGTTATGGTCGTGAACACCAGCTCGCCTTCCCGCCCCGGGGGCAGGGGGGCCAGGGTGTTCGAGTCGACTACCTCCACGATAAAATGGTCTTCGTTGACGTGCAGACCGTTCTTCTGCTCGCACTCCCCGGCGACCCCGGGACCAATCACCTCGGTCAACCCGTAGTTGTCCAGAGCGGTGATGTGCAGCCCCTCCTCCAGCTGGCTGCGGAGATTCTCTCCCCACGGCTCGGCCCCGAACAGGCCAACTTTCAGGTTCAGGCTTTCGGCACGAATCTGGAGCTCTCCCAGGGTCGAGGCGATGTTTACGGCATAGCTGGGCGCGCAGATCAGGACCGTGGTCTTGAAGTCCTTCATGATCATGATCTGTTTCTCCGGAGGGGAGGTCGAGGAGGGAATCACGGATGCGCCGATCTGCTCCGCCCCCTGATGAAATCCGAATCCCCCGGTAAACAGATTAAAAGGAAAGGCGATCTGCACCACGTCGTGATCGTCGACCCCGGCGGCTGACAGCAATCGAGCCGTACAATCGGTCCAGTGGCGCAGATCGTTTTTCGTGTAGCCCACGATAATGGGTTTCCCCGTTGTTCCGGAGGTGGAGTGGATGCGCACGACGTCCCGCAGCGGCACGGCGAACATGTCATACGGATAGCTCTTGCGCAAGTCCTCCTTGGTAGTGAAGGGCAGCTGCGCCAGGTCCTGGATGCTCTTTATATTTTCGATGTTCACCCCGTGGGAATCGAAGCTCTGCTTGTAGAAGGATACGTAGCGGTATACCCGGTAGAGGGTGGACTGAAGCCTCTCCACCTGGAGCTGTTCCAATTCATCCCGCGGCAGGGTTTCGAATTCTTTTTCCAGTATCATTTTACCCGTTACTCCTCGATCCTCTTGTAGTCCTTTCCCAGGTAGGCTCTCTGCACATCGTGGTTGTCCAGAAGCTCCTGGGATGTTCCGGAAAGTACGATCTGCCCGGTTTCCAGCACATAGCCCCGGTCGGCGATATCCAGAGAGGCTCGGGCGTTTTGTTCCACCAGGAGGACGGTCTTGCCCAGCTTGGGCAGGGCGGCGATGGTCGCGAATATCTTCTCCACGATCAGGGGGGCCAGTCCCATAGACGGTTCGTCCATCATGATCAACCTCGGGCCGGTCATCAGCGCCCGCCCGATTGCCACCATCTGCTGTTCTCCCCCGGACAACGTTCCGGCCAACTGATCCTGCCTCTCGTAAAGAACGGGGAATAGCTCGTAGATCTCTTCCAGCCTCTGCCTGACCTCGCGACGCTTCCCGGCCCTGGCTATCAGGTAGGCTCCCAGCGTGAGGTTGTCCTTGATGGAGAGGGTGCTGAACAGCTGCCGTCCCTCCGGTACGAGAACGCAGCCTTTGCCGACGATCTCCTCCATGCCGGCAGAGCCGATGCTCCTGTCCTCGAAGTGGACGGTTCCGGCCCTGGCTTTGAGGATCCCTGAGACCGTCTTGAGCAGGGTCGTTTTCCCGGCCCCGTTGGCCCCGATGATGATCACTATCTCCCCCGGGGAGACGTGGAGGGAGATCCCTTTCAGGATCCTCAATTTCCCGTAACCTGACTCGAGGTTGCGTATCTTAAGCATGATCGCCGCCCAGGTAGATGCGTATCACCTCCGGGTCCCGCTGGATCTGCGCCGGCTCGCCTTCGGCGACCTTTCTACCGTAATTGAGAACCACGATCTCATCGGAGATATCCATTACCAGAGACATGTCGTGCTCCACCAGAAGAACGGTTATCCCCCACTCTCTAATCTTGAGCACGATATCGGCCATCTCCCTGGTTTCATAGATGTTCAAACCCGCCGCCGGTTCATCCAGAAGAAGGAGCGACGGTTCGGTAGCCAACGCCCGGGCGATCTCCAGCAGACGCTGCTTCCCGAAGGGTAGATTCGAAGCCGGCTCCCCCGCGGCGTCGTTCAGACCCAGGGTACCAAGGAGTTCCAGGGAGCGCTCCCGGATTTCCCGCTCCTCCTTCCAGGTCCAGGGAAGATTCAGCACTCCGGAGAGGAAACCGGCTCTGGTACGGGGATGGCGGCCTACCATGACGTTCTCCAAAACGCTCATGCGGGAGAAGAGCTTGGTGGTCTGAAAGGTCCGGCTGATACCCAGCTTCGCGATCCTGTGGGGCTGAAAACCGGTGATATCCCGTCCGTTCTGCAGAATGATCCCGGAATCGCAGGGAAGCATTCCGGAGATCAGGTTGAACAGAGTGGTCTTGCCCGCCCCGTTAGGCCCGATCACCGATTTGATCGATCCGGTTCGCACCATGAAGGACACATCGTTGACCGCCTTCAATCCGCCGAAGGATCGACTCAGCTCTCTGATCTCCAGCTGCAGATCATTCATTTTCCGCACCTCGAGATTTCGAAGCCCGGAAAAGTGCGGCTGCTTTTTCTCGCAGAACCGCAAGATTCCGCAGGCCCGGCGCCCGCAGAAGTCCGTCGGGAAAGAACAGCATGATCACCAGCAGGATGGCGGCAAACACCGCATCGTCATAGCTGCCGAAGTATCCGCGCAAGGAAAGGAAGTTGAGCACCATGCTCATCAGCAGGGCACCCCAGAGGTTGTCCATTCCACCGACCGCGACGATGGCCACGTAGCGGACGGACTTCATACTCGTAACCTCGGAGGGACCGATGCTGCCGTTGTAGTGGGTGAGAAAGATGCCGCCCACGGCGGCGAACACCGCGCTGAACACGAAGGTAGAGAGTTTGTAGCGGGCCGTGTCGATCCCCATGGCCCGGGCGGCCTCCTCGCTGCCGTGGATCGATCGCAGGGCCCGGCCGACCCTGGACTGGATGAGGTTCATGGCCAGAAGTATTGCGAGCAGCACCAGCACCCAGGCAATGTAGTAGTTGGAGATGCGCCTGGACAGGGCTCCGCTGACCTCCAGTCCGAAAAGCGGGAACCCGGGGACACCGGTGATTCCGTCAGCCTCCCCCAGAAATCCGGTGCCCAGCACTATTCGATAGATGATCAACCCGAAACCGAGAGTGGCCATGGCCAGATAGTGGCCCCGCAGGCGAATTACGGGAATACCGATAATCAGGGCTATGGCCACGGTAATGAGCAGGGCGGCAATAAAGGCCAGCCAGGGTGAGAAGGAAAGGAGGGTGTGTCCGTACAAATCCTGCCGTTCAAAGACCATACCGAGTCGAAACAGGATCTTCACTGCCGGAGAATCGACGTAGGGCATGAGATTCACGGTTGTCAACACCGCCGAGGTGTAGCCGCCGATGGCGAAGAAACCGGCATGCCCTAGAGAGATCTGGCCGGCGTAGCCCATCAGAAGGCAGAGGCCCAGGACCACCAGGGAGTAGTAGGCGGACATTGTCAACTGGGTCAGATAGTAGTTGGCCCCGCTGGCCGATACGATCAGCTGGATGATGACCACGAAAAGCAGCACGGCCAGGATGGGGATGTATTTGCGCAGCCGTGGGTTCATCAGAAGTCCTTGAGGGCGCTGGCCTCCCGGTTGCCGAACAGCCCGCTGGGTCGGAAGAACAGGATCACGAGCAGCACGGCGATGGAGACCGCGTCTATGTAGGCCAGCGGCAGCACGGCGATGCTGAAGGCTTCGAGAAGCCCGAGAACCAGGCCGGCGATCACTGCGGCGGTGCTGTTGCCGAGGCCCCCCAGGATGGCTACGGTGAATCCCTTGATGGCCAGGGGCGCCCCCATGTTGTACTGGGTTTGGGTCAAGGGGGAGATGGCACAGCCGGCCAGGGCTCCAATGGCGGCACTGAGCATGAAGGAGAATGTCACCATCCGGCTGGCCCTGATTCCGCACAGTCTGGCGGCGGTACGGTTGTCGGAACAGGCCCGCATGGCCCTGCCGACCAGGGTGAGTCGAAAAAACAGGCTCAAAGCCGCCACGATCACGGCGCTGATCCCCAGGACCCAGAGGACCTGGGGAGAGATATAGGCACCCAGTATCTTGATGGAGGAAATTTCGGTCCCGGAAAAATACCGCAGCGTACGCACCTTCTCGTCCCAGATGTGAAGCATGGATTCCCGAATCAGAATCGACACTCCGATAGTGATGACGATCAGGCGCAGCACCGTCGGCCGTTTCAACCATCTGATAAAGAGAAAATCGATCAGCGCACCGACGCCCATGGTAACGATCACCGCTGCAGCGATCGCAACCGGAAGAGGCAGGAAGGATGAAAGGCTTATGCCGATCATCCCTCCCAAAATCAGGAACTCCCCCTGGGCGAAGTTGATGATGCCCGTGGTGTTGTAGATGATGTTAAAACCGATCGCAATGATCGCGTACATGCTCCCCGAGGTTATCCCGGAGAGGAAGTATTGAAAAAACTGTTCGAAACTCACGGGTCACTAGACTGGCAGGCAATAGCGAACAGTTTGCTATTGAAGCAGCACAAACTTGCCGTCCTTTACCGTCAGCATTTCGAAGGAATCCAGCCCCAATCCATTGTGGTCTCTGGCCGACATGTTGAAGATCCCGGCCGTACCGACCACGCCCTGCAGGCTCTCGATGGCACCCCGAACCGCCGTCGTTTCGATGCTGCCCGCCTTTTCGATTGCCGCTTTCAGGATGATAAAAGCATCGTAGGCGTGACCGCCGAAGGTGCTGACGTCTTCGCCGTAGCGTGACTCGTACTCGCTCTTGTAGCTGACCAGCACATCCTTTTGAGGATGGTCCGCGGGCAGCACATCGGCCACCAGTAGGCGCCCGCAGGGGAAGATGATCCCTTCGGCTGCCTCGCCGGCGGCTTCCACATATTTGATGTTGCCGAAGCCGTGGCTCTGGAACAGGGGCACGTTCATTCCCAGCTGTCGCATGTTCTTGGGCACGATCGATTGGGCTGGAACGATCGACCAGTTAACCACCGCTTCCACGTTCCGTGCCTTCACCTTGGTCAGCACACCGGTCAGGTCGGTGGCGCCGCTGTCGTACACTTCGGCAATGGCGATCTCGATCCCGTGTTCGGGGGCGTATTTCTCCAGTTGGGCCTTTCCACCCTGACCGAAGCCAGTATTCCCCACCACGACTCCGATGCGCTTTATGTGCATTACGTTCATGGTCTGGAAGATCTTGATGGCCGCGTAACTGTCCTTTTGTGGAGTCTTGAACACATAGGAGGCCACCGGGTCAACGATGGTTTCGGCGGCAGCACAGGACAAAAGGATGGTCTTACCCTCCTGGCAGATGTCCTTGATGGCCATGGACTCGCCGCTGGTGGAGGGTCCGATGATCGCCAGCACCTTCTCCTCCTCGATGAGCTGTTTGGCGAAGGAGACCGCTTTCTCCGCACTGGCCTGGGAATCCTTGACGATCAGCTCGACCGGATGCCCGTCGATCCCTCCGGCTGCGTTTGTATCTTCCAGCAGCATCTCCAGGGTCTTCGCCTCCGGAGCACCGAGCCAGGAAGCTCCTCCGGTCACAGCCACGATAGCCCCCACCTTTATCGGTTCCTTGGCCACAGCTTCTCCCTTCCCTCCTCCTGCGAAAAGCGGAGAGCCTATCATGGCGATAAACACGCAAACGGTCAGCATTATAACTAGAGTCTTATTCATTGCTGCACCCCTTTCATAAAATTGATTTGTCTGTATTAATATACTGCCTGTATTTTGTCAATAAAGGAGCGTAAAAATATACAGTCCGTTTTACACCCGACGGCCAGCCGGACCGGGGAGCCCGACTTAGGGCTACGAGGTTGAAACCCGCTTTTTTGCGCTACAGCTTGCTGATGATATCAGAGGAGAGGACGGTGATCTTGTCCTTCTCCAGCACCTGGATCGCCCGGCCGGGCTGATCGATGCGGAAAACGACGATCGCATTGTCCGACTTCTTTTCCACGAAGGCGTACATATATTCGATGTTGATGTTGTTTTCGTCGAACACCTCCAGGATCTGCTGTAAACCCCCGGGCTTGTCCATCACCTCTACCGCGATGACCTCGGTCTGCTGAGCCACGAAGTTGTTGTCCTTCAGCACGGCAAAGCAGCGATCGGGATCGTTAACGATCAGGCGTAAAACCCCGAAATCCGTGGTATCCGCCAGGGACAGGGCGCGGATGTTGATCTTCTCCGCGGCAATGAGCTTGGTTACCTCGGCCAGCCTGCCCTTCTTGTTCTCTAGAAATACCGAGATCTGCTTCAGCGTCATAATTCTTCCTCCTTACATCCTCACTTCTCACAACTGTCGCTTGTCCACTACCCGCTTGGCCTTCCCTTCGCTTCTGGGAATGCTCTTCGGCTCAACCAATTTGACCCGGGTGTGAATTCCGAGGGCGGCGTGCAAACCTTCACTGATTTCGTTCTCAAAGCGCTCCAGATTCTTGATCTCGTCGGAAAACAGCTGCTCGTTCATCTCGACCAGGACTTCCAGGACGTCCAGCTGCTCCCGGCGGTCGATCACCAGCTGGTAATGGGGTTCGATGCCCTCGATGCGAAGCAGCACCTCCTCGATCTGAGACGGAAATACGTTTACCCCGCGGATGATCAGCATGTCATCGGTTCGCCCCAGCAACCGGTGCATTCGTACGGCGGTGCGGCCGCAGCGGCAGGGTTCGTGGTTGAGGTAGGTGATATCCCGCGTGCGGTAGCGCAGTACCGGGGTGCCCTGTTTGGTCAGGGTCGTAATCACCAGTTCGCCCTTCTGTCCGTCCGGCAGCACCTCCCCGGTTTGCGGGTCGATGATCTCAGGGTAGAACAGGTCCTCGCAGATATGCAGCCCATCCTGAACCTCGCACTCCGAAGAGACTCCGGGCCCGATGATCTCCGTCAGTCCGTAGATGTCCAGGGCCTTCAGATGGAGCTTAGCCTCGATCTCCTTTCGCATTCCCTCGCTCCACGGCTCTGCCCCGAACAAACCGACCCGGAGGGATATCTTCTTGAAATCGATTCCCTGCTCCTTGCCCGCCTCGGCCAGGTAGAGGGAGTAGGAGGGGGTACAGGTCAGAACCGTGGATTTGAAATCCTGCAGGATCGCCAGCTGCCGGGCCGTGTTTCCCCCGGAGATGGGTATGACGTTCGCTCCGATCAGGCGGGCGCCGTAGTGCACACCCAACCCGCCCGTGAAAAGCCCGTATCCGTAGGCGTTGTGCACGCTGTCGGTTCGGCTGGTATCCCCCATAGCCAGGGTCCGTGCCATGGCCTCCGCCCAGATCGAGATATCCTGCCGGGTATAGGCATCTACAACGGGCTTACCCGTTGTGCCCGAGGAGGTATGGACCTCGACGATGTCGATGGGATCAACCGCCAGCAATTTGAATGGATATACATCCCGCATATCATCTTTGGTCAGGAAGGGCAGCTTGGTGATGTCCGAGATGTCGTTGATATCTACGGGCTTCACCCCCTTCTCGTCCATCCGCTTCCTGTAAAAAGGAACTTTTCGATAGACCCGATCGACCAGCTCGCAGAGCCGTTCGCCCTGTATCTTGGTGAGTTTCTCTCGTTCCATCGATTCGTAGTGAGGGTTCCAGATCATGAGCTACTCCTGCTTTGCGCTGCTCCTTGGTATTATCGTTATGGTATATAAATACCTGAGAATGTCAATTGCGGGGATTCGCACTTCGGGCAGTTGAGCGGTTTAGTCGCCGCCGGCGGCATCCCCATGGCTCTCGCTCCTGTTACCCAAACAGCCGAAACAGGGTAACATGAGACAGTTTGAAGGATTATATGCGAGCTGACCCTGAGCAAACGTCACGGCGATCCAACACTCGTTCATTTGGAATCTATGCCCGGTGCTTTGCCTTTCTTCGTCCCTACTGGAGGCTGGTTGTTCTCAGCTACACGTTCTTTTTCTTCATCAGCGGCCTGACCCTTCTGATCCCTCAGTTCATCCGTTGGGTCGTCGACCACGGCATGGAAACGGGCGATATGCGCATCATTACCTACGCGGTGCTGGCACTCATTGGCGTCGGGCTCGTCAAGGGAGTGCTCACGTTCGTCGAAGGCCGTTCCCTGGAAATGGTCTCCCAAGGCGTGGCTTATTCGATACGAAAAGCAATTCACGCCAAGCTGGCAGCCCTCTCCTTCTCCTACCACGACAAAACGGAAACGGGAGAGCTGCTTTCCCGAACGATTCAGGATGTGGAGAGAATACGCTTCCTGACCGGCCGGGCTCTGCAACGAATGTTGGAAGGGATCGTGCTTGCCTCGGGTACGGCTGTTATCCTGTTCTCAATGAATCCTCAGCTGGCCCTTTTGGCTCTGATCAGCACACCCTTTGTCGTGGCTATAGCCTTCTCCTTCGGGAGGCGCTTCCGGCCTCTTTCACTGAGGATACAGGAGCAACTGGCCGTCCTCACCACTAGGATCGAGCAAAACCTGCGGGGCGCGCGGGTCATAAAGGCCTTTGCTCAGGAGGAGGAGGAAATCAGGAAATTCGACCTGGAAAACAGCAGGTGGTTCCTTCTGTCCAGGCGCGCGGCTCGCCTGCGGGCGTTCAACATCCCCGTCATGCAGATGATCGCCAGCATCGGCATGATCTTCGTCATCTGGTTTGGAG
The DNA here is from genome assembly GCA_964588525.1 of uncultured Spirochaetaceae bacterium. GTDB lineage: Bacteria > Spirochaetota > Spirochaetia > SZUA-6 > DRHE01 > JAFGQJ01. The sequence goes on from CAZPQC010000004.1 coordinate 41,694, forward strand.
GCCGCCTGGTCATCCGGAAGCAGCTTACCCTGGGCGAGATGGTCGCTTTCACCGCCTACCTGTCCCAGCTCACCCTGCCGATCAGGCGGCTAGGCATGGTTATCGCCGTGCTCGCCCAGGCCGCTTCTGCCGGGGAGCGGGTCATGGAAATCCTCGACGAGCGCTCCCAGGTACTGGAGCGTCCCGGCGCCGCGGAGTTGAAAGGAATTCGGGGACAGGTGAGCTTCGAACGGGTTTCCTTTTCTTACTTTCATCAGCTCCCCGTTCTCTCCGGCATTTCTTTCGACGTGGAAGCGGGCCAACTCGTGGCCGTTCTGGGCACTACCGGGAGCGGAAAATCCAGCATCATCAACCTGATCCCTCGCTTCTACGATCCTACCGAAGGACGTATCCTGATCGACGGCGTGGATATCAGAGAGGTCACCCTCAATTCACTGCGCTCACAGATCGGGATCGTGCTGCAAGACACGACTCTGTTTGCCGACACCATCAAAAAGAACATCTCTTTCGGGGCTCCGGAGGCGGGAGAAGAACAGATCATCGGCGCAGCCGAAGCCGCCCAGGCGCACGAGTTCATAAGCCAGCTTCCCGACGGCTACGATACCTTCGTGGGAGAACAGGGCCGCACCCTTTCCGGAGGCCAGAAGCAGCGCATCGCCATCGCCCGGGCCATCCTGAGCGATCCCAGGATCCTGATCCTCGACGATGCCACCGCCAGCGTGGACACGGAAACGGAGCGGCTCATTCAGATCGCCCTGGAGAATCTCATGTTCGGGCGAACCTCCTTCGTCATCGCCCAGCGACTGAGCACGGTACGCAAGGCGGACCTGATACTCGTTCTGCACGACGGGAAGATCGCAGCCAGAGGTACCCACAGTGAGCTCATCCGGTCTTCGGGTATCTATACCGACATCTACAACCGGCAGCTGAAACCCCCGGTGCCTTCAAAGACGATGGCGGCCGGCCGGGCAGGCAGCGGCGCGACTGGAAACAACGAAGCCACGGACGAGGTCGAGATATGAGCTTCACGATCGGAACCGGAGACACCCAATTTCACGGCCCGGGACAAATCATGAGAACCATGGGCCAGGAGCAGGAGCGAAAGGCTTTGAATCTAAGCACCCTGCTCAGGCTGCTGGTCTTCCTCAAACCGCACTGGCAGCGCATGCTGCTGGCTTTCTTCCTGATGCTCATTTCCTCCGGTGTCACCCTGCTGACGCCTTATCTGATCAAGATTGCGATAGACAGGTACATCACTCAGGGAGATCTGGCAGGCCTCGGGCATATCGCTGTCCTCACCGCCCTCGCCTTCCTGGCTCTCGGTCTCTCCACGGCCGGGCAGCAGTACATTCTCTCCTGGGTGGGGCATAGAGTATTGTCTACATTGCGGGCGGACCTTGTCAGGCATCTGCAGAGGATGCACCTGGGCTACCACGACGACCACATCATCGGCATCACCCTCTCCAGGGTGATCAATGACGTGGAAGTCATCAACCAGTTTCTGTCCGACGGTCTGATCAACCTGATTGGGGATAGTCTCATTGTAATCGGTATCGTCACGGTTATGATCCTGATGAACCCGACGCTGGCGCTTGTTACCTTCTCAATTCTGCCTTTGATGATCCTGGCGACCACCCTGTTCTCCCGACGCGCCAAGATGGCCTATAGCACTACCCGTACCCGGGTAGCCGCGGTGGTCGGCGACCTGGCGGAAAACCTCGCCGGTATGCGGGTCATTCAGGCTTTCGCCCAGGAAGAAACCACCCAGAAGAAATTCGATCAGGTAAACAGGGACAACCGGGATGCCCACGTCCAGGCCATGTCTCTGGCCTTCATGTTCCTGCCCGCGGTGGAGTTTCTGGGGATCCTGGCCATGGCGATCGTGCTGTGGTTTGGAGGTTATTACGTTACCAGAGGAGCCATTTCGATCGGAACGGTCGTCGCCTTTCTGTCCTACGTCACCCGCTTCTTCACGCCGATCAGGGAGATCAGCCAGATCTACACGACGATGCAGGCTTCGATGGCCGGGGGAGAGAAAGTAATCGAGCTCCTGGAGAGCGAACCTGCAATCCATGATGTCCCCGACGCGGTGAAGCTTTCCGAAATTCGGGGACAGGTCGAGTTCCGGCGGGTGACCTTTTCCTACAATGAACTCCCCGTTCTCGAAGACATCAATCTGACCATAGAGCCCGGTCGTACCATTGCCCTGGTCGGTCAGACGGGAGCCGGGAAAACCACGATGGCCAATCTGGTGGCTCGTTTCTACGAGGTCGGTAACGGCGCCATCCTCATCGACGGGATCGATATCCGCACGATAGCCCAAAAATCCCTCCGCAGCCAGATGGGACTCGTCTCGCAGGATCCCTTCCTGTTCACCGGCACCATAGCCGACAATATCCGCTTCGGTGCTCCGGAGGCTCCGATAGAGGCTGTGATCCGGGCCGCGGAGGGGGCCAACGCCCACGGCTTCATCAGCCGTCTTCCCGCCGGTTATGATACCCAAATCCAGGAAGGAGGAGTGAACCTTTCCAACGGGCAGAGGCAGCTGATCTGCATCGCCAGGGCAATCCTGGCAGACCCCCGCATCATCATCCTGGATGAGGCTACGGCCAGCGTGGACACGCTAACCGAAAGCCTGATCCAGGAAGCGCTGGAGCGTCTTTTCTCCGGCAGAACAGCCATCGTAATCGCCCATCGCTTGACCACGGTGCAGAATGCCGATCTCATCTACGTTCTCGACAAAGGACGAATCGTGGAGGTGGGAAACCATCAGCAACTTCTCTCACACGGCGGGATCTACCGGGAGCTCTATGAAAAGCAGTTCATAGACAAAGAAGCGCTGTGACCTTTTTCTGAAGAACTTCGAGCAACTTGACACTGCCGCTGGGGCTCAGCTAGACTTAAAAAGCAATGAAATTCCGGGTTCGGTTCGCCCATCAAATCGTGGGTATTTTCGTTCTCCTGGCAATTCTGGGGGTCGCCGCCATCCTTATCCTGCTGGGCATCAACCAGCGCTGGTTCGCCAAAGACTACTACTACTGGAGTGTGTTCAAATCCGCCGGGGGATTGAGCGTAGGCATGCCAATCCGGCTCAAAGGCTTCGAAATCGGCAAAATCAGCACCATCTCCCTGACCAAGGACAACCTCGTAGAAATCGAGTTCTTCATCATGGATACCTACTACGACAAGGTCCTTCCCAACTCGGTTCTGGAGCTGACCTCCAATCCGCTGGGCTTGGGGGGAGGCATGTTCTTTCACCCCGGCAAAGGCCCGGCGGAGCCTCTGCCCGAGTTCTCCTACATCCCCTCCATGGATCTGGAGGAGGGCAAGCAGCTGGTGAAGAATGGACTGGTCGATCGTCCTGTTGGTGAAGACCCGATCGGGGAGGTAATCGCCAGCCTTGGCCCGATTCTCGTGCAGGTGGACTCCACGCTGCTGTCCGTCGAAGAAATGGTGCAATCCCTCAACGATTCGATAACAGGAGTCGGTACGGGACCGCTGACCGGATTGATCGTCGAGCTGGAAACCACCGCAGGACAGATCAACCGTGTGCTGGACGATCTCGAGCTGGCCGCAGCCAATATCAATCAGCTTACCGAGGGGATGACCGATCCCACCGGCCTGGCTAAGAAGCTGCTCGATCCGAAGGGCTCGGTGGCAACCTTTCTGGACGATGACAACGAGCTGTACGACCAGATCGTGAAATCCGTGGAAGACCTCAACAGGATCATTGATGAGCTGGGGGATTTCGTCGCCTTCGTCAACACCTCTCAGCCCCAGATATCCGGCATCCTCGAGAAGGGGAAGGCCACACTGGATCAGGGCAGGGACGTCTTGGAGGCTGTCAAGAATAATCCTCTGATTCGCGGGGGCGTTCCCGAGCGACTCCAACAGCCCACGACCTTTCAGAGTTTCCGAGATAAGGATTTCTAGATGCACCGCGTTTGCCTGATCGTGTTCGGCTGCTGTCTGCTGTTCGCCTGCTCCTCCGCTCCCGAGCAGCCCAAGGAAAACACGGAGAAGAAGATTCGGGCCGCAGAGTACACGAAAGCCGGAAATGCCTACTTCAACGAGGGGCGGTACACCCAAGCCCTGCAGTTCTTCAACCTGGCCTTGAATGACAACATCTCCGTAGACAACGAAGCGGGGATCGTACAATCCTACAACTCGATCGGCAAAGTATACATGGCGGCGGGATACCTCGACGAAGCCGAGCAGCACTTTCGCACCGCCGCCGTCCGGGCGGAAATCCTCCAGGATCCACTGTTGATTGCCCGCAGCAAGACCAACCTGGCGGAGGTCTATCTGGAGCGGGACAAACTGGAGGATGCCGCGGCTCTGCTGGATGAAGCGATGCGCGGAATCCAGGAGAAGGATTCAGCCCGAGACCTGGCGATCATCTATCACAACATCGGCTCGGTGTATAAGAAACGGGGTATGCTGGAGGAAGCCCTCGATTACTTCCGGAGAGCCCTCGAAATAAACACGGACCTGGAGCAGTATGAGGAAATCGCCAGCAACCACTACATGATCGCCTCCATACACTCAAAGCGGGGAGACTACGATGCCGCTCGGGGCAGCATCGATCTGGCTTTGAGCTTCGACAAACGTGTGGAAAATTCCGTCGGCATCGCCAAAGACCTGTTCGCCAGGGGGATGATCGAGGAAAAGGCTGGAAACGACGATCAGGCCTATATAAGCTATGAAAAATCGTTTCAGGTCTATCAGGCGATGTATCTGTACAGAAACGCGGCAAGCGTTCTGCCCCACCTGATATCTGTGGCCGAGCGCCTGGGCAAGGATGAAGAGGTGCGTCGGTACAGAGAGTTGGAAAAGCAATTCCAGGGTTCTTAGCCTTGCTAATCGTAATGCTTGCACGCGTACTCAAGGGTTTGGGGCGGTCATTCCAGAAAATCGGGGCATTCGTCGTACTCCTCGCCGTAATAGCCCTCGTAGCCGTAGTCATTGCGGTCCCCCTGTGGTACTTCTCCAGCAACTTTGCCGGCGGCTACACGATCTTTGTGATTGCTCTGCTCGCCGCTGCCCTGCTCTCTGCACTCATCAACAGGTTCATTCGACTGGGTAGTGTTCCGGAAGCACTTCGAATGTATCTCAATCGGAAAATCCTGCCGATACTCAAGACAGCAGCCGTGGTTGTAGCCTCCGTCGCGGTGATCTATGCGATTGCGTTGCTCATCAGTCGGGGCCACACGGTGCTGGCGATTCTAACGGCGGTTATATGGATACTGCTTCTGGGATTTCTGAAATATGCTAGGCGAGGTAAGAGGTAGATTGCACACCCGGGGCACGGTTCTCGTGCTGCTGCTGGTCTGCACTGCGGCGTTTGGCGACTATCCGCGAATTCTAAAACTCAACTCCCAGGACGTTCTGTTCAAGCAGCTGCAGAGCGATCTGCAGGCCTACTTTCAGGCGCAAAGTCGTCTTCCCGGAAAGGATGGGGTAGAGTTCCCCCCCCTGCGTCTGTTCAGCTATCAGCTGGCCGAAGGCGTGGATCTGCTGTCCCTTTCCGCCCGACTCAACCTGCCGTACGACTGCATCGCTACGTTGAACGGCTTCGACAATCAGACAGCCATTCAGCCGGGCATGGTTGTCTTGGTGCCCAACCAACCGGGAATTTTCGTTTGGGACGTACCGGCAAGTACGTTTCAGGAAATCGTGGCCTCGATCAGCGAAAACACGAGGGTAGACGCACGGCCGATACGCCTGGACAAGGACGGCCGATTGCATGATTTGAGGTTCTACCGCGGGGATGGTTTTACACCCATCGAGAGGGCTTACTTCCTCAATATCCTCTTTCGCTTTCCCCTGCCCTTCGGCAGGCTCACCTCCGGGTACGGCATGCGGGATAATCCATTTACCGGTGATTCCGAGTTCCACAAGGGCATCGATCTGGCAGCCCCCCCTGGGACGGAGGTGTTTGCCGCCAGAGACGGTACGGTCGGGCTGGTTGGCTTTGATGAGGTGATGGGCAAAATGGTCATCATCAATCACGAAGCGGGATATCAGACGATTTACGGTCACCTGGCGGAAATCTATGTGCAGTTGAACGATGCCGTACGTTCCGGTATGATCATTGGCGCGGTGGGAACGACTGGTTACTCGACCGGTCCGCATCTTCACTTCGAGATACGGCGGCGGGGGTCCTCCCGCGACCCGGCTCCGCTACTGCCCATGCCAAAGGAAACGAAACGATGAGACAGTTGAAGCTGATCTGCATCATTCTCGCCGCCTGGTCGGCGGCGGTTGCCTGGCCCGATCAGATTCGCGGCCTGGTGGTCGAGGAGGTACGGGTTCCCAGTGATGCGGCCTTCGAACAGACAGTCGCTCTGTCCCTGGAGGAAGCCGCCGTGCTTGCTTTGGAAGAGGATACCCCTTTTCTGGAGGGCATACGCGTGGAACTGGTCCTGTCGAACGAGCTAAAAAAATATTTCGACAGCTACGCCCTCGGCATCTACAAAAACCTCTCTCCTCCTCCGCAGCGGGAGGTACGCTTCTACACAGGAGAGCGGGCATTCTTCCAGTATCTGCCGTACCTGAACCGAATCTACATCCAGATTCCCCTTGTGCAAGCCCCGAGCGGGGAAGCTCTGCCGGTGGGAACCTATAGCCTCCAAAGCCCTCTCAAGCGGACGGATTTTCCTCTGCTGCTCACCATGGTTCCGCTGGCCAAAGGAATCCCGGAAGCAATCGCGGACAAGAAATTTTATTTTTCCGTTAAACCCCTGTTAGAGAAAAAAGGGTTCGCGAACCTGGCTCTGCACTTCCCGGAAGGCCTGAAAGATGAGTCGCTCGACCTTTTTATAGACGGCGAACAGATCACCTCGCCCCGACAACGGCTGGAGCTGCCTTCGGGAATTCATCAATTGCGAATTGTCTCCTCTTCGTTCAAGGAAATCAGTACGAGCTTTACCGTGGAATCGGGCAAAACGAGCCTGGTTGACATCAATCTGGAGGAGACGATCATTCAATTGACGATCGATGCTCCTCTAGGAGCTGAACTGTTCCTGGACGGAGAAAAAATAGCCGATGGGATCTCCTTCCCCATCCCGATCAGCGAGGGAAACCACCTGGTCAGGGCGAAAATCGGCGATCACAGCATCAGCAAGAAATTTGCCGTTCAAAAGGGAAAACACTACCATCTTTCGATAATATTTGATATAATTGTAAATGAGGATTAATTTTTATTGACATACGTCGATAATAATTGTGTCGGTACCTAATATAGTTCCCCTCCCAGTTTACTATATTACAACGCCGACACGTTAAACGAAGGCCGGCTCTTCGGAGCTGGCCTTTTTCTTTTGCCAGGGAGAGCGGTTCACCTTCGTTACTCCGCGCATCCAACTTGACAAACACCGCGGCCAATGACTACGTTTGATCCATGCCACCGAAAAAGTTGAAAGTTGCCATCATCCTCCTCAGCATCGGATTCGTGCTCGCGATAATAATCGGAGTAACCCTGGGCCTGGCCCTGGCTACCACCAAGAATATACAGAACGCGGAAAACTTCCAGGACATCAAACCGGCCCTTCCCACCCAGATCCTCGACTACCAGGGACGACTGATCACCCAGTTCTTCTCCGAGGAGAAGCGGGAGATCGTATCGATCGATGAGATCCCGAAGCACCTGATCGACGCGGTCCTGACACGGGAAGACCAGTACTTCTACCAGCACAAGGGCTTCCGCATCGTCTATATCCTGCAGGCTCTGCTGGACATCGTCAGCGGGCGTGCCTTTCGCGGCGGCAGCACCATCACCCAGCAGCTGGCCGGCACCCTGTACGCCGATCGCACCGACATCTCCCTGAAACGAAAGCTCGTAGAGCTGTGGTGGGCGATCCAGCTGGAACGGCAGCTGTCGAAAAACGAGATCCTGGAGCGCTACCTGAACCTGATGTATTTCGGGCACAACACCTACGGGGTGGAGGCGGCTTCCCAGTTCTACTTCAAGCACTCGGTTCGGGATATCTCCGTGGCGGAATCGGCCATGCTGGTCATACAACTGGCCAGTCCCGCGCTCTACTCCCCTATCAACAGACCGGAACGGGCGCGGAAGATCCAGAAGGAGATCCTCGACCAGATGGTGGAGCTTGGCTACGTCAGCGCCGAGGAGGCGGACCTGTCCTTCATGGAATACTGGGACAGCTACGACTACACGCGAAGCAACATCACCTCCGCCTGGTTCGAGCGGGAGGACAAGGCACCGTACTTCTCCGAGTACATCCGGCAGAGGCTCGAAGAGATGCTCCTCGGCTCCATGGATCTGTACAAGGAGGGATTGATCGTCCACACAACGCTGGACCTGGACAAACAGAAAATAGCCGATGAGGTCATGGAGAAGTGGATCCGCATCGTCAACAATCAACACCAGGTGCAGTCGACCAACCGGCTTTCCTACGCCGACGCAACCTTCCTGCCGATCGTGGACCTTCTGTCCCTGACCTTCAACATCGAGGGTATTCGCTTTGCCGGCAGCAAGCAGAACGCCAAGGCTCGGGATTTCTTTCTCGAGCAGTTGAATCCGGTTCTCGACATCGGCGCCTCTCTGTTCGGAATCGAAGAGCTGAAGTACCTCACCCGGGTGGGATACGCTAAAGAAGCGGATAAGTCCAAGAAGACTCAAGTGGAGGGGGCGCTGATCAGTTTAGACACCAAGACCGGTCATATCCTGGCCATGGTGGGGGGCAGCAAGTTCGAAAGCACCAACCAGTTCAACAGGGCGGTGCAGTCCACGGTTCAGCCCGGCTCAGCCTTCAAACCCCTCTACTACTCGGCCGCCATCAGCTCCCGAAAAGTGACTCCGGCCACCATGATCGTGGATGCCCCGGTGGTCTTTTGGAATGACGACAATACCCCCTACATCCCCCTGAACTTCAAAGGGGAGTGGAAGGGCAGAGTTCTGCTGCGCGACGCTCTGGCTCACTCGATGAACGTACCGTCTCTGAAGGTGCTGGACACCATTGGATTCGATGCCGCCATCTCCCGGGCCAGTACGCTGTTGGGCATTACGGATCCTGCGGAAATCGAGACGATCTTTCCCCGCAAGTATCCCCTGGGGCTGGGTGTCATCAAGATCAACCCGCTGCAGATGGCCCGGGCCTTTGCCACCTTTCCCAATCAGGGCCGTCTGATCGAGCCGATCGCCATCCGCTACGTGGAGGATCGAAACGGCAAGCTGGTCCTGGAACCGGAGAAGGCACTGAGGGCCAAGCAGATGCGGGCGGGCCGATCGCTGCAGGCCATGACCCCGCAGGAAGCCTACATCATGGTCAGCCTGCTGCAGAGCACTGTCAACTCGGGAACCCTGCGCTGGGCCGCATCCACGGTGGACGGTTTTGATCGCCCCATTGCCGGCAAGACCGGTACGGTTCAGAACTGGTCCGACGCCTGGACCGTGGGATTCACGCCCCAGATCACGACGGCGGTTTGGTTCGGTTTCGATGAGCTGGGCTACTCTCTCGGGGTGAATCAAACAGGAGCGACCGTTGCGGGCCCGGCCTGGGCCGCGTACATGAAAGAGGCCCATGAGGGTATGCCTGTGGAGGAGTTTACACGGCCCAACTCCGGTTTGATCGAGGTCACTGTTTGCGCCTCTTCCGGTCTCCTGCCCACCAGGTACTGCAACGAAGGCACTGTTAAGGAGATCTTTCTCACGGGTACGGAGCCTCGGGATTTCTGTGATCTCCATAAATTCGAGTTCGAGCGCAATGAAACCCTGAAAAACAACATCAAAGAATCGATTCTCCTCGGCGATCCCCTGCCCGACGAACCTCTGATTCCGGATTGGGGAGAACCCCTTTTCAAAGAAGAGGAGCCTCCGGCACCGAGCGGGGATGCGGGCAATCCCCTGTTGGACTGAAAGGACTGAAGGCTGGCGGCATGGCTGACTATCTGTACTCAGAGGATCACGAATGGATTCTCAGGGACAACAATCGGGTAAAAGTCGGTATATCGGAGTTCGCTCAATCGGAGCTCGGAGAAATAGCCTTTGTCGAGCTTCCCGAGGTGGGCAGGCGCGTCGAGCTGGGTGAGGCGGTTTGCTCCATCGACTCGTTGAAATCGACCAGCGAGATCTATGCACCGGTATCGGGGACCGTAGTCCGGATCAACGAGTCGTTGTCCGACGAGAAGGCTTGCAGCGTCATCAACCAGGATCCTCTGGGCCGCGGCTGGCTGTTCGTCCTGGAGATGAGCAATCCCGGGCAGATGGAGCGGCTGCTCACTCGTGAGCAATACGACAGTTACCTGGAGTCAGGATAGGAAACGATGCTGATTTCTCCCGAGACGATCACCGTGAAAAAGCGGATCCGCAAAGATCTGGGCGATATATCCGGATTGATGGAGAGCCTGAAAACTCACGGTCAGCTGACTCCAATAATCATCAACCGGGACTACGAGCTTATCGCCGGATTCCGGCGGCTGCAGGCGGCTAAAAAACTGGGATGGAAATCCATAGAAGCGGTGATGATCGACAAGCCCACCGAGCAGCAGAAGCTGGAAGTCGAGATCGAGGAGAACGTGCAGCGACTGGATCTTTCGGCCGAGGAGATCGCCGAGGGCATGGCTCGTCTCGATAAACTGCGCAACCCCGGTCTGCTGGCCCGCATCTGGGCGGTCATTCTGCGTGTATTGAGATCGATATTCCGAAAAAGGCGGAGAAGACGCTGACAAACCCGGCTAAGGTTTGGCACGGGTGAGGAGACTATTGAGGAAACGGGAGACAGCCGCCAGCACCCCTCGGGCCGGTTGCCCGTAACGCTCCGTGTAGTCCCTGGCCGCCTGCTTGAGGGGAAAGGTCTGCCCGTACCTCTTCTTCAACTCGTCCCAGCGGCGTACGATCCAGACATACAGATCCGAGGCGGTTCGGCCCGGGAATGCCTTGAGGAGCCGTTCCTCTTCGATCAGGTCTACGATGGGCTTGTAGACCGTGTCGTACCAGGACAGCAGAGCCTCCTGGAAAGTGATCTCTTCGTTTTCGGACAGGTTGAGGAAATACTTGTGACCGTTGATGTGGCGGATGAGCTCGTCGTAGCGTCCGGTGGTGGTGAAGTCGAGCCTCACCTCCGGACGCAGCTCGTTGAGCCGGGTTTGTTTGAAGAACTCCTCTCTCTCCAAGTCGATTACCGCTTCACGAAGCTGCTCCCGGGTCATACCGGGCTTTAGGGAAACCTGCGATCCCAAGCTGATCACTTCCGCATCGATGAACTCCACCCCCTGCAGCTTCCCCACTGAAACGCGGTGGTTGCCGTCCCGGACGAAGTACACCCCTCCTATCTCGTAGAGGGTAACCGGGGGCAGGACTACGTCCTGATGGTGGGCTGTGTCTACCCGGACCCAACGTCCCTTCAGGCGGTTGTGTCGGGGGAGGAAGTACCTGTTGAAGTCGCGGTATCTGCCCTCGCTTCCCACGATCTTTTCGATCGGCACGACCCGCAGACCCCGGTAGGTTTCGGAGCTTGGCCGCAGCAGCGCCTTGACCTCCTGGAGGGAAAGGAGATTGTCCGTTTCATTCTTCAGCAGGGAGAGGATCCGGCCGAACAGCTCGCGGTTGCGAGCCTTGTTGAAATCCTCTGCGGCTCGGGCGGCATAGTGGTCGGAGCTCATCGGGGATGCTCCACATCAATGACCACATGATCGTAGGCATTGACCACGGCGGTCTGCTCGTACCGGGAAATCCGAACTGCCGAGGCGGTGTACAGGTGGGTGTGCCCGTGCACCAGGTACTTCGGCTTGAAGGCGCGCATGAACCAGAGAAAGATCTTGAATCCCCGATGGCAGGGGTCATTCTGGTCGTGGATGCCGAAGGGAGGGGCGTGGGTAAGGAGAATATCCAGGTACCGACCAAAACGCAGCCTGTTGTAGAGTAACCGGGGTATCAACTTCAGGATCCTGAAGGCTACCTGAAACTCCCGGTACTGATTGTCCCCGCCGTTGTACCAGAGGCTTCCGCCCAGTCCCGCCAGCAGCAGGGATTTCTCCCGGCGCGCCCGGGAACCGATGTAGGTGGCACCGGTGGGGATATAGGCATCGATCCCCTGCCGCTCCAAGCGTCCCCTGCCCAACGCGTCCACATGGCCCGTGTACAGGGGCATGTAGCGCAGGTTGTGATTGCCGAACACGAACAGCAGCGGCTTGTTCAGGGTCGACATGATGAAATCGTAGTAGCTCAGGGGAAGATCCCCCGCGCTCAGTACCAACTCCACATCGGCGAAGCGCTGCTTGATCGAGATGCTGTACACCAGAGGGTCGATATGATCAGATACGCAGAGGATTTTCATTTTACTCAAGCCCGTCTGCCTGCCGACCATTAATATCGTGA